>NZ_JCBCUZ010000009.1:0-183978 GCF_059862735.1 Pseudomonas sp. MF06569 | reverse complement strand
GCCCTTGAGCCCGTTGCTGGCGCTGTGGATCGAACTCAAGGGCACGCCGCAAACCGAACCTGCGCTAAAACTTCGGGTGACACGTGAGGCGCTGATCAACAGTGGCCTGTTGTCCGAGCCGCAGCTTACGCGGTTGACCGCGGTCGGCATCGAGCTCAGCGAAGACGCCCCGGTGGATGAGTGGGTGAATCTTGAGGATTGCCTGGACGCTGGCGAGATCAGGGCGCAGTTCAAGTCCTACAGCCAAACTGCCTGGCGACTGTGGGCCGCAGAGGAAAAACTACGGCGTAAAAGCATCGAACTCTATGCCGAACTGTTTTTGCTGGTGCAGCAGATGCAGGGCAATCTGGGGGATGCGCAACTGGAACTGGTCTGGGGATTGGGCGTTTCGACGTGGGAACATCCCGTGGTTGGCGTCATCCACTACCCGTTGATCAGCCAGTTGGTCGAGATAGCCATTAACCCGGACTCCATGGCCATCGAAGTCCGGCCACGCGCCGCTGAGCCCCGGCTGGAAGTCGACGCCTACGTGGCCGCCGATATTCCGGGGGTAGGGGCATTGGCGACCCTGGCCAAGGATTTCTTCAAGAAAGAGCAGGCCGCAATCAGCCCGTTCAATCCTTCCAGTCATGAACCGGTGATTCGCTCTGCCTCTTCACTGCTCGATGCCCAGGGGCAGTTTTTGCCGGTGACGGTTGCCGAGGGCGATCGCTCGGTGCCCAAGGCCGCCGAGCATTTATGCGTGACAGACACCTGGACCCTGTTTGCCCGCACCCGCGACAGCAATATGTTTATTGAAGACCTGGGCCGCTTTGAAGGCGAGATCGAGGCAATCGGTGAATTGCCACCGGCGTTGCAGGCGATCTTGACCGAACCTTCCAGCGTGCTTGAGGACGTAGTCCTGCCCCCGTTCCGGGGTTTGTCCTACGTCAGTGGCTCCCAAGGTGGCGATGCGCCTGGAACCAAGGTTCATGAGCTGTACTTTCCCAAGCCTTACAACGACGAACAGGTGCAAATCATCCAGTTGCTGGAGATGCACGACGGGGTTGTGGTGCAGGGGCCGCCGGGCACCGGCAAGACTCACACCATTGCCAACGTCATCAGCCATTACCTGGCCAATGGCAAGCGGGTGCTGGTGACGTCGATGAAAGACCCGGCACTGGCCGTGCTACAGGAAAAACTCCCCGAAGACATTCGCCCGCTGGCAATCAGCCTGCTGAGCAGCGAAGCGGATGGCATGAAGCAGTTCGAGTTCGCCATTCAGAAAATCTCAGCTGAGGTCCAGCGGATTGATCGGTCGCTGTACAAGCGCGAAATCGGCCAGATTGACGACGAAATCAATACCCTCCACGGTCAGATGACCAGTGTCGACCGTGAGATTACCCACTGGGCCGAACGCAACCTGTCAGACCTGGAAATCGACGGCGAACGCCTGAGCCCGACCCATGCCGCGTTGCAGGTCGCTGCGGCGCAAGACGAGATCAACGGCTTTGCCGATCAGATCGGGGTGGGGGACGAACATCGCCCGCGTTTCAGCCTGCAAGACATCATCGCCTTGCGTGAAGCGCGGCTTGAACTCAAGGATTCGCTGGCTTATCTGGGCCACAAAGTCCCGCAACTGGCCGACTTCCCGGATGCGCAAACGCTGATTCAGGTCCATCAGGATCTGGCCCGGGAAAGCCAGTTGCAGCACAAGGAAAGCACGGGCGAGGTGCCGCGTTTGCTGGACGCCAGCACGCAGACCCTGGAGCAGGCACAGGCTCTGGTGGAGCACCTGGAGCAGTTGCAGGCACTGCGAGTGCAGCTCAAAAGCGCAGAGCACCCGTGGGTTCCGGCCATGCAGGCCTACTTGTCGCGCAACCCCAATGCCGATGTGCTGGGGCTTTTTGACAGCCTCAAGGGCGAGATCGAAGCGGCGCTGACAGGTCGCAAGGCATTTGTAGCCCGGCCGGTGAGCTTGTCATTCGAGCTCCAGGCGCAGCCCGAAGTGGTGGCCGCCATCGATAACCTGGCCCAGGGACGACGCCCGTTCGGGTTGTCCGGCCTGATCGGCAAGGGCAGCCAAAAACAGTTGCTGGACGCCATTCTGGTGCTGGGCAGCAAGCCGCAGAACGATCAGGACTGGGCGCACGTGCAGGCATTTGTGCGCTTCCAGCAACTGGGACGAACGTTGCTGTTGCGCTGGAATGCACTGGCTGGCGAGATGCCGCTGCCGACCCTTGAAACCGATGCCGAGCAACTGCTGGCGGCGGCCCGGGCGATCGAACAGTACGGCGATATTGTCCGCGCCGAGCAGGGCGAAATCCGTGCGCAAACCGAGCTCAGGCACCTGCTCGTGGACTGGGCCGACGTCAGTCAGTTGCGCAGTGACGAGGCTGTACTGGGCAAGGGCGAAGGCTTTTTGCGCCATCACCTGATGCGTCACCGACTGGCGGCTACCTGGGCCATCAAGCACACCTTCAACACGGCACTGGCCGGTTGTGGCGGTGCAGTGAGCGAGCGCCTGCAAGGGTTTCTGGACACCAGTTTGGGCCAGCCGCAGGTGACGATCGCCGAGCTTCAGGTGCAGTGGTCCGAACTGATGGACGAGCTGCGCCGGGTGTTGGCTTTGACGGGTGCGCTCGGCACGGTGCAGCAGGTGACGGACCTCATCGCACACAGCGGCGGCCTGATCTGGGCCGCCCGTTTGCGCGACGAACCGAGCCTGGAGCCGGTGGATGACCTGCTCCCGGACAACTGCCTGGAGGTGTGGCGCCTGAGCCGTCTGGCGCGTTACCTCGACAGTATCGACGGGCGCGAAGACCTCAAGCGCCTGTTCACATTACGCGGTGAACTGGAGCTGAACCTGTCGCGCCTGTATCAGGATGCGGTGGTCAAGCGCACCTGGCTGCGGTTGTCGGAGAACGCCACGCCGAGTGTCAGGGCTGCCCTGGAGTTGTACCGCACCGCGATCCGCAAAATCGGCAAGGGTACGGGCGTTCGTGCCGGGCGTTACCGGCAGGACGCACGATTGGCCGCCGATGTGGCGATCTCGGCGATCCCGTGCTGGATCATGCCCCATTACCGCATTTGCGAAAGTTTGCCGGCCCAGTACGGTGCCTTTGATCTGGTGATCATCGATGAGGCGTCCCAGTCTGACCTGACGGCACTGCCAGCGTTGTTGCGGGCGAAAAAAGTGCTGGTGGTGGGCGATGACAAACAGGTCTCGCCGGACGGTATCGGCATGGAAGAAGAGCGAGTGCAGAACATGATGGCGCGCTTCTTGGGCAATCAGGTCGGGCTCTACCGGCCGTTGATGTCCCCCGAGCGTTCGCTGTACGACCTGTTCAAAGTGGTGTTTGCCAAGAGCGGCACCATGCTGCGCGAGCATTTCCGCTGCGTGGCGCCGATCATCGAATATTCCAAGCGCGAGTTCTACAACCACGAACTCAAGCCACTGCGCCTGCCAATGATGACCGAGCGCCTGGACCCGCCGCTGGTGGATTTGCGGGTAATGGACGGGGAGAAAAAGGGCAAGTTCAACCTCGGCGAAGCCAATGTGATTGTCGAGGAAATCCGCCGCCTGATTGCCATGCCGCAGATCGCGGGGCGCAGCATTGGCGTGGTCTCGTTGCTGGGGGCCGAGCAGGCGCAAAAAGTCATGCAGATGCTGACCAAGGAGCTGGGTGAAGAAGTGATCACCCAGTTCCAGATCAGCTGTGGCGATGCGCGCACTTTCCAGGGCAAGGAGCGGGACATCATGTTCCTGTCGATGGTGGCCAGCCCCGGCGACTGTTTTGCCAACAGCCGCGACTCGATTGCCCAGCGCTTCAATGTGGCCGCGTCGCGGGCGCGGGACCGAATGTATCTGGTGCGCAGCGTCGAGCTCACCGACCTGAGTGCGGTCGATGGTTTGCGCCGAGGCCTGATTGAACACTTTGAGACCCCGTTTACGCAGGATGCCGCGCAGGTCAGCGATCTGCGCGAGTTGTGCGAATCGGGTTTCGAGCGCGATATGTACGATGAACTGACGCAGCGCGGTTATCGGGTTATCCCGCAGGTTGGCGTCGGGGCTTATCGGATCGACATGGTGGTGGAGGGGGACAACGACAGCCGCCTGGCGATCGAGTGTGATGGCGACCGCTTTCACGGGCCGGACCGCTGGGACAGCGACATGCGCCGCCAGCGCATTCTGGAACGTGCGGGCTGGCGCTTCTGGCGCTGCTTCGCGTCGGCGTTCACGTTGAATCGCCAGCTGATCATTGAAGATTTGCTGGCCACCTTGAAGGCCATGAATATCGAGCCTGCCAGTGGGGAAGGGGCGGCTCCGAGCATTCATGTCGAGCGGCGCCAGGTGTATGGCTTTCGTCGTGCCGGTGCATCAGCGCAGGAGGAGGGGCGTCGACCTTATGACAACCGCCCGGCCAAGGACCCGTTTTTGTTCTGGATCCCGGACGACCCGTTTGTCGTGAGTGAGAGCCAAGCGGATGAGTCCTCGCCGCAGACGGCCTGATAAGCCCGCGGGCAGCATCGCAGGCAAGACGGCGGCGGCAGGTTTTGCGTTCACCTGTGTCAGCGGGTGATCGTACAACCGGCTTGAGCTATGATGCATCCATGCGGGAGCACAGCAGCACGGACGTCCAGTGTGTCAGGGCGTTTTTTCAGCTGCTTTCATGAAGTGCCCCTGACCCCTTTGATTTCGAGAAAAATGTTCAACATGGATAACCAGATCGACGTACCCCGCCTCCCTCGCAAGCGCCGTAGCCTCGCGCAAGAGTTGGTGACGGTGCTGTCCGAGCAGATCCGCGACGGTATGCTCAAGCGTGGCGACAAGTTGCCTACCGAGTCAGCGATCATGGAGGCGCACGGCGTCAGCCGCACGGTGGTGCGCGAAGCGATTTCCCGTTTGCAGGCGGCCGGGCAGGTCGAGACTCGCCACGGTATCGGCACCTTTGTGCTGGATACGCCGAGCCCGAGCGGTTTTCGGATCGACCCGGCGACTGTCGTTACCTTGCGCGATGTGCTGGCGATTCTTGAACTGCGTATCAGCCTTGAAGTGGAGTCTGCCGGGTTGGCTGCCCAGCGTCGCAATGAGGAACAATTGGCAGCCATGCGTGCAGCGCTGGATGCCCTGAATGAAAACGCGGCACGCAATGGCGATGCCGTGGCGTCGGACTTTCAGTTCCACCTGCAGATTGCGCTGTCGACGGGCAACCGCTACTTCACCGACATCATGACTCACCTGGGCACCAGCATCATTCCGCGTACCCGTCTCAATTCTGCGCGTCTGGCCCATGATGACCAGCAGCACTACATGACCCGGCTCAACCGCGAGCACGAAGAAATCTACCAGGCCATTGCCCGTCAGGATTCCGAAGCGGCCCGTGCGGCCATGCGCCTGCACCTGACCAACAGCCGCGAACGCCTGCGTCATGCCCATGAAGAAGCAGAAGCGCAACGCGGGTAGGATTCGCCAATTCGTAGCAGCTGCCGAAGGCTGCGTCCGGCGACGCAGTCGTCGCAAACCCGGGCACTGCGGTGCGTCAGGCCAATCCTGGATTCAGGATTAGCGGGCGCTACGCACCCGAACGCAGCCTTCGTCCCTTGGCAGCTGCTACGGAATTCAGGTTGTAAACGGGTGTTCTCAGACAACCTACCTCCTCTCTGAAATTTAATTTCAACCCTGCGCAACTCTCACAAAGCCCGTATTAGACGGGCTTTGTGATTTTCATCAGGCCAAATTCAGGCGCCGCTGAACACGAATTCACGAAATGATATTGACCTTATCTTTTTAAGTTGTACGATGACGTACGACGTAGCGAAGTGCTTACGTATTTTTCATCACAACGTGCTCCCAGGGTGTTCGAATAATGAATCCACAAGAACTGAAGTCCATCCTCTCTTCCGGTCTGTTGTCCTTCCCGATAACCGACTTCAATGCTCAAGGTGATTTCCACCGCGAGGGCTACATCAAGCGCCTGGAATGGCTGGCCCCGTACGGCGCCTCGGCCCTGTTCGCAGCAGGCGGCACCGGTGAGTTCTTCTCCCTGGCAGCCAGCGAATATTCGCAAGTGATCAAAACTGCCGTTGATACCTGCGCCACCAGCGTGCCGATCCTCGCCGGTGTAGGCGGTTCGACCCGTCAGGCCATCGAGTACGCTCAAGAAGCCGAGCGCCTGGGTGCCAAAGGTTTGCTGCTGCTGCCGCACTACCTGACTGAAGCCAGCCAGGACGGCGTTGCCGCCCACGTTGAGGCCGTGTGCAAGTCGGTGAAAATCGGCGTGATCGTCTACAACCGTAACGTCTGCCGCTTGACCGCGCCGCTGCTGGAGCGTCTGGCCGAGCGTTGCCCGAACCTGATCGGCTACAAGGATGGCCTGGGCGACATCGAGTTGATGGTGTCGATCCGTCGCCGCCTCGGCGATCGCTTCAGCTACCTGGGCGGCCTGCCGACCGCCGAAGTCTACGCTGCCGCCTACAAGGCGCTGGGCGTACCGGTTTACTCCTCGGCGGTGTTCAACTTCATCCCGAAAACCGCGATGGATTTCTACCACGCCGTGGCCCGTGAAGATCACGCCACCGTGGGCAAGATCATCGACGACTTCTTCCTGCCTTACCTGGACATTCGTAACCGCAAATCCGGTTACGCGGTCAGCATCGTCAAGGCTGGCGCCACTATTTCCGGTTACAGTGCTGGCCCGGTGCGTACGCCACTGACCGACTTGTTGCCAGAAGAGTACGAGGCACTGGCTGCCTTGATCGACAAGCAAGGTCCGCAGTAAGCAAAAGCCAAGGCCGCTGAGAAATCAGCGGCCTTTTGTGTGAAGGATTACGACCGTCGGCTAGCGCATTTATCTGTAGAAACTGTAAGTCAGCTACACCAAAAAAATAGATTCACCCGCGCATAAAAATAAACAGTGGGAGTAGTACCTCATGCAAGCGACCAAGCCGACGCATGTCCGTTATATGATTTTGCTCATGCTTTTCCTGGTGACCACAATCAATTATGCAGACCGTGCAACTATCGCCATCGCAGGCTCCAGCCTGCAAAAAGACCTCGGCATCGATGCCGTAACCCTGGGTTATATCTTCTCCGCATTTGGCTGGGCCTACGTGGCCGGACAAATCCCCGGTGGCTGGCTCCTCGACCGTTTCGGTTCCAAAAAAGTTTACGCCCTGAGTATCTTCACCTGGTCTCTGTTCACCGTGCTGCAAGGCTTTATCGGTGAGTTCGGCATGTCCACAGCGGTCGTTGCGCTGTTTATGCTGCGCTTTCTGGTGGGTCTGGCCGAAGCACCCTCTTTTCCCGGAAACGCCCGAATCGTTGCGGCCTGGTTCCCTACGGCAGAACGTGGCACAGCGTCCGCGATCTTCAACTCGGCGCAATACTTCGCCACTGTGCTGTTCGCACCGTTGATGGGCTGGATCGTCTACTCCTTTGGTTGGGAGCATGTGTTCATCGTCATGGGCATCCTGGGTATCGTCTTCTCGGGCATCTGGCTCAAGGTGATCTACAGCCCGCGTGAACACCCTCGCATCAACGAGGCAGAGTTCAAGTACATCGCTGAAAACGGCGGCATGGTCGATATGGACCAGAAAGGCAAAAAGTCTGACGGACCCAAATGGGACTACATACGTCAACTGCTCACCAACCGCATGATGCTCGGTGTGTATCTGGGCCAGTACTGCATCAACGGTATTACCTACTTCTTCCTGACCTGGTTCCCCGTGTATCTGGTACAGGACCGCGGCATGACCATCCTCAAGGCGGGCTTCATTGCGTCATTGCCTGCAATCTGCGGATTTATCGGCGGGGTGTTGGGCGGGGTGATTTCCGATTACCTGCTGCGCAAAGGCCACTCGCTGACGTTCGCCCGCAAGGCGCCGATCATCGTCGGCCTGCTGGTATCGAGCAGCATCGTGGCCTGTAACTATGTGGACGTTGAATGGATGGTGGTTGGCTTCATGGCCCTGGCATTCTTCGGTAAAGGCGTGGGCGCACTGGGCTGGGCCGTGGTCTCCGACACCTCGCCCAAGCAGATCGCCGGTCTGAGCGGTGGCCTGTTCAATACCTTTGGCAACCTCGCTTCCATTACCACTCCCATCGTCATCGGTTACATCATCAGCACCACCGGCTCGTTCAAATGGGCACTGGTGTTTGTCGGTTGCAACGCATTGATGGCAGTGTTCAGCTACCTGGTCATCGTCGGGCCGATCAAGCGTGTGGTACTCAAAGAGCCACCGACCACTGACCCGAAAACTGCTGAACTTAAACCTGTGAATTCTTGAGGAGCGGCATCATGACGTTGATTGAACATTCTGATTCGCCGCGCTCGATCCGCTTGCACCCGCTGGATAACGTTGCGGTCGTGGTCAATGACCAGGGCGTACCGGCCGGTACTGTGTTTGCGGATGGCCTCGTGACGCTGGACTTTGTGCCCCAGAGCCACAAAGTCACTCTGGAAGACATCCCCCAGGGCGGCGAAGTGATTCGCTACGGCCAGATCATCGGCTACGCCCTGCAAGCCATTGCGCGGGGCAGCTGGGTCAACGAAGACCAGCTGCGCATGCCCACCGCCCCGCCCCTGGACAGCCTGCCGCTGTCCACGGATGTTCCGCCCGCGCAGGCACCCCTTGAGGGCTACACCTTCGAAGGGTATCGCAACGCCGACGGTACCGTGGGCACGCGCAATATTCTGGGCATCACCACCACCGTGCAGTGCGTGACCGGCGTGCTGGACCATGCGGTCAAGCGGATCAAGGACGAACTGCTGCCCCTTTACCCCCATGTCGACGATGTCGTTGCGTTGACCCACAGCTACGGCTGTGGGGTGGCGATCAGCGCCACCGACGCCTATATCCCGATCCGCACGGTACGTAACCTGGCGCGCAACCCCAATCTGGGCGGTGAAGCGCTGGTCATCGGTCTGGGCTGCGAGAAATTGCAGGCCGGCCAGGTGATGCACGAAAACGACAGCTCGGTGGACCTGAGCGATCCGTGGCTGTACCGCCTGCAGGATTCCAGCCACGGTTTTACCGAGATGATCGAGCAGATCATGGCCCTGGCCGAAGTCCGCCTCAAGAAACTCGATCAGCGCCGTCGCGAAACCGTACCGGCGTCTGAATTGATCCTGGGCATGCAATGCGGCGGCAGCGATGCGTTTTCCGGGATCACCGCCAATCCGGCGCTGGGTTATGCCTCGGACTTGTTGTTGCGTGCGGGGGCAACGGTGATGTTTTCCGAAGTCACCGAAGTGCGCGATGCCATCTACCTGCTGACTTCCCGTGCCGAGACCCAGGCCGTCGCCCAAGAGCTGGTGCGGGAAATGGACTGGTACGACCGCTACCTGGCCAAGGGCGAAGCAGACCGCAGCGCCAACACCACGCCGGGTAACAAGAAGGGCGGGTTGTCGAATATCGTCGAGAAATCCCTGGGGTCCATCGTCAAGTCCGGCAGTAGCGCGATCAATGGCGTGCTTGGCCCGGGCGAGCGCTTCACGCGCAAAGGGCTGATTTTTTGTGCGACGCCAGCCAGCGACTTTGTGTGCGGCACCTTGCAACTGGCTGCCGGGATGAACCTGCACGTGTTCACGACCGGGCGCGGCACACCGTATGGGCTGGCAATGGCCCCCGTGGTGAAAGTGTCGACCCGCACCGAACTGGCACAGCGCTGGCCGGACCTGATCGATATCGACGCCGGGCGCATCGCCACCGGGCGCGCGACCATCGAAGACTTGGGCTGGGAGCTGTTCCATTACTACCTGGACGTCGCCAGCGGTAAAAAACACACCTGGGCCGAGCAGCACAAACTGCACAACGACATCACCCTGTTCAACCCGGCACCGATCACCTGATCAACCAGGCCCCTGACCCGGCCACTCATTGTGGGAGCGGGCTTGCTCGCGATGCAGACGATGCGGTTAATCCGTTACACCGCGTCGATCGTATCGCGAGCAAGCCCGCTCCCACAGGCGACTTATTTGGCCCGTGAGCTGCAGGCAAAACCATCGGGGCCTGCCGTTTGCGTGCAGGCGCGCTCGGCAGGCAGGGACTTCACCGGCTCGCGCAGATGGTTGCGGTTTCTGGCGTCGCGCTCCAGGTCAAACGCGTCATACAGCGTGCCCGCCGCGGTATAGCTGCGCACCTTCAGGCGGGAGTCCTGCACCTCGATGGTCTGGTACAGCTGGGTTTCTTCGGCGCTGCGGTCCGGCTGCTGTTGTGCCCGGTCATTGAGGCCATACATCTTGGAACCGGCCACCGATACCATATACACCGGACCCTGAATCTTGCCGCCCGCGCGGGCCGCTTTCGATGCCACACGACCGGCTTCATCGGTGACACGGCTGTAGCAATGGTCATGGCCCTGCAACACCAGATCCACCGCATACCGCTCGAACACAGGCTTCCAGGCGAGCTTCAATGGCTCGGTATCTTCAGGGCGGGCACAGGTAAAGACGGGCTGGTGACTGACCACGATATTCCAGCGGGCACGGCTGGTTTTCAGGCTTTGCTCAAGCCACCGGGTTTGCTGGGCCAGGGTGCCCATGTCCAGGGCCGAGGTGCCATCGAGCACGATAAAACGCACGCCCTGATAGTCGACAAAGTAGGTGGTGCTTTTCAGCCCTTCGACCCCGTTTTGCGCCAGGGCAAACTGGCGGCTCCAGTGCGGGCCAAGGGTACGGCTTTCGCTGCCGTCGAGGTTGAGGCTGTCCAGGTACTCGTGATTTCCGGCGGCCAGCACCTGGGGAATCATCCCGTAGTGAAAACCACCGGCCTGATTCCATTCTCCCCATTGATCGTCATGCACAAGGTCGTCGCGTTGCGACACCAGATCGCCCGCGTGAACGATCAGCGCCGGGTTGGCGACGCTTTGCAGCGCCTGGCGAACACTGCGCGAGGCCAGCGACAGAATGTCGTTTTGCATATCGCCCATGTAGATAAAACTGAACCGTTTGAACCCCTCGGCGGCGGTACGGAACTGCAGCCATTCGCTCCAGCCATCGGTGCCCTTGACCCGATACACGTAGGCGGTGTCCGGTTGCAAGTCGTGCAGGCGTACCTGGTGGAAAAGGGCGGCGCCGTTCTCGGTCTCCAGGCTCTGGGGGATGCCTTCGATCACGCGTGCGGCTTTATCCAGTTGCGGGCCGTCGAGTGCCACAGCCAACTGCAACTGACTGGTGAGCTGGCGGGTGTCCGTGCGAAAAGTCACGGCCATTTCCCGAGCGGGATTGGCACCCGGCGTCAGCACAATACGGTCCGCCAGACGGCTGGCTGCATAAGGTGCGCCGGGGGAATGGGGCAGTGGCGGACCGGGTTCGGCGCAGGCGTTGTTGATCACGGATAAGAGCGCGAGTGCCAGTAACGTGGGGCGAATCATGGGGACTCCTCGAAGGGTGAATGCCCGTCAAGGAAACAAACCCCCATGACACCGGGATGACGGCGGGGGTCGATTCGGCTCAGTAAATAGCCGCTTTGCACAGGGGCACAGCGCGCGAGCGTGCCAACAGCGCGACAAAGGGGGGTCGTTTGAGATCACCCCAATACAGCGTCTCAGGCACCATCCACAGGTTCTGTGCGGTCCACACCATCCGCGACACAGCCCCCCCCATCATTGTGGGAGCGGGCTTGCTCGCGATTCAGGCGACGCGGTCTATCGGCCAGATTGCAGCGCTGCCATCGCGGGCAAGCCACGTTCCCACAGGTTTGTGCGGTCCACACCATCCGCGATACAGCCCCCCATCATTGTGGGAGCGGGCTTGCCCGCGATTCAGGCGACGCGGTCTACCGGCCAGATTGCAGTGCTGCCATCGCGGGCAAGCCCGGCTCCCACAGGTTTGTGCGGTCCACACCATCCGCGACACAGCCCCCCATCATTGTGGGAGCGGGCTTGCTCGCGATTCAGGCGACGCGGTCTACCGGCGAGATTGCAGTGCTGCCATCGCGGGCAAGCCCGGCTCCCACAGGTTTTGTGCGGTCCACACATCCGCGACACAGCCCCCCATCATTGTGGGAGCGGGCTTGCTCGCGATTCAGGCGACGCGGTCTACCGGCCAGATTGCAGTGCTGCCATCGCGGGCAAGTCGGTTTCCAATAGCTGTTGTGCGGCACTCGCGGCTGCCACGCGTCCAATTACCAGAATCGCCGGGCTTTTCAGTTGGAACATCTGGGCATCCTGCTCCATCGCGCCCAGATGGCTGCGGCATTCGCGCTGGTGGGGCAGGGAGGCATTTTCGATCATGGCCACCGGCATATCCGCCGCCATGCCGCCCGCCAGCAATTGCTCGCGGATTTCGCTCAATTTGGCCACGCCCATGTACACCACCAGCGTGGTACCGCTTTGTGCCAGCGCCTGCCAGTTCACCTGGCTCTCATCCTGGGTGTGGGCCGTCACCAGCGTCACGCCCCGGGCCACGCCGCGCAGGGTCAACGGGATCGCGCATTGCGTAGCGCCCGCCAGCCCGGCCGTTATGCCGTTGACCAGTTCCACCTCAACCCCGTGTTCGCGCAGCCACTGGGCCTCTTCGCCACCACGGCCGAAGATGCACGGATCGCCGCCCTTGAGCCGCACCACGCATTTGCCGTGACGGGCATAACGCAGCATCAGGCGATGAATAAACGCCTGTGGCGTCGAACGACAGCCACCGCGCTTGCCCACCGAAATCACTCGGGCAGCCGGGCAATGCTCCAGCACCGCGTCATTGACCAGATCGTCAATCAGCACCACATCCGCTTCGCGCAGGGCGCGCACGGCCTTGAGCGTCAGCAGCTCCGGATCACCCGGGCCTGCACCTACCAGCCAGACTTTTGCACTCATTGTGATTTCCTCATGAGATAACGGCGATCAGCTGCGCCTGGGCAGCCAGCAAGCGTTTGATTTCCGGGACGCAGGAGCCGCATTGCGTTCCGCAGCCCAATGTATTTTTCAGCCCCTGCAAGTCCAGCCCCTGGTCGATGCCAGCACTTATCGCGCCCTGGCTGACGTTCTTGCAGTTGCACACAATCTTGTTGCCCGCGGCCGGGGTATCGCCGTTGCCGGGTGGCGCGCTCAATGGCGCCAGCAGCCAGCGGCGCAGGTGTTCATCGGCGCGCCCTTCCTGCCACAGGTTTTGCAGCCAGTGCTGGGCCAGGGTTTCGCCAGCCAGGCGAATGGCAGTAATGCGGCCATTGTCGATGCGTACCCGCTTGCCAATGCAACGGCGCGGGTCGTCGTAAGCCAGCACCGGCCCCTCGTCGAGCCCCAGGGCGTGGTCGATGTCGTGCAGCAGTTGCGGGTCTGGCGCGCTGGCGCTGGCCGCACGGATCAACAGCGCAGGGCGCTCGCGGCCTGTCAGGCTGAAACTCACATACGAAAAAGCTTCGCAGAGCGGGCGCAATGTCTCGAATTTCTGTTGAACATTGCCTTCTATCAGGGCGAAGAGCTGCCAGGGCAATTGCACCGGCTCAAGCCGGACGGCGCTGTGTTTGAGTTCCGGCTGTTTGGAGAGCGGGTCGAACGCTGGCAGGGTCAGGGTGTTGACCCCGCCCTTGAGAAAGCGGTCGCCCCAGTGCATCGGCAAAAACGCCTGGCCCGGCCGCACGCTGTCATCGCTGCTGACCGGCATGATCACCGCCCCGCGTCGACTTTTGAGGCTGATCAAGTCACCGGGTTGCAGGCGATGGCGGCGCAGTTCATCCGGGTGCAGGCTCAACACCGCTTCGCTGACGTGACCGAACAACTGCGCGGCAGTGCCGGTGCGGCTCATGCCGTGCCATTGGTCGCGCAGGCGGCCGGTGATCAGGGTCAGCGGGAAGCCCGCATCGCGCTGCTCCTTGGCTGCTCGATACGGGTCGGCGACAAACTGTGCCCGCCCGGAGGCAGTAGGAAAGATCCCGTCCAGATACAACCGCGCAGTGCCTTCACGGGCGCCGACAGGGAAGGGCCATTGCTGCGGGCCGAGGGCGTCAAGCACGGCATGGCTGATGCCCGACAAATCGAGATCACGCCCGCGGGTCAGGTACTTGTACTCGTCGAACACCTGCGCAGCGTGGGTAAACGCAAACAGGCCGGGTTGCGCAGGGCGCAGATGTTTTTCCAGGCGCTGTGCGAAATCAACAGTAATCGCCCAATCGGAACGGGCTTCCCCCGGTGCTGTGATGGCTTTGCGCACGTGGGAAATACGCCGCTCGGAGTTGGTCACCGTGCCGTCCTTTTCGCCCCAACTGGCGGCGGGCAGCAGCAGGTCGGCGAAGGCGGCGGTTTCGGTGGTATGAAACGCCTCTTGCAACACCACAAACGGGCAGGCCAGCAACGCCGCCCGCACGGCGGTCTGGTCCGGCATGGATTGCGCCGGGTTGGTGCAGGCAATCCACACCGCCTTGATCTTGCCGCTGGCCATCTGCTCGAACAGCTCGATGGCGCTCAGGCCGGTGGTGTGCGGCAGTTGTTCAACGCCCCAGTAGGCAGCGACTTCGGCCCTGTGCTCGGGATTGGCGGCCTCGCGGTGGCCGGGCAACAGGTTGGACAGGCTTCCGGTTTCGCGCCCGCCCATTGCATTGGGCTGACCGGTCAGGGAGAACGGCCCTGCACCCGGACGGCCGATCTGCCCGGTGGCCAGATGCAGATTGATCAGCGCACTGTTTTTTGCACTGCCCGCGGTGGACTGGTTCAGGCCCATGCACCATAGCGACAGAAAACTCGGCGAAGTGCCGACCCATTCGGCGCATTGCTGCAAGTGCTCGACGCTGATGCCGCAGAGCTGCGACACCATCTGCGGGGTGTAGTCGCGTACCAGGTTTTTCAGCTCGGGCAAGCCTTGGGTGTGGGCCTTGATAAAGTCGCGGTCGATCCAGTCTTCCCACAACAACAGGTGCAAAATCCCGTGAAACAAAGCGACATCGGACCCCGGTTCAATGGCCAGATGCAGGTCGGCCAGATCGCAGGTGTCGGTCCGGCGCGGGTCGATAACGATGACTTTCATCTGCGGGCGCCGAGCTTTTGCCTCCTCCAGTCGGCGAAACAGTATCGGATGGGCGTAGGCCATATTGCTGCCGACGATCATCACGCAATCGCTCAGCTCAAGGTCTTCATAGCTGCAAGGCGGCGCATCGGCGCCCAGGCTGCGCTTGTAGCCGACCACGGCCGAAGACATGCACAGCCGCGAATTGCTGTCGATGTTGTTGGTGCCCACCAGCGCCCGCGCCAGTTTGTTGAAGGCGTAGTAGTCCTCGGTCAGCAACTGCCCGGAGATGTAAAACGCCACACTGTCGGGGCCGTGTTCGGCGATGGTGGCGGCGAACACGCTGGCGGCGTGATCCAGTGCGCTGTCCCAGTCGGTGCGGCCACGTGCAAGGGTCTTGCCCAGACGCAGTTGCGGGTACAGCGCGCGGGCGTTGAGGTCGCCGGTCAGGTGCAGTGTCGAGCCCTTGCTGCACAACTTGCCGAAATTGGCCGGATGGGCCGGATCGCCGCTGACGCCGAGAATGCGCTCGCCGTCATGCTCGATCAGCACGCCGCAGCCGACCCCGCAATAGCAGCAGGTGGAGGCGGTGATCTGGCGGTTCATCAGCGCACTTCCCCCAGGGCCAGAACCTCTTCACCGAACATCAGATGATCGCGGATCCCGTCAATGCTGTGGTGCTCACGGATCTGGCGCAAATACCAACTGCCGTCAGCGGTGTCGCCATACAGGCAGGCCCCCACCAGCACGTTGTCCTTGATCACCAGCTTCTTGTAGACCCCGCCAATGGGATCACGCAGGGTGATGGTTTCGGTGCCTTCACCGCCCATGAAATCCCCCGCAGAAAACAGGTCGATGCCCGTGACCTTCAGCTTGGTCGAGGTGACGGAGCCTTGGTAGCGGGCAAAGCCCAATTGCGCGAGGTGGTTGGCGCAGACCTTGGCCTGTTCGAACAGGGGAGCCACCAGGCCATAGGCGATACCGCGATGGCTGGCGCATTCACCGATGGCGTAAATGCGCGGGTCGTAGGTTTGCAGGGTGTCGTTGACCAGAATCGCGCGGCTGCACGGGATGCCTGCACGCTCTGCCAGTTCGATGTTGGGGCGAATGCCTGCAGCCATCACCACCAGGTCGGCAGGGATGATCTGGCCGCTCTTGAACTCCACCGAACCGACCCGGCCATTGCCCGCGTCGTGCAGGGCGCTGGTCTGCTCGCACAACCGAAAATGCAGGCCGCTGGCTTCGAGGGCGTCTTGCAGCAGTTGGCCGCTGATCCGGTCCAGCTGGCGATCCAGCAGCCATTCGCCGTTGTGGATCACGGTCACATGCATGCCGCGCAGCATCAGGCCGTTGGCTGCTTCCAGGCCGAGCAGGCCGCCCCCGATGACCACCGCATGGGTGTGGGTTTTGGCGGTGTCGATCATGGCCTGGGTGTCGGCAATGTCGCGGTAGCCGATGACGCCGTCCAGGGTGTTGCCCGGGATCGGCAGAATGAACGGCGATGAGCCGGTGGCGATCAGCAGGCGATCGTATTCGGCCTCGGTGCCGTCGTCGGCTATGACCCGACGTTTTACCCGGTCGATCGTCACCACTCTGCGGTTGAGCAGCAGCGTGATGTTGTTGTCCTGATACCAGTCCAGATCGTTGAGCACGATCTCATCAAAGGTCTGTTCACCAGCCAGTACGGGGGACAGCAGGATGCGGTTGTAGTTGGCATGGGGTTCGGCGCCGAAGACCGTGATGTCATAGAGCTCGCTGCTTAGCTTGAGCAATTCTTCCAGGGTACGAACCCCGGCCATGCCGTTGCCGATCATCACCAGTTTTAGTTTTTTCATCAGGTTCTCCGCGGCCATGCTCGACAAATCGTACGCAAACAAAAAAGGTGTCCCGCCAGTTACCTGGCGAGGACACCTTTGTCCTTGTCCCGTTCTCTCGGGAAACCTGTTCTTCGTCGTTGAAGACCGGGTTTTATGATTGATGAAAGAGCTAATGCAGCGGTTGTGCCAAGTTGCCAGGGCCTGTGTTTAAAGGGCGATGAAATGTTGAGGTGAGGGTTTTATGCACCGAATGAAAGCGCCCCGCCCGATGTTGGAGCGTTACCCCTGTAGTCGCTGACGAGCCGTGCGAGGCTGCGATCGAGCGCGAAGCGGTCGTAAAACCTGAGCACGCGGTTTAGCTGGCTTTTACGACTGCTTCGCAGCCGATCGCAGCCTCGCACGGCTCGTCAGCGACTACAGGGTTTTCGAGCGGCTGTCAGGTGTGAAGCAGCAAAAACATCAGCACCAGATTGATCAACAACGACATCAACGCCACTGCCCGCCATACCATCAGCGGTTCTCGCTCCAGCAAGGGCCTGGGGCGTACGTTCAGGCTCTGGCGTTCGCCCTGTTCCAGTTGCAGCAACCACTCTTCGGCGGTCTCAAATCGCAGCTGCGGATCGGCTGCAACGCCGCGTTCCAGGCTGTGGGCAATCCATTCCGGCAGGTCGGGGCGGTATCGACTGGCGCTCACCGGCACGCCAAAGCGCGGGCGCTGGAAAGCTTCGATTTCACCGTAGGGATAATGTCCGGTCAGCAAGTAATACAGGGTCACGCCCACGGCATACAGGTCCTGTCGGGCGGCGGGTTTTTCGCCGCGAAAGGCTTCCGGAGCGATGTAGCTGGGAGTACCGGGCAGCGCCGATGGCAGATCCTCAGACAGGCCCGGGCAGTAGGCCAGCCCGAAGTCCAGCACGCGCAGCTCGCCGTCGTCACCCAGCAGCACATTGTGCGGCTTGATATCGCGGTGAAAAATCTGCCGCCGATGCAGCAGCCCTACGGCCCGTAGCAGACGCTCGGCCAGGTCCAGCCATTGCGCCAGGGGCAGTGGCCCACCCTTGGCAAAGAGTTTCTCCAGGGTAATGCCAGGGTATTCACGCATCACGTAGTACAGATGCTGACGCTGACTGGCCGGGTGTACTTCAGGAAAGTGCCGCCCGGCTACCCGCTTGAGAAACCATTCCTCCGACAGTAAGGCCTGCCCTGCCTGATGATCGTCATGCAGGCGGGCCGGCAGGGTTTTCAGCAGCCAGGGCTGTTGTTGTGCGTCCCGTACTCGGTAGAGCAGCGATTGCTGACTCTGGCCCAGATGGCTTTCGACCTGCCAGCCCTCAAAGTGCTGCCCAGGCCTCAGGGCGGGGGGCAATGGCCATTGCTGCAATTGCATCAAGGCATCGCCGATGTCGCTCTCGCCCAGGGTGTCGACCCTGACCAGCAGGGCACTGGCGTTGTCCTGGCTGCCTGCCCGATGCGCGGCATTGACCAGGGTGCTGGCGGCGCTTTGCAGGTCGGGCAGATCACGCACAATGGCGGCGATGGCGGTATCGCCCAATGTCGACCAGACGCCGTCACTGAGCAGCACAAAGGTCTCGTCCTGACGCAGCGGCCCATCAAGGAAATCCACCACCAGATGTTGATCAAGCCCCAACGCCCGCTTGAGCACATGCTGCATGCCCGGCTGATCCCAGACGTGATCTTCGCTGATGCGCTGCAAGGTCTCGCCGTGCCAGCGGTACACCCGGCAATCGCCGACATGGGCCAGGGTAAACCGCCTGCCGCGCAGCACCAGGGCACTGACCGTGGTCAGCAGCGGTTGCCCGCCGCCATTGGCCTGTAGCCAGCGGTTTTGCGCGAGCAGCAAGCGCTCCAGTGCCTGGGCCACGCTCCAGGTTTCAGGCGTGGCGTAATAGTCCAGCGCCAGTGCCTGCAAGGTCGAGCGGGCCGCCAGCCCGCCATCGGCGCATTGGCTGACACCATCGGCGATGGCGAACAAATAGCCTTTGCTCGCGGCCAGCAGCGGCACCGGCGTGACCTCGCGCAGCGCGTCCTGATTCTCGGCGCGCGGGCCGATGGCGCTGGCGTGGGCGAAGCTCAGTTGCAGGCTCATGACGGCTTTACACGCGGGCTGCGGTCACGGCAGCCGAGCCCCAGGTGGTTCTCCAGCGGCGCTTGACCCCATGCAGGCCAAACCAGGCCAGCACTCCCAGGCTGGCAAACAACCACAAGGCCAGCTGATAACTGCCAGTGCTTTGCTTGATTGCCCCCATGCCTGCGGCCAGGGCGAAACCGCCGATACCACCGGCCATCCCGATCAAACCGGTCATGACGCCGATTTCACGACGAAAACGCTGCGGCACTAATTGGAATACTGCACCGTTACCGGCACCCAGACCCAGCATGGTGCAGACGAAAAGTGCCAGTGCGGCGTAGGAGTTTGGCAGGTTGAAGCCCACTGCCGCGATGCTGATGGTCGCTACGGTGTACATGCCCAGCAAGGTGCGAATCCCGCCGAAACGGTCCGCCAGAGCGCCGCCTAAAGGCCGCATCAAACTGCCACCAAAGACGCAGGCTGCTGTGTAGTAACCGGCGGTGATCGGGCTCAGCCCGTATTGATCGTTGAAATAGCCGGGCAGGGCGCTGGCCAGGCCGATAAAGCCACCGAACGTCACACTGTAGAAAAACATGAACCACCAGCTGTCGCGGTCGCCCAGGGCCTTGAAATAATCACCCATGGACTTGGCTTTAGGCCGCTCGGGAGCGTTCTTGGCCAGCCAGGCAAATACGAATATGCACAGCACCAGCGGGATCAGGGCAAAACCGAACACATTGCTCCAGCCGTAGGCGGCGGCGAGCAGCGGGGCCAGCAGGGCGGCGAACACCGTGCCCGAGTTGCCTGCACCGGCAATGCCCATCGCCTTGCCCTGGTGCTGTGGCGGATACCACTGCGAGGCCAGCGGCAGCGCCACGGCGAACGAGGCGCCCGCCATGCCCAGGAACAGCCCCAGCAGCAGGGCTTGTTCGTAGCTGTGAATGCCGTGCTTCCAGGCGACGAACAGCGCACAGATCACGATAACCTGACCGATCAGCCCGGCGGTTTTCGGTGACAGGCGATCCGCCAGCAGGCCCATGACAAAGCGCAGCAAGGCCCCGGCCAGGATCGGCGTGGCCACCACCAGCCCGCGTTGTTGGGTGGTCAGGTGCAGGTCGGCGGCGATTTGCACCGCCAGCGGCCCGAGCAGGTACCAGACCATAAAGCTCAGGTCGAAATAGAGAAAGGCTGCGAACAGGGTCGGGGTATGGCCGGATTTCCAGAAGCTTGAATTCATCGCGCACCTCAACGGTTAATCGTTTCGAGAAGGAGTCATGAGCCAGCAGGGCCAAAACGAAAAAACGCCGCTACCTGATCCGCGATGGGCGAATGAGGTCAGCGACGTCTTTGTCTTGGGTGTGGCAACCGCCGTTGGTTACCGGTAGGGATTGCTTAGCGAGAAGTGTGCCAACCCAGGGAGGGTGGTCAGCCCAGCAACTCGCTCATGGCAATGATCTGTTCCGCGACCTGAATCAGCTTTTGCTGACGGCTCATGGCCTGGCGGCGCATCAGGGTGTAGGCCTCTTCTTCATTGCAGCTTTTCATTTTCATCAACAGGCCCTTGGCCAGTTCGATGCGCTTGCGCTCGGCCAGCTGCTGGTCCCGGGCGTTCAGTTGGGCGCGCAGGGCCTGGTCGCTTTCAAAGCGGGCCATGGCCACATCGAGAATGGGCTGCAAACGTTGTGCGTGAATGCCTTCGACGATGTACGCACTGACCCCGGACTTGATTGCCTGGCGCATCACGCCGGGGTCGTGCTCGTCGGTGAACATCACAATTGGCCGTGGCTGGTCCCGAGAAACCAGCACCACTTGTTCCATCACATCGCGGCTGGGTGACTCGGTATCGATCAGAATCACATCCGGGCGCACCGTTTCGACGCGCGCGGGCAGGTCGATGGTCAGGCCTGATTCGTCGATCACCTCAAAGCCGGCTTCGCTCAGCGCGGCTTTGAGGCGGCCGACTTTTTTAGCCGTGTCGTTGATCAGCAAGATACGCAGCATGGGCAGGCTCCAGTCAACGACGGGCTAGAAGGGGAGCGCTGGCGCTCATGGCATGCAGCGCAAAGCTTCGTGCATAGCCTGCGGGGTCAGAGCCGTCCCACACCTTGCCGTCGATCAGTTGGCTGCTGCGCATGTTGGCTCCACTGGCGTTCACACCCACAGCGCTGGCGGCATCGCGGTACAGCGCCAGTTGCTGAACCTGACGGGCGACGCCGAGGTAATCCGGGTCGTCGCGCAACAAGCCCCAGCGGCGGAACTGGGTCATGAACCACATGCCGTCGGACAGGTAGGGCAGGTTGACCTCACCGTCGCCATGAAAGCGCAACGGGTGGGAGTCTTGCCAGTGATTGCCCAGGCCATCGCTGTAATCGCCCAGCAAACGCGGTGCGATGCACTCGACGGGTGCATTCAGGTACTCGGGGGCGCTCAGCAACTGTGCGGTACTGCGACGGTTTTCGTCGCTTTGCTCGATAAAACGGCTGGCTTCCAGAATCGCCATGACCAGCGCCCGGGCGGTGTTGGGGTACTGCTCGACGAAGGCGCGGGTACAGCCCAGGACTTTTTCCGGGTGATCGGGCCACAGGGCCTGAGTGGTGGTGAGGGTGAACCCCATATTGTGTTCCACCGCACTGGCGGCCCAGGGCTCGCCGACGCAAAACCCGTCAATCCGTCCGGCTTGCAAGTGCGCGACCATCTGTTGCGGCGGCACCACCACGCTGTCGACATCTTGCAAAGGGTGAATGCCCTGACTCGCCAGCCAGTAATACAGCCACATGGCATGAGTTCCTGTGGGGAAAGTCTGGGCAAAGGTCAGTTTTGCGCGGCTTTGGTGCACGTGTTGTTGCAGCGCCTCAGGACGGATCACGCCCTGGGCCTGCAAGCCGTGGGAGAGGTTGAGGCTCTGGCCGTTTTGATTGAGCCCCATCAGCACGGCCATGTCGGTGGCTGTCACGCCGCCAATGCCCAGGTGCACGGCGTAGATCAGGCCGTACAGACTGTGGGCGGCGTCGAGCTGGCCGCTGACCAGATTGTCCCGCAGGCTGGCCCAGGACGACTGGCGCTTGAGGTTAAGGGTCAGGCCGAAGGGCTGGGCGAAGCCTTGAGTGGCGGCCACCACCACCGAGGCGCAATCAGTGAGGGCCATAAAACCCAGGTTGATTTCGGTTTTTTCCGGGGCATCGCTGCCGTTGACCCAGGCCAGAGGGCCGGCGAGTGATTCGTTCATGGAAGGCAGCACCTTGGCAAAAGCATACTGCGAGGGTGCAAGGCATATGCCAGAGGGGTTAACCCAGTTGAAATCCTGTTTTTACAGGGCTCTGGATTTGCGGTAACTCAAGATCAAAGGTCATCCAGTGTCACCTTGACCCTTTGCGGCGCAGCCAGGCGTTTGCGCACGGTATTGATGAGGGCTTCGTCTTCTTCTGTCACCAGCATGGGGCGAAAGGGCAGTTGGCCGCGTTCGGCTACGTACTGGAATGCCTGGCGGACCAGCTCAGATGGGGTGACACCCAGGCGCTCAAGTTCCTGGTAAGCGCGGGCTTTGAGTTCATCGTCGATGCGGATATTGATGGAGGCCATGGCTTTGACTCGTGTAATGACATTTGTCATTACACTTGCCTCTGCCCGTTTCTTTTGCAAGTGCCATTGGGCGGTTGAGTGTTCTGCGTTGTTCATATGTTCTGAAGACATTAAGCCGCCATAGGCACAAACCAGCCCCGGGCTTAATTTGACACGGATTGTGTTAAACGAAACCGCCCGCACACTGTTCGATTTTGCGACAGTAGCGCTCGCTTTACCCATGCAACAGATCACCCGAATTCATCTTGTGTTGCGCTTGGTGTTGCGCAATAATCGGCCCACTACTCAGCCCCGTACGCAGTGATTCAGTTCGCTGGCCGTTGGGGTGAAAAAACCGGCCCAGGGCCGGTTTTTTCGTTTCCAGGGATAGGAAATCTTGCGCACAGCGTGCTTTGTAGACGGCTACAACGTGTTTTACGGCCTGCTGACCGGCACTCCGTACAAGTGGCTGGATCTTCCTGCCCTGTTGGCTCATATCATCCGTATCGAACACTGCGACAGCACGCTTGCTGCTGTGAGTTTTTTCACCTCCGGCGTCAAACCCTCATTGGCCAGCCGTGGCATTGCCTCAAAAGAGGCCCAGGACACCTACATTCGTGCGCTGATATCACGGGGTGTCGATGTGTATTACGGACGTCACCAGCTTGAATCAGGCAAGGCGCCGCGTTTTGTTGATAAGGCCACTGCGGCCTCCAGGGATGACCAGGTTGAGATCTGGAAGCTTGAAGAGAAAGAGACGGACGTTCATATCGCGATCAGTATGTACCGGCTTGCGGCCCGGCAGGCCGCGTTACCACTTGAACTGCGTGTAGAGCAGCTTGTCCTGGTATCTGCCGATACCGATATGACCCCGGCTTTAAGGGCGCTCAGGGAGGATTTCCCCGGACTGCAGCTAGGAGTGATCCTGCCTCACCGTGAGGGCATTCAGCGAACGGCTCCGGGTTCGTTGAAGCAGTACGTGAACTGGATGCGACAGGTGGTCACTAACGCCGAACTGGCCCGGTATCAGTTCCCTGCACGTATACCCACCCGCAAAAAACCAGCCGACAAACCAGCCTACTGGTGAGCCTTTAGCTTCTGGCTTCAGGTTCATTCATTTAATCAGTTATGACCTTACAACCAAAAAACTTATAACTATTTAAAGTCGTTAAAACGGGTCGAGTTCTATAAAAGTGCTCATCTATCTTTAGATTAAATAGTGATTAGTCAGCGCTGCTTTTATGCCTTTATGATCTGTCCACAACAACTCGTGAGGCAGGAGTGGCGCAATGACTATTCAAGTAAAACCTGTGGCAGGTCGGATTGGTGCACAACTTGAAGGCATAAAACTGGGCGGGGATATCAGTGCCGAATCATTCGAGTTTATTAATCAGGCACTGCTGAAATACAAAGTTCTGTTCTTTCGTGATCAGCATCTGGATGACGCCGAACATGAAGCCTTCTCTCGACGCTTCGGTGATCAGGTGCCCCATCCGACCGTGCGCTCTGCCGAGAAAAGTGCCGCCATCCTGCATCTGGATGCCAAGGAAACCCGCGCCAACTCCTGGCACACCGATGTGACCTTTGTTGCCAACTACCCAAAGATTTCCATCTTGCGCGGTGTGGTCATTCCGCCTTATGGCGGCGATACCGTGTGGGCTAATACCGCATCGGCCTATGCCGACTTGCCAGAGCCTTTAAAACAACTGGCCGACAGTTTGCGTGCCTTGCATACCAATGTGTATGACTATGCCGCGCCGCGCGATACCGATGAGTCGGGCCTTAAGCGTTATCGCGAACAGTTCACCGCCCAAGTGTATGAAACCGAACATCCCCTGGTTCGCGTTCACCCTGAGTCCGGCGAAAGAAGTTTGTTGTTGGGCCACTTTGTAAAAGAACTGCAGGGTGTTAGCAGCAATGACTCCAAACAACTGATCCGCCTGTTCCACGACCGCATTACCCATGTCGACAACACCGTGCGCTGGCGCTGGCAGGAAGGCGATGTGGTGATCTGGGACAACCGCGCCACGCAGCATATTGCGATCAACGACTACGGCGATGCCCAACGCATCGTGCGCCGCACCACCATCGACGGCGACGTGCCGGTGGGTGTGGACGGTCGCCTGAGCCAGGCGCTCAAGCCGACGCCTGAGACGCGCTCGCCCAAAACCGAAGCCGACAAAAAACACCTCGCCGCCTGACCGGCCGAACCCCATCGCTCCCAGGAAAACCAGCCCATGGCCTCATTCAACGCTAAATCCCTGTTTCGCAAAGGTCGCATCGCCGCCGCGCTGGCAGCAGTCATGGCTGTGCCGCTGGCCCAGGCCGATGTTTTACGGATCGGTGTCGCTACCGCCGGTGGGGGTGATCCGGTGACGTTCAGTGGCTCGACCCTCGGGATCGTGCGCAACCAGCAACTGCTGGAAAAGGCTTTCGCCGGAAGCGGAACCGACGTGCAGTGGTTCTTCTTCAAAGGGGCTGGCCCCGCGGTCAACGAGGCCTTGTCCAACCAGCAACTGGACTTCGCCTATCAGGGCGATCTGCCTGCCGTGGTCGGACGCGCCAACGGCCTGGACACCAAGCTGCTGGCGGCCCTGGGTGTGAGAGCCAATCTGTATCTGGCCGTGCCCAAGGGCTCGGACATCAAAAGTATCGATGACCTCAAAGGCAAGAAAGTCGCGGTGTTTCGCGGTACCAACGGCCATCTGGTGTCGATCAACCTGTTGGCCGAGCACGGCCTGACCGAGCGCGATATCAAGGTCATCAACCTCGATACCGGCAGCACTCAGGCAGCGCTGGTTTCCAACGGCGTGGATGCCGCCTTTGGCGGTCGTGAACTGTTCAAGCTGCGCGACAAGGGCCTGATCGACATCATTTACGACAACCCCACCCAGGATGTGCGCTACACCCGCCAGACCGCATTGGTGGTTCGCGGGGCCTATGAAAAAGAGCATCCGGCCAATGTACAGAAGGTCGTCGACACCCTGGTGGACGCTGCGAAATGGACGTCCGAAGAAGACCACCGTGAGGCCGTTTTCGCCGAGTGGGCCAAGAGTAATGAACCGGTTGAGTCGCTGCGCGCCGACTCTGCCGGGGTCAGCATCCGCGACAAGGCTTCCCCGCTGATCGATCCCTTTTTGTTGAGCCGCTACAAGGCGGTGGCGGAGCAGGCCAAGGACGAAAAGCTGATCCGTCGTCCGGTCAGTATCGATGGCTGGTTTGAGCCTTCATACCTGCAGGCGGCCCTTAAAGCCAAAGGCCTTGAAACCTTCTGGACGGCCTATGGCCCGGATGGCAAGCAGCCTGAAGGCAATGCGGTAGCGGGCAAGTAACCCATCCCCCCCTGTGGGAGCGGGCTTGCTCGCGATTGAATCGACGCGGTTATCCAGACAGACCGTGTCGTCTGCATCGCGAGCAAGCCCGCTCCCACAAGGTCGCCAACAGGAACTCTGTTTTTTGTAGTAGCTAAGGAACCACGCACATGGCCAGGGCACAGACCGTCACACCCCAGCAGTACGCACCGGCGCTACCCAAGGCCAACGTCAAGCGCTTGCCACCCGCACCGACCCGGCCCGTACGCAAGGTCGAGGTGCCCCGCACATCGGCCTGGGCTTCAAGACTGGGTGACAAGGCGTTGCCGTGGCTGTTGCCGCTGACGTTGCTGGGCCTGTGGTACGTGGGGGTTGAACTGGGCCTGCTCTCAGAGCAGGTGCTGCCGCCGCCCGCCTATGTCTATGAAACCCTGTCGGACCTCTTCACGTCAGGCGACCTGTGGATAAATGCGGCCGCCAGCCTGCAACGGGTGGTGGTCGGCTTTGCCCTGGGCGCCGCTGTCGGTGTGGCGCTGGGGTTGGCCATGGGGCTGTCGAAAACCGTCGAGGATTATCTGCTTCCCACCTTCAATGCTCTGGTGCAGATACCGGTACTGGGCTGGCTGCCGTTTGCCTTGCTGCTGTTCGGCATCGGCGAGCCGCTCAAGTATGTGCTGATCGCCAAGGCCGCGATGGTGCCGATCACGCTGTGCACCTTGCAGGCTTTTCACCAGGCCCCCAAAGGGTTGCTGGAAGCGGGTCGGGCTTACGGCTTCAGCCGTTGGCAGAGCGTGGTATTTATCGTGTTGCCTGCGGCCATTCCGACCCTGTTCACCGGTCTGCGCCTTGGCTTCACCAAAGCCTGGCTGTCACTGGTGGTGGTTGAGCTGGTGGCGTCGAGCGAAGGGCTGGGTTACCTGATTGTGTATGGTCGCCAACTGTTCCAGCTGGATCTGGTGATGGCGGCGGTGGTGGTGGTCGGTGCGATCGGACTGTTGATCGATCGCGGTTTTGATCACGCCGAGCGGCGCCTCAATCGTGGCCGCGCACCTGTAGCGGGGCGCCTGTCATGAGTAGCGCCCTGGCAATCAATCATGGCAGCAGCATCAGCCGTCGCTATCGCGGCTGGGTATTGCCGATCAGCGCCGTCGCCCTGTGGTGGCTGGCTTCACACATGGGCTGGAGTCAGTCCGGTCTGCTGGTCTCGCCGGAAAAAGTCGCGGCCACGGCCTGGGACCAGATTGCTTCAGGCAAGTTCTGGCGGGCGATCAGCGCCAGCCTGGCGCGCAACCTCAGCGGCTTTTTTATCGGCACCACCCTGGGTCTGGTGCTGGGCTGCCTGCTGGGCCTGTCGCACTACTTCGAGCGGTTGGTGGGCCCCAGCTTCAACACGTTCAAGCAGATTTCGCTGTTCGCCTGGATCCCGCTGATCTCGGTGTGGTTTGGCCTAGGTGATGTGGCCAAGGTGGTGTTCCTGTCACTGGCAGCGCTGGTGCCGGTGGTGGTGAACACCTGCGACGGCCTGCGCAATGTGCCGCCCAACCTGCTGGAAGTGGCGCGGGTCTACCGCTTCAGCCGCTGGCAAACCATCGTCGGGGTCATGTTGCCCGCCGCCTTGCCGTCGATCTTCACCGGGCTGTATCTGGCGCTGGTGTATTCGTGGCTGGCGACCATCGGTGCCGAATACCTGCTGGTGTCGGGGGAGGGCATCGGCAACACGCTGATCGATGGCAGCGAGCATTTCATGATGGACCTGGTGCTGTTCGGCATGGTGGTCATCGGCCTGGTGGGCTGGAGCCTCAATGCACTGGCCCGGATTTTTGAGCGACGGATGCAGCGCCTGTACGGCATTGACCCGCGTTGATCGGCACTTTCAGAAGGATTGCAGCATGTTCAATAACAGCCTGACCCTGGAAAACATCAGCAAGCGCTTTGCGTCCCGACCGGGCAGCACCAGCCAATTGCAGGTACTGGACAATATCCAGCTCGACATCGCCCCCGGCGAATTCATCAGCATCGTCGGCGCCAGCGGTTGCGGCAAGTCCACCCTGCTGCGCCTGATTCTTGGCCTGGACGAAGAGTACGAGGGTCGCATCCTGCTCAATGGCCAACCCATCGACGGCACGGGTCTGGAGCGCGGCATCGTGTTTCAGGATCACCGTTTGTTCCCTTGGCTCAACGTCGAACAGAACGTGGCGGTCGCGCTCAAGAATTCGCCCCTGAGCGCGAAGGAAAAGCGCGACACCGTGCGCGAGCATATCGAGCTGGTGGGCCTGCAGGATTTTATCGACGCCTACCCGCATCAGATCTCCGGCGGCATGGCCCAGCGTGTGGCCATCGCCCGGGGGCTGGTCAATCGCCCCAGCGTGCTGCTGCTGGACGAACCCCTGGGCGCCCTCGATGCCCTGACCCGTGCGCGCCTGCAGGGGGAGCTGCAAAACATCTGGGCCAAGGAAAAAATCACCATGATCCTGGTCACTCACGATGTGGACGAGGCCGTGTTCCTGGGCGATCGCGTGGTGGTCATGCAGCCCAACCCCGGGCGTATCCGGCGCATTCTCGACATCGACCTGCCGCGCCCGCGCAACCGCAGCGACAGCCGTTTTATTGCCCTGCGCGACGACGTGCTGAGCGACTTCGCCGAACTGCATTGAACCCCTCCGTCACCTGAATTCAGAGAACAGAACATGTCCGAACGTCAGCTCAGCCTCAACCTGTTTATCTACCCCAACGGCCATCACGAAGCGGCCTGGCGTCATCCACAGTCGGTGCCGGAATCGTCGATGGACATTGGTTACTACCAGCAGCTGGCGCTGCGTGCCGAGCGGGAAAAACTCGATGCGATCTTTTTCGCCGACTCGCCGTCACTGGCCGAAAGCGGCCGTGAAGGCCTGCGCATCCGTTTTGAACCGGTCACCTGGCTTGCCGCCATTGCCGCAGTGACCCAGCGTATCGGCCTGATTGCCACGGCCAGTACCACCTACAGCGAACCCTACAACCTGGCCCGCTCGTTCAGCGCACTGGACCACCTGAGCAAGGGCCGTGCGGGCTGGAATATCGTCACCACCTCAATGGCCGCCGCCGCGGCCAATTTCGGCCTGGATGAACATCCCTCGGCCCATGACCGCTACGCCCAGGCTGAAGAATTCGTCAACGTGGTCGGTAATCTGTGGGACAGCTGGGAAGACGACGCGCTGGTGCTGGACAAAACGGCCGGGGTGTTTGCCGACAGCACCAAGGTGCACTCGATCAACCACGTGGGCGCCTACTACAAGGTCAAGGGCCCGTTGAACTCGCCGCGCTCGCCACAGGGGCGGCCGGTGCAGGTGCAGGCCGGTTCTTCCGAAGATGGCCGTGACTTTGCCGCCAGGCATGCCGAAGCGATTTTCACCGCTCACCAGACCCTGAACAGCGCGACCGAATTCGCCAACGATATCCGTGCCCGGGCCAAGGCGGTGGGCCGCGACCCTGGCCAGCTGAAAATCCTTCCGGGCATCAGCCCGTACATCGCCAGCACCGAGGCCGAAGCACAGCGCAAGTTCGATGAACTCAACGATCTGGTACTGCCCCATGTGTCCCTGGGACAACTGCGACGCATGCTGGGGGTGGATTTGAGCGGGCAGGACCTGGACGCGCCGTTCCCCCGTCACCTGATCAACTTCGAGGGTGTTGAAAGCCAGTCCAGCCGCTTCAAGCTGATCATCGACATTGTGGATCGCGAGCACGTCACCTTGCGCCAGTTGATCAACCGCCTGGCCGGTGCGCGGGGTCATTGGGTGCCGGTGGGGACGCCGGTGCAGATTGCCGACTTGATCGAGCAGTGGTTCCGCAGTGGCGCGGCCGATGGTTTTAACGTGATGCCGCCCGCGTTCCCCGATGGTTTTGACGTGTTCCTGGATGAAGTGCTGCCGATTTTGCGCAAGCGCGGTTTGTTTCGCAGTGAGTACGCGGGCAGCACGTTGCGCGAGCACTACGGCCTGACGCGTCCGGATTCGCGTTACGCCCTGAAAACAGCCTGATTGTCTTGGGTGGGAGCGGGCTTGCTCGCGATGCAGGCGCTGCGGTCTGCCTGTCGAATCACGGTGATGCCATCGCGAGCAAGCCCGCTCCCACAACAGCAGCACTCAATCCATAAGGAGCGGGCATGAACCCGATCAACAACAGAAGAGCTTTCCTCAGAAGTTGCGCCGTACTGGGCGCAGTCGGTGCTGCCGGCATCCTGCTGCCCGGCTGCGAAAAAAAGGACGCGGGCGCCGGTAAAAGCGCCGCCGTGATCAAGGGCCGCGCCGATCAGGTCGTGGACTTCAAGTACCCGGACAACCCGTCATTCGATCTGGTCTACGTCGCCGACTCCCTCGGCTATTTCGAGGGCACCCGCGCACGGCCCAAGTACATCGGGCGCATCGCCGCACCGCAGATCATTCCGTTGACCGGCACCGGCGAAATCGACTTCGGTGCGCGCATGGTGCCCCTGGTGATTTCAGCCATCGCCAGTGGCCTGGATCTCAAGGTGGTCGCCGCCGGTGGCAGGACGCTGCAAGAAGCCCGGCACATGAAATACTTCGTGCGCGACAATTCGGGCATCTTCAAACCCAAGGACCTTGAAGGTAAAACCATCGGCTTCAACAGCTTTGGCGCCTGCGCCGAGTTCGTGACCAAAAAATACCTGCGCGAGCAGGGCGTCAACGTCGACAAGATCAACTGGGTGGTGGTGCCGGACAACCAGGGCGAACAAACCCTGGCCACCGGCAATATCGACGTTGCCATCATCCATCCGCCATCGTCCGGGGGGGCCGAGAACAACCCGGCGCTGCGCAAGCTGTGGAGCGACTACGACCTGGACGGCGGCCTGGGCGGCATGGCGCCGTACAGCGTGTTCGGCAAGTTCAGTCGCGAGAATCCGGAGGCCACCCGCGACGTGGTCAATGCCATTGCCCGTGCTGCCAACTGGGTCAATGCCAACCCAGACGACGCCCGCAAGATCACTTCGGAGCGCATCGGCATGAAGCTTGAATTGGTGGAGCGCTTTGCCTATATCGACGATCTGGTGGTGACCGAACCGCCGATTCAGTACTACATCGACATCCTCGAAAACGAAGGCAAGATCAAGAAAGGCTCGATAGGGGTCAAGGATGTCTACACCAACGAATTCAACCCATTTGCCCGGGGACACGCCTGATGGCGGCCCACAAGATCATCGCCCGTGACCTGAACATGGAGTTTCAGGCACGGGACGAAGCCGGGCGTGAGGAGCGGGTGCCCGTGCTGGAGGGGTTCGACTTGCAGGTGCGCGAGGGCGAGTTTCTGTCCATCCTCGGGCCGTCGGGCTGTGGCAAATCCACCTTCATGAACATCCTCGCCGGGCTTGCCCACAAGACCGCTGGCGACCTGCTGGTGGACGGTAAACCCCTGCAAGGCATCAACCGCAATCAGGGGGTGGTGTTCCAGGGGTATGCGCTGCTGCCCTGGCGCACGGTGCTCGACAACATCGCCGTGGGCCTGGAGATCCGCGGTGTCGGCAAGGCACAGCGACTGGAAACCGCCCGCGAATACCTGGAGCTGGTGGGGCTCAACGGTTTTGCCTCGCGCTACCCCCACGAGTTGTCCGGCGGCATGCGCCAGCGCGTGGCCATTGCCCGCTCGCTGGCCTACGACCCGGACGTGTTGCTGATGGACGAGCCCTTCGCGGCCCTGGACGCGCAAACCCGCGAGACCTTGCAGAGCGAATTACTGCGCATCTGGGACACCCATAAAAAAACCATCGTGTTCATCACCCACAGCCTGGACGAGGCGATCTTCCTGTCGGATCGGGTGGCGGTGATGACTCAGCGTCCGGGGCGGATCAAAGAGATTTTCGATATCGACCTGGCCCGCCCCCGCCTTCCTGAACTGCGCAATACCCAAGCCTTTGTTCACTATCGCCAGCGCGCCTGGGAGGCCCTGCGCGATGAAGTGACCGACATAACCCTTGAGCCAGCAGCAGCGGCGACGCATCAGAACTGGCAGAGCATTGCGACTCTGGGTGGTTATCGGATTGGAGTATGACCATGGGCTTTAAATTGACTTCACGCCGGGTGTTCGACAGCACCGTGGGCATTGTGGCGTTCCTGGCCCTTTGGGAGGCGCTGCCGCAATTGGGGATCGTCAATCCCGGCTACCTGAGCCCGCCGTCAGCGGTGTTGGGTGCGGTGCTGGACCTGGCCAGCAGCGGTGACTTGCTCAAGCACGTGCAGGCCAGCCTGTTTCGCTCTTTTGCCGGGTTGCTGCTGGCCATCGCCTCGGGTGTCAGCCTGGGGTTGATGATGGGCTGGTTTGCACGGGTCGAAAGTGTGCTCGATCCGTTGTTGCAGTTCTTCCGCCAGACCTCGGCGCTGGCGTTGTTCCCGGTGTTTATTCTGTTTTTGGGCATTGGTGAATTGTCCAAGATCGCGATCATTTTCTGGGCGTCGTTCTGGCCGATCCTGTTGAGTACCATCAGCGGCGTGAAGCAGGTCGATGGATTGCTGATCAACTCGGCACTGTCGATGGGCGCGAACCGCTGGTTTCTGTTTACCAAAATCGTGCTGCCGGCGGCGTCGCCTTCGATCTTTACCGGGATTCGTCTGGCGGGTGCGTATTGCATCACGGCACTGGTGGCTGCCGAGATGATCGGGGCTCATTCCGGGTTGGGTTTTCTGACGCTCAATTCCCAGGAGGTGTTCCAGATTCCCAGCATGTACGCAGGCATTCTGCTGTTGGCGGTGGTGGGGTTGTTGCTGAACTTTTTGCTGGCCTTGCTGGAGCGGCGTTTTACCTATTGGCGTCGGGGCTTGCGCCACGGTGGTTAGGTGGTTGGCGGCAGTGGTGACTGGCGCAGTGGCGCTGGTCGCCTTGCAATGGCCTGTGGCACCGGGCGATATGCCCCGGGGGCCGCTGTTGCAGGCGGCCGAACAGCGCCAGGTGCTGCGCGTGGGCGTACGCAGTTACCCGCGCCCGACCCTGGGACAGGAAGCCCTGGTTGCCGAGCCGGATGAACTGGACAGTCAGTTGGCCGAAGCCCTGGGGTCTTACCTTGGCTTGAAGGTGCAACTGCAGGCGCTGCCCGATACGGCCGGGTTTAACGATGGCAGCGTCGATCTGGTGATAGCCGGGAGCTTGAAACTGCCTGTGGCGGCTGATCGGGTAGCGAGCTTGCGCAAATTGCCGGTGCAGTACCGGGAGGGTGCGTTGATTGGCTTGCGCAATGCGCCCCGGCGCCCGATACAGGGGCAAAGCGTGTGCATTGCCGTTGGCAGTCCCTGGGCGCAAACCTTGGTGCAACAGGGGGCCGAGTTGCGAACTTATGTATCGTCGATTCGTGCCGCGGTGGCGTTCATGGCGGGCGAGTGCAACCTGTTGGCTGAAGAGCGCAACAGCTTGCAGGCGCTTGCACAGGCGCCGGACTGGCGTTTCTACACGTTGTTGCCGCAGACATTGAAGGCGAGCAGTGATGTGCGGGTATACCTGAGCCGCACCGACAAACAGAGTCGTGCGCTGATCAATGCAGCGTTGCATGACTGGCAGGCCCGTGGCGGCCAGACCCGTGCCTGGGATTTGCGCAGCAATGCGTTGCTGGTGGACAGCTTGAAGATTGGGGATGGGCTGGTGTGTCATTGAGCTCAATGGCCAGCTCCTGTAGTTGCTGCCGAAGGAACGAGGCTGCGATCGGTTTGGTGCGCCACTGCGACGAAGCAGTCGTAAAGTCAGCTTGCACGGTTAATCAGGCATACCGCGTGTTCCGGATTTGCGACCGCTGCGCGCTCGATCGCAGCCTCGTACTACTCGTCAGCGACTACACGCGGGTGGGTGGCGAATCTGTAGTCGCTGACGAGCCGTGCGAGGCTGCGATGCAGTCGTAAAGTCGGCTTCCACGGTTTATCAGGCACACCGCGTGTACCGGATTTGCGACCGCTGCGCGCTCGATCGCAGCCTCGTTCTACTCGTCAGCGACTACACGCGGGTAGGTGGCGAATCTGTAGTCGCTGACGAGCCGTGCGAGGCTGCGTCCGGCTGCGCAGCAGTCGTAAAGTCAGCTTGCACGGTTTATCAGGCACGCCGCGTGTACCGGTCTTGCGACCGCTACGTCGCAGTGGCGCACCATCTCGATCGCAGCCTCGTTCCTTCGGCAGCGAATACGGGTTTTTCGTGATTTTTATGCTACGCCACACCAATGCGCCATTGCGCAGGCGGCGGTGTGCCGTTGACCGCGAAGTCACCCACGATCCGGCTCTTGTAGATACGCGGATTGTGGGACGACAACGTCCGCGCATTACGCCAGAAACGGTCCAGCCCCAATGGCTTGAGGGTGGCCGACGCACTCAGCGCATCAAACAAATCACCACTGGCCTTGATGATCAGGTCCGAGACGATGGTTTGTGATTGCGCCACTTCCAGTTCCGCGATGTTCACCGCCAGGGTCAACGCCTGTTCGTCGTCGCTCAAGCTCGCTTCATGGGCGCGTTGCAGGGCCTGTGCATTCAGTGCCGTGATGGCTCCCGCGGTGTAGGCCGCGCTTCGCAGGTTGCCCACCACTTGCAGCACTTGCGGATCCTGTGCCACACGCGGGGCATTGCCGCTGCTGAAGCTGCGGGTGCGCCTGGCCACGTGCCCGGCCGTCTCTGCGGCCAGCGCCCGGCCAATTCCGGCCAGGGTCGCGGTGTGCACGGTCTGGTAAAAAGCCGGTGAATAGCGAAAGCGGTTTTCAGCCAGGATGACGTTGATCGGATCGACCGGCACTTCGCGAAAATGGGTCGTGCCGCTGGCGGTCAGGGTCTGGCCGAAACCGTTCCAGTCATCAATGATTTCAACCCCGGGGTCGCTGGTGCGTACCGTCACCGAGACCCGCTGTTCATCAGGGTTGTTGGCGCTGACATCGACCCAGTCGGCATACAGCGCACCCGTGGTGTAGAACTTGCTGCCGCTCAGTTGCCAATGGCCGCCGTGCAGGCTCAGGCGGGTGCCGAATTCAAGCTGTTTGGCGTTGCCCACTTCGCCGGACGCCGGGCTGACGGTCTCGCCACGGCCCAGTCGCTCCAGCCAGATGCCCTGATATTCACGGTCGCGGCTGTTGAGCAGGTTTTCGCAAAAACCAAAGTGCCCGCGCAACGATTGCACCAGGTTCGAGTCGGCCTCGGCCAGTTCGATCAGCAGGTTGAACAGTTCGGGCAGGCTGGCGCCCGCGCCGCCGTATGCCTTGGGGACGCGAACCGTGGTGAAGCCTGCTTCCTTGAGCCATTGCAGTTCCTGGATCGGCAAGCGCCGCTCCAGTTCGCGATCCACTGCACCCTCGCGAATCCGGGCGAACAGGGGGCGAAAACGTTGCGCCAGGTCTTCGTATCCGGCCGACGGGACGGCGCCCCAGGCTGAGTCTATGTGTGACATGTGATGCTCCTTGGAATTACCAGCCAACAGCAAAGCGCAGGCCGGATACAGGCAGGGGTGGGGGGCTCGGCGCCGCAGCGCCCGGTATCGCCGCCAACAGACGACGGGTGTAAGGGTGCCGGGGTGAGTGCCAGAGGGTGTGCGGGGTGGCTTGCTCGACAATCTGTCCTTGTTCCATCACCAGGATCCGGTCGGCGAAATAGCGCACCACCGACAGGTCGTGGGAGATAAACAGGTAGGACAGGCCCAGCTCTTCGCGCAGTTCCACCAGCAGGTTGAGAATCTGGGCCTGGGTCGAGACATCCAGTGCCGACACCGGCTCGTCGCAGATCACCAGCCGAGGCTTGAGGATCAGCGCCCGGGCGATGCCGATGCGCTGGCGCTGGCCACCGGAGAACTGATGGGGCAGACGCGCCAGACTGCTGCGCGCAAGACCGACGGCGTCGAGCATTGCCAGGCGTACCTGTTGGCGCTGCCCGGGGTCGTTCTGTCCGTGCAGGCGCTGCACGCGGTCGAGAATGGTCTCCACGCTGTGGCGCGGATTGAGTGCGGCATAGGGGTCCTGGAAAATCATTTGCACCTGGCGTCGCCAGCCCAGCAGCTCCTCACCGGCGAGGCTGGCGATGTCGCGCCCGTCGAACTCGACTGTGCCGCTGCGGGCAGGCAGCAAACGCAGTAGGGTGCGGCTGAGGGTCGACTTGCCGCAGCCTGATTCGCCGACCAGTCCCACGCTCTCGCGCTCGCCCACTTCCAGGCTGATACGGTTGAGCACAGTGCTGTCGCCGTAGCCGGTGGTCAGGTCGCTGACCTTGAGCAGCGCCGGGTTGCCGGCGGGTGCCCGTGGCTTGCGCCCCGGCCCGTAGTGGCTGCTGTTGACGCTGTAGCGCGTGGCCTGGCCGGGCTGGCGCTCGATGTTGATTTCGGCCAGGCGGTTGTTCAGGTAGTGCTGGTCATGTTCCGCTCCCAGCGAAGCCTGAAGCAGGCCGCGACTGTAGGGGTGTTGCGGGCGATCGATCAGGGCACGGGTCGGCTGGCTCTCCAGCGCGTGACCGTCGTGCATCACGATCACCCGGTCGGCGTGCTGGCCAACCACTCCCAGGTCATGGGTGATCAACAGCAGCCCCATGCCCAGTTCGCCGCGCAAGCGGGCGAGTAATTCGAGAATCTGCGCCTGCACGCTCACATCCAGCGCGGTGGTCGGCTCGTCGGCGATCAACAGGCGTGGCTGGCAGGCAATCGCCATGGCGATCACCACCCGCTGGCGCTGACCGCCAGACAAATGTTGCGGGTACTCGTGCAGGTGGGCAGTTGGGCGGGGCAGTTGCACCAGCGCGAACAGTTCTTCGGCGCGTTTCCAGGCCTGGCGACGGGTGAGGTCGGTGTGCGCCAGCAGGTTTTCGGCCACCTGTTCGCCCAAGGTCAATACCGGGTTGAGGCTGGACAGCGGGTCCTGAAAAATCATCCCCAGCGCGTTGCCTTGCAACTGGCGCATCTGCCGGGGCGCGATGCTCAGCAGGTCCTGGCCTTCAAACAAGACCTGGCCGCCCAGCCGGGCGTTGTCCGGCAGCAGGCCCATCAGCGCCAGGGCCGTGGTGGATTTGCCGCAGCCGGATTCACCCACCAGTGCCAGGGTCTCGCCTGCCTGCAACGTGAAGCTCAGGTCTTTTACCGCATCGGCGTTGTCGTAGCTCACGCGCAAACCGCGTACGTCCAGAAGGCTCATGGGATATACCGTCGCAGGCGAGGGTTGAGGGCGTCGTTGAGACCGTCGCCCAGAAGGTTGAGGGCCAGCACCACGAAGATGATTGCCAGCCCCGGCAGGGCGGTCAGGTACCAGCCGCTGGCGATCTGTTCACGACCGCTGCCGAGCATGGCGCCCCAGCTGGCTTGATTCGGGTCGCTCATGCCCAGAAAGGCCAGTCCGGCTTCCACCAGAATCGCCTGGGCGATCAGGATCGAGGTGGTGACCACCAGTGGCGCAAGGGCGTTGGGCAGGATTTCGCGCAGGATGATCGAGCTGTTGCTGAAGCCCAGGCTGCGGGCGGCGGTGACGAAGTCGGCTTCGCGCAGGGTACGGAATTCGGCGCGCACCAGCCGCGCGACCGTTGGCCATGAGGAGATGCCGATCGCCAGCGCGATGATCCCAAGTGTCGGGTTGCCGATGGCCACGATGACGATCACCAGCAAAAACGACGGCACGGTCTGGAACACTTCGCAGATGCGCATCAGCACATCCCCCAGCTTGCCGCCGTGGTAGCCGGCCAAGGCACCGACCAGCCCGCCGATCAATACGCTGATGAGGGTGGCGCTGGCGGCAATCAATAAGGAGCCCCGGGCGCCGTGGGCGATGCCGGCAGCCACGTCGCGGCCCAGTGAGTCGCTGCCCAGAACGTAGCCCGGGTCGTCGCCGGGCCAGAGCATCGGCATGGCCACCATGTCTAGCGGATCACCGGGATAGAGCGTTCCGGCCAACAGCGCCAGGGTGAGTACCAGCGCCAGCATCGTCGCGCCGATCAGTGCCGAAGGGTTACGCAACAGGGCCGTCCAGACGCTTTCGCTGTAGCCGGTCGGGGCGCTTTGCAGCACGGCAGTGGTCATGGGGCAGCTCCTTTTCAGTCGGCCTGGATACGGGGGTCGAGCCAGGCTTGCAGCAGGTCCACGGCGATGTTGATCACCACGACCAGCATCGATGACAGCAGCAGGATGCCCAGCAGCAGGTTGTAGTCGCGGGACATCACCGCCTCCAGGGTGAGGCGGCCCAGGCCCGGCCAGCCGAACAGGGTTTCGGTGACGGCCGCGCCACCGAGCAGGGCGGCAAAATGCAGCCCGGCCAGGGTCGATACGGGCAGCAGGGCATTGCGCAGCACGTGCCGCGACACTACTCGCCAGGGCGCGAGCCCCTTGGCGCGAGCGGTGCGCACATAGTCCTGGCGTTGCACTTCAAGCATCGCGGCGCGGGTCAGGCGGGCATACAGGGCGATATAAAACGTGGCCAGGGCCAGTACGGGCAGCACGGCGTGTTGCAGCCGGTCGAGCAGCCAGGCCGGGCCATTGAGGTTCAGGCCCAGGGTCTGGAAACCGTTGCTGGGCAGCCAGCCCAGTTTGACCGAGAACAGCAGCACCGCCATGAGGCCGATCCAGAATCCCGGGGTGGAGTAGAGCAACAACACCGCCAGTGACAACACGCGGTCAGGCCAGCGCCCGACCCAGGTCGCCATGACGGTTCCGGCAGCAATCCCGATGGCCAGTGCCAGCCCCAGTGCGCCGACCATCAGCAGCAGGGTGTTGGGCAGTCGGTCCAGCACCAGTTGGCTGACCGGCAGGTTGAAGCGTGGCGACAGGCCCAGGTCCAGATGGGCCAGTTGGCCGAGGTAGCGCTGCAGTTGGTCCACCAGGCTCAAGTCCAGGCCGAAATGGCTGCGCCACTGGATCAGCGTCTCGGCGCTGGCGCCCCCGGATTCACCGGCCAGCACGTCTACCGCGTCGCCGGGGATCAGCCGCAGCAGCAGAAAATTAAGTACCAGGATGCCGATCACGGTGGGGATGGCTTGCCACAAGGTGCGCCTCGACAGGCGCCACATTCTGCGCCGTTCAAGCATGCTCGCCCCCTGCGGCGGCCAGGCTGATATTGGCCAGGCTGCTGTCCAGGCCGTTGGCATCGTCTTCGAAGCCGCTGACCCGCGTGTTGTAGACCGAGACCTGTTGCTGCATCACCAGGGTGATGGAGGGCACTTCTTCGATCACGATTTTCTGGAATGCCTTGAACAGATCGCCGCGTTTTTGCTCGTCGGTCTCCACAGCGGCGCTTTCCAGCAGGCGGTCCACCTCGGGGTTGTTGTAGTGGGTGCCGTTTGAGAAGGGCACACCCTTGCGGAAGTTCTTCGACCAGTACAGGCGTTGAACACCGACGGTGGGGTCGTACAGGGTGCCCATGCCGACCACCGCGAAATCAAAGTCGCGGTCGGTGTAGATCCGCTTGATGTAGGTGGGGAAGTCCTGGGCGCGCAGCTTCACTTCGATGCCAATGCGCGCCAGTGCACTGCGCACATAGGTGGCGGTGCGGCTGTAGCTGTCGCCGTAGGGCAGCGGGTCGAGGGTCAGGCTGAAACGCCAGGGGCCTTTTTTCTCAAGCCCCGCCTTGTCCAGCAGCGCGTTGGCGGCCTCTGTGTCGAAGGGGTACGGGTTGGGGCCTTCGTAGACGTAGTTGGCGAAGCTTTTGGGAATGGGCGAATAGCTGGCTTCGGCGTAGCCGTAGTACACCACTTTGCGGATGACTTCGCGGTCCAGGGCATGGGCAATCGCCTGGCGGACTTCGAGGCGTGACAGCAGCGGGTGGTCAAGGTTGAACTCAAGAATGGTCGGGGTAATGGTGTAGCGGTAGCCCCGGGTTGTGGCCTTCAATCGGCCGGATTTGGTCAGGCGGTCAAGCTCGCTGAGGGGCACCGGGCTTTGCCCGCCGGCATCCAGAGTGCCGTTTTCGAACGCGGCCATGCGGGCGGCGCCGTCCGGGATGACTTTGAGGATCAGGGTGTCGACCACGGTTGCCGCCGGATCCCAGTACTGCGGGTTGCGTTCGTATTCGATAAAGCTGCCACGTTCCCAGCGCTTGAAGCGGAAAGGGCCGGTGCCCACCGGGGCATTGTTGTGCAGGTTGCTCAATGGGTCGCCCGAGGCATACAGGTGCTTGGGCACGATGGGCGTTTCACCTCCGGCAAAGCCGCGAATCAGGTACGGCGCAGGCTTGCTCAAGTGGACGATGGCGGTGTGGTCGTCGGGGGTGTCGACGCGCTCAAGGTTGGCGAAGGTGCTGGAGCCTCGGGGGTGGAAGCGCTTGATCAGGTCCAGGGAGAAGGCCACGTCAGCCGAGGTGAAGGGCTCGCCGTCATGCCACTTGACCCCTTCGCGCAGGGTGAAGCGGTAGCTCAGGCCATCGGGTGCAGCCTCCCAGGCGGTCGCCAGTGCAGGGCGGGCGTTGAGGTTTTCGTCATAGGTGAGCAAGCCCTCCAGCACCTTGCTGCTGGCCGTGACACTGGTGCCCGCCGTGGTGTTGAACGAACTCAGCGACGGTGGTTCGGGGTTGATCAACAGGTTGAACACCCGCCGCCCGCTGACGGCTTCGCCCGTCGCGTCGGCCAGGGCTGAGGGCAGGAACGGAATGCTGGCGCCGAGTGCGGACAGGGCAGACAGGCCAACAACAAATTGACGACGGGTAAAGGGCATGGCGGTCATCCTGGGGTGGGTTAGCGGCGTAAGCCAGCCTGGCGCAAAAGCGGCAAAACGCGCTCGCCAAACTGTTCAAGGTCGGGGGCGAAATCGAAGAAACTCAGTTGCAGGCCGTCGATACCGGCCTCTTTCAGGCGGATGATGTCGCGCACCACGGTCTCGGGGCTGCCGACCAGCTGGATATTGCCGCCCACGTAACGCTCGGCCGGTTGGTGGCCGCGCCAGGCATGGGCATCGCTGGCTTCGCGGGCATGACCCTCCAGCGCACCGGGGTCGCCTGCGGCGGTGATGGCGGCGTGGACTTCCCAGGCTTCGGCATCGCTGTCGCGGCAAATCACCAGCGGGTTGATCAGGGTCCGTACCTGACGGCCATAGCCGTGGGCGGCGTGTTTGATCCGCTGCAAATGCTCGGGCAGCTTGTCCAGCGCGCTTTCGATTTCGGCACTGCCGGGGCTGGTGGTGAACACGATGTCGGAGTGGCGGGCGGCGAAGTCGATACCTGCGGGTGAGCCGGTGGCGTTGACCAGTACCGGGCGGCCAAAGGACGGTTTGACGCTGACATAGGCCTCTTCAAGTTTGTAATGATCGCCGCTGAAATCGACGTTTTCCTGGCTGTGCCACAGCTCCTGCACCACGCGGATAAATTCGTCGGCCTGGCGGTAACGCTGATCATGCTCGATGGGCGCCTGCCCAAAGCGCCTGTGCTCGCGGTGGCGATGGCCAGTGACCAGGTTCAGGCCCCAGCGGCCTTTGCTGATGTGATCCAGGGTGGCGCCGAACTTGGCCAGATGCAGCGGATGCCAGGGGCCGTAGAGCACGTGCAGGGTGGAAATCAGCAAGATCCGCTCTGTCACCGACGCCAGTGCTGCCTGGGTGATGAAGGCATCCAGGGACTCGTCGTGGTAGCGGATATCGCCACCGTAGCCGCCCTTGCCCAGCCATTCGGCCAGGGCGAACACCAGATCGAAGCCCAGCGCTTCGGCGCGCAGGGTCAACTGGCGGTTGTAGTCGAAGGTCCAGGTGGTGCTGCGAGGCAGCGCCGATGGGCTCCAGCCGCCCGATTGCACAGGCAGGAACAGGCCCAGAAACAGCGGTTGCTCGAAGGCGCGGGACAGCGGGCTTTCAGGGAAATCCAGTGGGGATAGCTGACGTGACAAGGCGAAGGCTCCAGGCAGTGGGTAGGCAAAAGCGGGCTATTCCTGCACTTGCGCAGGGCTGGTCACCAGATAGGCGACGGCTTCGCTGTCTCTCGGGTTGTGGCAGGTGTGGGGCTGTTCGGTGCTGAACAGGATTGAGTCGCCAGTGTTCAGGACGATGAGTTCGTCATTGAGGGTCAGCTCCAAAGTGCCTTGGGCGACCACTAGGTTTTTTTGCCCGCTGTGGGGGTTGCCGGGCAGGGTTTGCCTGGCCTGGGGGCTCAGGCGCAACTCATGGAACGCCACCGTCGGTTCACCGTGCTCGGGAGGCAAGGCGCGGCGGATAACGGTGCCGGGGTCGAGAAATTCGGCGATCGACACCTGAAGCGCGGCTGCCACCTTGCACAGCACTTTGACCGAGGGAAAACTGCTGCCGGCTTCTATCTGCGCGATCATCGCCCGCCTCACGCCGCTGGCATGGGCCAGCCCTTCCAGGGTCAGCTGGCGCTTGTCGCGAAGGCGCCGCAGGTTGAGGCTGATACGTTTGGCGATAGGGTCGTCGCCCTGTTGATCGCGCTCGGGCAGGCTGAAGGGAACACTGCCGCTGCTGTCGAGAAAACCGGTTGGGATATTCATGGGCGCGAACCTGCAGCGGGAGTGAGTGCAGGTGAATAGTCAGGGCCATGGGGGCGACGGCTCATGATGATTCCTTTTCATGCGGTCCGAAAAGTCATGAGATTACCGAGGGTTTTTTAGATCCATAAATAATTAATTCAGCCGTTTAAATGCCATTTATGTATAAGCGAAATCTTGGCAAAACGGCTCTATGGTTATGCTTCGTTGGGCGTTGACCGCTTCAGCCCCGCTGACTACTGTTTGCGCCACTTGATTTCACGATCACCACGCAGGGAGTCATCATGAGCGACATTCAGTACCGCAACCTGGGCCGCAACGGTGTGAAGGTTTCGCCCATCACCCTGGGCACCATGATGTTCGGCGGGCAGACCCCGGACGACGTCGCCCGGCGTATCACCGACCGCGCGTTTGAGCAGGGCATCAACTCCATCGACACCGCCAACGGCTACAACGGGGGGGCTTCGGAAGAGGTGGTCGGTCGCTTGATCGGCGAGCGCCGCCAGCAATGGGTGCTGGCGACCAAGTTCGTCAATCCCGACCCGGGCGGTAGCGGGCCGAACAACAGTGGCGCCTCGCGCCAGAACGTCATCGCCTCGGCCGAAGCCAGCCTCAAGCGCCTGAACACCGACTATATCGACCTGTTTTACCTGCACCGCGAAGACCATGACACGCCGGTGGACGAGACGCTTCGAGCCCTTGATGACCTGATCCGGGCGGGCAAGATTCGCGGTTACGGGCTGTCCAACCATCGAGGCTGGAAGCTGGCCGAATTCAGCCGCAGCGCTGACCTGCTGGGCATCCAGCGGCCGAGCGTGAGCCAGCCGCTGTACAACCTGGCCAACCGCCAGATCGAAGTCGAGCACCTGCCTGCGGCCGAGCATTACGGCATTGGCGTGATCTCTTACAGCCCGTTGGCCCGTGGCGTGCTGACGGGCAAATACGACCCTGATCAGGCACCGGGCCAGGACACTCGCGCCGGGCGTAACGACCCGCGCCTGCAGCAGACCGAGTGGCGCCCCGAGTCTCTGAATTTGGCCCAGCGCATACGTGAATACGCCGAGGGGCAAGGCATCACCGCAGGGCAGTTCGCCCTTTCATGGGTGCTGAACAACGCCCTGATCACCTCGGCCATTGCCGGTCCGCGTACCGAACAGCAATGGGAAGACTACGTACCGGCGCTGAACTACAGGTTCACTGCGCAGGACGAAGCGTTTATCAATGATCTGGTGGTGACGGGGCACTCATCGACACCGGGCTACAACGACCCGAGCCATCCATTCTTTGGGCGCCGGTCGCGGGTGTAAATGAGCGACCGCGTCGCCTGCATCGCAGGCAAGCCAGCTCCCACAGGTTCTGTGTTGAACACAAATGTTGGTGTGTCTGTGGGATACCTGGCAAGCCAGCTCCTACAGGTTCTGTGTTGAACACAAATGCTGGAGTTTCTGTGGGAGCGGGCTTGCTCGCGATGGAATCACCGCGAGTTACCTGGCAGACGGGGTCGTCAGGATCAGAAGTTGGCCGGTGTGTTGGCGCTGATGATCTCTGCCTCATCCGCGCCAATATTGCGAAAACGGTGGGGCAGGGTGGTCGGGAAGTAATAGCCGTCCCCGGCATTCAATATGCTGATTTGCCCGTCCACGGTGAGTTCTACCGTGCCGCGGGCAACCAGCCCGCACTCTTCCCCTTCGGCGTGCACGATCGGCTCTTCCCCGGAGCTTGCACCCGGCGCGTATTGCTCGCGCAATAACCGCATTTGCCGACCCGGCACCGAAGCGCCTATCAGCAGCAACCGCAAGCCATCACGCCCCAGGTCCGGCTGTTCATTGGCGCGGAAGACGTATTGGTGTTCGCGGGGAGGCTGGTCGAAGGTGAAAAAGTCGGCCAGAGACATGGGGATGCCTTCCAGCAACTTTTTAAGGGAGCTGACAGAAGGACTGACGCGATTCTGTTCGATCAGGGAAATGGTGGCATTGGTGACGCCGCTACGCCGGGCCAGCTCGCGCTGGGACATTTTGTAGCTTTCGCGTACTAATTTGAGTCGTGAGCCCGTGTCCATGACAGCCTTATGTGAGAACTACTTAAGGGTGATGGGGGAGATGGCGGTCGACGGATGCTGCAAATCGCACCGTACCCCTGTCCCAGAAACGTGAAAGGCGACTATTAAATCACGTTTGTTCGTGTTGCTCAGCAGGTTCGGTAAATAGCGCAGGCCAACCCTGATTGCCGGAGTGGGAGCGGGCAAGCCCGCTCCCACAGGGGCGCAGCTAGATCCCGAAACGGTCGCGCATTGCGTAGTACGCAGCGCCCATGGCAGTCAGCGGGACCTGGAAGGTCCGGCCACCGAGCATGGGCATGTGCGGCAACGAAGCAAACGCATCGAAACGCTCGGCGTCACCGCGGATCATTTCAGAAATCAGTTTGCCCGCCAGGTGCGAGCAGGTGACGCCGTGACCGCTGTAGCCTTGCATGTAGTAGGCGTTTTTCTCGATACGCCCGAATTGCGGCATGCGTGACATGGTCAGCAGGAAGTTGCCGGTCCAGCGGTAATCGATTTTCACGTCCTTCAATTGCGGGAAGGTCTTGAGGATTTTCGGCTTGATCAGTTGCTCGATGTCGTCCGGCTCGCGGGCACCGTAGACCACACCGCCGCCGTACAACAGGCGGTTGTCGGCCGTCAGGCGGTAGTAGTCGAGCAGGTAGTTGCAGTCTTCAACACAGTAGTTGTGGGTGATCAGGCTACGGGCGACGTTTTCCGCCAGCGGCTCTGTCACGACAATTTGCGAACCGCAGGGCATGCTTTTGCTGGTCACGCGACTGTCCAGGTTCTGCGGCAGGTAGGCGTTGCCCGCGATCAGCAGGTACTTGGCCCGAACCACCCCTTTGGCGGTGCGCACGGTGATCGGCTCGCCGTAGGTGATTTCCACTGCAGCCGACTGCTCGAAGATCTTGCCGCCCAGGCCGATGATTGCCGACGCTTCGCCGAGTGCCAGGTTCAGCGGGTGGATGTGTCCGCCCTGCATGTCCAGCAGGCCGCCCACGTAGTTGTCGCAACCCACTTCACGCTTGATGTCGTGTGCATCGAGCAGTGTCAGGTTTTGGTTGCCGTAGCGTTCCCAGCTGTTTTTTTGCTCGGTCAGGCCTTTGAGCTGCTTTTTGTTCAGCGCCGCAAAGATCCCGCCGGGACGGTAATCACACTGGATGTCGTAGTGCTGGATGCGCTGACGGATGATGTCGGCGCCTTCAAAAATCATGCTGCCAAGCACTTCGGCAGTCTTGTCACCGTAGCGCGCTTCGATGACGTCCACGTCGCGGCTGTAGGAGTTGACCAGTTGACCGCCGTTGCGACCGCTGGCCCCGAAGCCGACTTTGGCGGCTTCGAGCACGGTGACGCTGTAGCCTGCTTCGGCGAGGAACAGGGCTGAAGACAGGCCGGTGTAGCCCGCGCCGATCACGCAGACATCGCATTCCACCCGCTCTTCAAGCGTCGGGAAGTCGCCCGTGTGGTTGCGGGTCGCGGCGTAGTAGCTGTTGATGTGTGTCTGTTTCATAAGTTTCTCCGATGGCTGTCGACACGTGCTGGCGACAGCCGTCGCAAAGGTGTCAGAGCTTGATCCAGGTGGCCTTGAGCTCGGTGTATTTGTCGAACGCATGCAGGGATTTGTCCCGACCGTTACCCGACTGCTTGAACCCGCCAAACGGCGCAGTCATGTCGCCGCCGTCGTACTGGTTGACCCATACGCTGCCGGCGCGCAAACCGCGAGCAAAGGTGTGGGCCTTGCTCAGGTTGCTGGTCCATACGCCTGCGGCCAGGCCGTAGATGCAGTCATTGGCTATCGCCAGCGCTTCTTGCTCGGTGTCGAAGGTGATCAGCGACAGCACAGAACCGAAGATTTCTTCCCGGGCGATGGTCATGGCGTTGGTCACACCGTCGAAGATGGCCGGTTCCACGTACAGGCCCCCGGTGTCTTCGAGGGTGCGATTGCCGCCTGTGAGCAGGCGTGCGCCCTGGTCCTTGCCGATCTGGATGTAACGCAGGACCGCTTCCATTTGGCGCTGATCGACGACGGCACCCACGGTGGTTGCCGGGTCCAGGGCATGGCCCGGTTTCCAGGCTTGCAATGCCTGAACCAGCAGGGGAATGAACTGCTCGCGAATCGAGCGTTCCACCAGCAGGCGCGAACCTGCGGTGCAGACTTCGCCCTGGTTAAAGGCAATGGCGCTGGCGGCTGCTTGCGCGGCGGCGGGCAAATCCGGCGCGTCGGCAAACACCACGTTAGGGCTCTTGCCGCCCGCCTCGAGCCACACCCGCTTCATGTTGCTCTGGCCCGCGTAGATCAGGAGTTGCTTGGCAATGGCTGTCGAGCCGGTGAAGGCCAGGACGTCGACGTCCATGTGCAACGCAAGCGCTTTGCCGACGGTGTGCCCGAAGCCCGGCAGGACGTTGAACACCCCTTTCGGAATACCGGCGTCCAGTGCCAGTTGCGCGATGCGGATCGCCGTCAGTGGCGATTTCTCCGAAGGCTTGAGGATGAACGAGTTGCCTGCCGCCAAGGCCGGGGCGAACTTCCAGCTGGCCATGATCAGCGGGAAATTCCACGGCACGATGGCCGCCACAACACCAGCAGGTTCACGGGTGATGAGGCCCAGTTGATCGTGGGGGGTGGGCGCGACTTCGTCGTAGATTTTGTCGATGGCTTCGGCGTTCCAGCGAATCGCGTTGGCGGTCGCCGGGATATCGATGGTCATGGAGTCGCTGATGGGCTTGCCCATGTCCAGGGTTTCCAGCAGCGCCAGTTCTTCCTGGTTTGCCAGAATCAAATCGGAAAAACGAATCAGGATGCGCTTGCGCTCAGCCGGGGCGAGCCTGGCCCAGACGCCGGATTCAAACGCCTTGCGAGCAACGATCACCGCCGCATTGGCGTCGGCTTCGTCGGTGCTGGCGACGTTCGCCAGAAAGCGACCGTCCACCGGGCTCATGCATTCGAAGGTTTCGCCGCTGAGTGCCGGACGGTATTGACCATCAATGAATGCCCGGCCTTCTAGTGTCAAAGACTGAAAGCGTTGCTCCCAGTCACTGCGAGTGTTTGCCATTGGAGTGACTCGATGCAGGGGAAAATGGGTCGCCGGACGTGCAGGCAACCCATTGACGAGTGGAGAAAACACAGGCGCCGGGGAGGGGGCTTGCCCGCGAAAGCGGTGTGTCAGGCGACATCCATGCTGGATGTGCCGACGACATCGCGGGCAGGCCCGAGTCCCACAGCGGATTGGTCCATCACACGGTGTGCAAGTACCAGTTGTACTCAAGGTCCGAGATGGAGTTCTCGAACTCGGCGAGTTCGCTTTCCTTGCAGGCGACGAATACGTCGATGTACAGCGGGTCGATGTACTTGGCCATGACTTCGCTGTCGTCCAGTTCGCGCAAAGCGTCACGCAGGTTGTTCGGCAGGCTCTGTTCGTTTTGCTCGTAGCTGTTGCCTTCTACCGGTGGGCCTGGCTCGATTTCGTTGGTCAGGCCGTGGTGAATACCGGCCAGTACAGAGGCCATCAACAGATACGGGTTGGCATCGGCGCCGGCGACGCGGTGTTCGATGCGCACGGAATCGGCAGAACCGGTTGGCACACGCACTGCCACGGTGCGGTTATCGATGCCCCAGCTTGGCGAGTTCGGTACATAGAACTGTGCACCGAAGCGGCGGTATGAGTTGACGTTCGGGCAAAGGAAGGCCATCTGCGCGGGCAGGGTCTCCAGCACACCGCCGATCGCGTGACGCAATGGGGCGTTCTGCTCGGGATCCTCGCTGGCAAAGATGTTGTTGCCTTCTTTGTCGAGAATCGAAATGTGCACGTGCAGCCCATTGCCCGCCTGGCCCGGATACGGCTTGGCCATGAAGGTGGTGTCCATCTCATGGTCGTAGGCGATGTTTTTCACCAGACGCTTGAGCAGTACCGCGTAGTCGCAGGCCTTGATGGGGTCGGACACGTGATGCAGGTTGACTTCGAACTGGGCCGGGGCACTTTCCTTGACGATGGCGTCAGCCGGAATGCCTTGCTCTTTAGCGCCTTCAAGAATGTCTTGCAGGCAGTCAACGTACTCGTCCAGGTCGTCGATCAAATACACCTGGGTCGACATTGGACGCTTGCCTGACACCGGCGACCGTGGCGATTGCGGGCGGCCGTTCACGTTGTCCTGGTCGATCAGGTAGAACTCGAGTTCAAAGGCTGCACAAATCGTCAGGCCCATGTCATCGAATTTGGAGACGACCTGACGCAGCACTTCCCGTGGGTCAGCGAAGAACGGCTGGCCTTCCAGTTCGTGCATGGTCATTAACAGTTGTGCCGTCGGACGTTTCTGCCACGGCTCGATGCACAGGGTGTTGGGGATGGGGTAGCAGATCCGGTCCGAGTCACCGATATCCAGACCCAGGCCGGTGCTTTCCACCGTAGAGCCGTTGATATCGAGTGCAAATAAGGAGGCGGGCAGGTTGATGCCTTTCTCGTAAACCTTGTGAAGACTGGTGCGCTCGATGCGCTTGCCGCGCACCACGCCGTTCATATCCGCAATGAGAAGGTCGACGTACAAAACCTCAGGATATTTCTTAAGGAATGCGTTCGCTTCATTGAGCTGAACTGCGCGCAGGGGAACCGACATGATGCACCTATTATGTTAATTATTATGTTCACTGCCCTTTCACGAGCTCAGTCAATCCGAAAGGTTTAGTGAAGTCAATAGCGAACACCCTGTCTTAAATCGTTATTTTTTAGGTCGAATGAGGGCTTTTTGGTCTCTGATAAGCCATTTCGAGCCTGAGAAGGCTGATGATTTGCCTTGAAGTGTTTTAGATTTTTTACATTGGAGTTGTTAATTAAAATCAACAAGACTAAGCTCCGGAAAAGCTCGTTCAAGTGTGAAACTTCGAGGTGATAAAAATGGCACTCAAGCCATTGATCGGCGTTACTGCATGCGTCAAACAGATTGGCCTGCACCCTTACCACGTCAGCGGCGACAAGTACTTGCGTGCTGTCAGCGTCGCGTCTCTGGGGTTGCCGGTGATCATTCCTTCCCTGGGGCAACTGACCGAAACAGATGAGCTGCTCGCCCATCTGGATGGTGTGTTGTTCACGGGTTCGCCTTCGAATGTGGAGCCATTCCACTATCAAGGTGCCCCCAGCACGCCGGGCACGGATCACGATCCGGCGCGTGACGCCACGACCCTTCCTCTGTTGCGTGCGGCCATTGCTGCGGGCGTTCCGGTGCTCGGCATTTGCCGAGGTTTCCAGGAAATGAACGTGGCATTCGGTGGCAGCCTGCACCAGAAGGTCCACGAGCTCCCCGGCTTTCTCGATCATCGCGAAGCGGATCACCCGGACCTGGCCGTGCAGTACGCACCGGCTCATGACGTCGAGGTGCAGCCGGGTGGTGTCTTCGACGCGCTGGGCTTGCCTCGCACGTTCCAGGTCAATTCGATTCACAGCCAGGGCATTGATCGCCTGGCCCCCGGCCTGCGTGCCGAAGCCGTTGCACCGGACGGTCTGATCGAGGCGGTTTCTGTCGAGTTCAGCCAGGCTTTTGCCGTGGGTGTGCAATGGCATCCGGAATGGCAGGTTCAGAACAACCCTGTCTACTTGAGTATTTTCCAGGCGTTTGGCGATGCATGCCGGCAACGAGCATCTCTTCGTGATTCACGCTGACTGACGGTTTTCATCTTCGCTTATGGATTGGGCTGTCTGCGTAAGCAGGTGGGCGTTTCTTTGCGTGTCAGTCCCTCACGGCAACACACCGCGATAACAACAAGTACAACCAGGCAACCGCAAATGCGGCGCCGAATGAGCCCGTTCGCTGCGGGTTATCCACTACTAAGTCGGGCCGCGTTGGCCTGGCGACTGAAACCTGTTGGGAGTTTCATATGGCAAACGCCTCCAGTACCTATAGGAAGGCTCTTGAAGGTCACCAGGCACCGAAGAAAGTGTTGGTAAAAGTCGACCGTGTCACCAAGAAGTTCGACGAAACCATCGCTGTTGACGATGTGTCCCTGGAGATCCATCAAGGCGAAATCTTCGCCCTGCTCGGAGGCTCCGGCTCCGGAAAGTCGACCCTCCTGCGCATGCTGGCAGGCTTCGAGCGCCCAACAGAGGGCCGTATTTTCCTCGACGGTGTAGACATCACTGACATGCCGCCCTACGAGCGGCCGATCAATATGATGTTTCAGTCATACGCGCTGTTCCCGCACATGACGGTGGCGCAGAACATCGCCTTTGGCTTGAAGCAGGACCGTTTGTCCGCCAGTGACATTGAGGCCCGCGTTGAGGAAATGCTGCGACTGGTGCACATGACCCAGTACGCCAAACGCAAGCCGCACCAATTGTCCGGTGGTCAGCGTCAGCGCGTGGCCCTGGCCCGTTCGCTGGCCAAGCGCCCGAAACTGCTGCTGCTCGATGAGCCGATGGGCGCGCTGGACAAAAAACTGCGCTCGCAGATGCAATTGGAACTGGTGGAGATCATCGAGCGGGTTGGCGTGACCTGTGTGATGGTGACCCATGACCAGGAAGAAGCCATGACCATGGCTGAGCGTATCGCCATCATGCACCTGGGCTGGATTGCTCAAATCGGTAGCCCGGTCGACATCTATGAAGCGCCTGTCAGCCGGATGGTGTGCGAGTTCATCGGCAACGTGAACTCCTTTGACGGTTCGGTCATTGATGACGAGGAGGGCTACGCGATCATCCACAGCCCGGAACTGGATCAAAAGATCTACGTGGGCCACGGCGTGACGACGTCCCTGCAGGACAAATCGATTACCTACGCCATCCGCCCGGAAAAAATGCTGGTCAGCACCCTCAAGCCCGAGTCGGCCTACAACTGGTCCCACGGCAAGGTGCATGACATCGCTTACCTGGGTGGTCACTCGGTGTTTTATGTGGAACTGCCCGGGGGCAAGATCGTCCAGTCGTTCATGGCCAACGCCGAACGCCGTGGCGCGCGCCCTACCTGGGACGACGCGGTCTACGTGTGGTGGGAAGACGACAGCGGCGTGGTACTGCGCTCATGAACATGCGAAAACTCAAGCGCCGACTGCAACGAATAACCCCCGGTGGCCGTCAGTTGGTCATCGGGATTCCATTCCTGTGGCTGTTTTTGTTCTTCATGCTGCCGTTCTTCATCGTTCTGAAGATCAGCTTTGCCGAAGCCGACGTCGCCATTCCGCCCTACACCGAGATCTACGGTTACGTTGACCAGAAAATTCAGCTGCTGCTGAACCTGAGCAACTATTCCATGCTGGGTGACGACGAGTTGTACATCGCCGCCTACCTGGGCTCGCTGAAGATGGCCTTTTTCAGCACCTTGTTGTGCCTGCTGATTGGTTATCCGATGGCCTATGCCATCGCCAATGCGCGCAAAGAGATGCAGACCGTGCTGGTGCTGCTGATCATGATGCCGACCTGGACCGCGATTCTGATCCGGGTGTATGCCTGGATGGGCATCCTCAGCAACAACGGCCTGCTCAATGGTTTCCTGATGTCGATGGGCTGGATCAGCGAACCTTTGCAGATCCTCAACACCAACATCGCGGTGTACATCGGCATTGTGTATTCGTATCTGCCGTTCATGATCCTGCCGCTGTACGCCAACCTTGTGAAACACGACACCAGCCTGCTGGAAGCCGCGTCTGACCTGGGTTCGAGCACGTTCAACAGCTTCTGGAAAATCACGGTCCCGTTGTCGAAAAACGGCATCATCGCCGGCTGCATGCTGGTGTTTATCCCGGTGGTGGGCGAGTTCGTGATTCCGGAACTGCTCGGGGGGCCGGAAACCCTGATGATCGGTAAAGTGTTGTGGCAGGAATTCTTCAACAACCGTGACTGGCCCGTAGCGTCCGCGCTGGCTGTCGTCATGCTGGCGATCCTGATCGTGCCCATCATTCTGTTCAACCGCAGCCAGGCTAAAGAGCTGGAGGGCAAGATATGAATCGCATCCGTTTTTCTAGTTTTATGTTGGTCGCGGGGTTGGTGTTCATCTACCTGCCGATGCTGATCCTGGTGATCTACTCGTTCAACGCCTCCAAGCTGGTCACGGTATGGGGCGGCTGGTCGCTGAAGTGGTACGCGGGGTTGCTGGACAACACGCAACTGATGGGCTCGGTGATGCGCTCGCTGGAGATTGCCTGTTACACGGCGATTGCAGCCGTCGCGCTGGGCACCCTGGCGGCGTTCGTACTGACCCGAATCTCGCACTTCAAGGGCCGTACGCTGTTTGGCGGCCTGGTAACGGCGCCGCTGGTGATGCCTGAGGTGATCACGGGTCTGTCGCTGTTGCTGCTGTTCGTGGCCATGGCGCAGATGATCGGCTGGCCGCAAGAGCGTGGCCTGGTCACTATCTGGATCGCCCACACCACATTCTGTTCGGCCTATGTGGCGGTGGTGGTGTCGTCACGTCTGCGCGAGCTGGACATGTCGATCGAAGAGGCGGCGATGGACCTGGGTGCCAAGCCGTGGAAGGTGTTCTTTCTGATCACCATCCCGATGATCGCGCCGTCACTGGCTGCCGGGGGCATGATGTCTTTTGCCCTGTCGCTGGACGATCTGGTACTGGCCAGCTTCGTGTCGGGGCCGGGTTCCACGACCTTGCCGATGGAAGTGTTCTCGGCGGTGCGCCTGGGGGTCAAACCCGAGATCAACGCCGTGGCCAGCCTGATCCTGCTGGCGGTGTCGCTGATGACCTTCATGGTGTGGTTCTTCGGCCGTCGTGCTGAAGAGCATCGTAAAAAGGCTATCCAGCAAGCCATCGATGAGTCGGCGGCAGAGTCCTGGAAGCAGCCTGACGTGCGTGGCGGGCAGTCGACAAGCGCGGCTTGAGCTCACGTCATAAACAACCTCGGCCCTTGTGAAAGGGCCGAGGTTTTTTTTATGGGTATTAGCTTTGGCCGTGACCGGTTCAAGGCAGTCCTTTCGGAAAATACCGGCTGGGTGCCGCGCCCAGTACTCTGCGAAACACACTGGTAAAGGCGCTCGGGCTGCTATAGCCCAGGTCAGTCGCCACTCGCGTAATGGCTTCGCCGTTACCCAGGCGCACCACGGCTGCCAACAGGCATGCTTGCTGGCGCCATTCGACAAAGCTGATTCCGGTTTGCTGGCGAAATAGCCGGGTGAAGGTGCGGCGGCTCATGCCGACCTGGCGGGCCATCTCATCAATCCCGATATCCAGTGACGGTTGTTCCAGCAACGTACGACAGGCCTGTGCCAGCCTTGGCTCACCCGGCAACGGTGCATTGAGTGACAGGGGCGGCATGCCGGCTATTTCGTGAAGCAGCAACCCCATCACAAGACCCTCCCGACGGGTCTCGTCATACAGCGCCGGGATATCCACGGCCTGGATCAGCAACTGGTGGAGCAGGGGCGAGATACCGAAGACCTGGCACTGTGCGGGCAGGCCAAGCCGGCTGCAGGCGGGGCTGCGGATATAAGTGTTCAGCATGGTCACCGGCCCGGCCATGCTCATTTCGTGAGGCACCCCCGCTGGAACCCAGATAGCCCTTTGCGGGGGTACGACCCAATTGCCCTGGTCGGTAAATACGGTGATGACACCGCTGGCGGCATAGGCAAATTGCCCGCGACGATGGGTGTGCAGCGCAAAGTGCTGGCCGTCTGCATAGTTATTGGCCGTGACCACTGCGTCACGGGGGATGTTCTCGTAGGTATCGATGTCAGTTTCGCGCATGGCCCGAATTTAATGATCTATGACCTGATAGTGCAAGCGGGCCTTGGTAGCAAGTGTTCATAGTGACGCCTCGGTTGGTGCGCACGCTCGCCAGCCCTGCCTACTGGAAGCAGAACGCTATGCAAAAGAAACACGTGGCCCTGGCCGTCATGGTGACGGCCGTCTGGGGGTTTAATTTTCCCATTACCAAATTGGGTCTGGCTGCCATTGATCCGTTGTTGCTGACTGCGCTCAGATTTACCCTCGCGGCGTTGCCGTGGGTGTTTTTTATCAAGCGTCCCCCGATAGCCCTGCAGTGGCTGGCGGCTTATGGACTGATTTTTGGTGTTGCGATGTGGGCGCTGATTAACCTGGGCATCGAATTGGGAGTCCCGCCCGGAACTGCAGCCCTGTTGGTTCAGTTCAGTGCTTTTTTCACCCTGGGCTGGGGGGTGTTGCTGTTTCGCGAGCATCTGAGCCTGGGTCAGATGCTGGGGGTAGGGCTTGCGGTGCTGGGTCTGGTCAGCATTATTCTCGCCAGTCCCGGCCACGGCACGACCGTGGGTTATGGCTTGTTGCTGATCAGTGCATTCAGCTGGAGTGTGGGCAACGTCATCATCAAGCAGTCCAGGGTCCGGGAGATGTTCGCCTTTGTGGTCTGGGCCAGCGTGTTCCCGCCGATTCCCTTGTTGCTGCTCACCTGGCTGGCCCACGGATCTGCGCCGTTTACCGCATTGGTCGAACACGTTGAGTGGGTAGCGGTGTTCTCGCTTTTGTTTCAGGTCTACGCAGCGACGCATTTCTGCTACTGGGGCTGGAATTTATTGCTGCGCGAATACCCGGTGTCCAAGGTGGCGCCGCTGTCCTTGCTGATTCCGGTATTCGGGGTCGCAGGGTCGGTGCTGATGCTTGGACACTCGGTGGATGTCAGTGAGGGGGTATCGATTGTGCTGATTTTGTCGGCGCTTGCGGTGGGGTTTGTAAAAGGGCCTGGGCTTAGTCCGAGATGTCAGTTACCGGGATGGCCTGGTCGTCATAAGGCTGCGCGGCGCTTTTCTTCTCACGACGATCGTTGATCCATTTGCCGACCTGTGCCGGGAACTCGGCGGGGGATTTTCGGCCGACCTTTCGGGCAAGATCAAGAATGGTTTGTTGGGCCAGGGCCTCTTCCATGCGCTTTTGTGCCGTCATCATCGCCGCGTGAACCGAACAGTGGCCGTCCAGCGCCCAGGCAGGCGGCGAGCCTTCGAAGAGTGCGCAGCGGCCACGAATTTCCCGGCAATCGAAAATAAGCTTCTGGCCGTCGATAGCGTTGACGATATCGAGAATGCTGATTTCGTCAGCAGGCCTGGCCAGCTTGAATCCGCCGCGCACGCCTTCGGTGGCCACGACCAGTCTGGACTTGGCCAGCTTGGTGAAAATCTTTGCCAGGTAGTCCTGAGGTACGCCTTGCAACTCTGCAAGATCACGCACGCTTGCCTCACGGCTTTCGCCGCCATCGCCTACCAAAAAAAGCAGGCAGTGAATGCCGTACTCAACGCCCGCGCTGTAAAGAGACATCAATATCTCCGACTGAATTAGTCGCATATTTTAGCAGCGATCAGTCAGGCGAGCAACGCTCCTTGGGCGTTGCGGCAGGGTCATGGGCAAAAAATAAAGATTGCTCTACATAACTACGACTAATATAGTCGCCGTTATTGAGGTTCGGTGGTGATCGTCATTCGGGGTTGCTTTGCTCGGGCTTCTCATCAGGGGATAAAAAATGAAACAGCATATTCTGATTATTGGCGCAGGCTTCGGTGGCATGTGGACCGCTTTGAGTGCAACGCGGTTGTTCGACATTCATGGCCACGACGAAGTTGAAGTGACCGTATTGGCCCCTCAGGCCGAGCTGCGCATACGCCCGCGTTTTTACGAGCCGGACGCGCACCAGCTGTTCGCACCGATTGGCGAATTGTTCGATGCAGTAGGTGTAACGTTCATCAAGGGGGCGGCAGAGACCATCGACGCCCAGCAAAAAACGGTCGGTTACATCGATGCCGCCGGTACGAAACACGTACTCAGCTACGACAAACTTGTTCTGGCCACTGGCAGCCGGCTTGCGATCCCCGAGACCCAAGGCGTGGCGCAACACGCTTTCGATGTGGACCAGATCGAGCAAGCCGTGCGCCTGGAAAATCACCTCAAGTCACTGGCAGACCTTCCAGAAAGCCGTGGCCGCAACACAGTGGTCGTGGCGGGTGGCGGTTTTACCGGCATTGAAACAGCGACCGAAATGCCAGCTCGTCTGCGGGCCATACTGGGTGATCACGCCGACGTTGAAGTGATCATCGTGGACCGTGGTGAAAAAGTCGGGGCGTCAATGGGGGCTGAAATCAGCCAGTCGATTGCCGAGGCCAGCGATGAACTGGGAGTGACATGGCGCTTGAAATCGTCGGTGGTGGTCGTTGATGAACAGGGCGTGACCCTTGGAGATGGCCAGCGAATCGACGCGAAGACCGTGGTCTGGACCACAGGTGTGCGGGCTTGCTCGCTGACAGCGCAGATCCCGGGAGAACGTGATTCCCTTGGGCGTCTGCATGTGGATGCCCACCTTAAAGTCATTGGCCAGAAAGACATCTTTGCCACCGGTGATGTTGCCTACGCCGCAACCGATGACCTGGGCAACCATGCACTGATGACATGTCAGCACGCCATTGTTTTGGGGCGTCACGCAGGCAACAACGTTGCAGCCCAGATCCTGGGCGTGGCACCGATTGCGTACAGCCAGCCCAAGTACGTCACGTGCCTGGACCTGGGAGGCTGGGGCGCGGTCTACACCGAAGGCTGGGATCGCCAGGTCAAGCTGACCCGCGAGGAAGGCAAATCGCTGAAGACCCAGATCAACACCGTGTGGATCTACCCGCCAGCCGCAAACCGTGACGCGGCGTGGGCGGCGGCTGATCCATTGATTCCGATTGCCTGAGGTCTTTGAAAGTCCCTCGTTATGAGGCTGGAAACTGTCTGTGGCGGCGGGGGGGGGGGGCGATTCATACAGCACCGTCATAGAGCCGCGCCTCTCCTACTGACTCAACCCCGCCATGGCGAGGTTGAGGGTGCTTCCGTAACCTGGAACATGCCCGAACGACCATCCACTCATAATTAAGCAGTTACACCGATAAATAAATCTAAGTCCGCTGGTAAAGACTCACCAACAATGTTCGAAATCTGCTGTACCTGCTCAGCATTAAGTAGCCAATCACCATCAGGGCTACTACCTAGGTCAGACCATCCAAGAACATCCAACACGCGTTGCTCAAACTCATGAGATACATCTAACTCGTACTTCAGCGAATCGTCTTCGTTATCGCCTGGTAAAAAACCGCTAATCCATAAAAACATGATGGAGTCTCTCTTATTTCGGGGTTGTCCTTCCCGGTATGGTGGGTTTGGATTGTTCACCTGTTTCAGGATCAAACTCGCCAAGGTGCGTAGTGCCTTGCGGGCTATAAATTTCAACTTTCCCGTGCTGGCTGTCCCATTCGTAGATGCGCCCTTTGCTATCTTTCCAGCGTCGCCGCTTACCGCCTCCTCCTTGGATTGAGCTTTTATCTTTTGCAGGTTTAGCGTCTGGAAAAGCGGCAAGCTCTTTTGGGGGCTTGTGGTACTTAATATCCCCGCCACCCCTGACGTTGATTGACAGGTAAATCGGCGCAACCTGGGGCTGACTCGGAAACCAGATAATCGCGTCCTGATAGTCCGGCGGATACGCTGGGTTAATCAGAATTTGGTTGGCTTTCTCACCGGGTGGAAACACCCACGCGGCAGGTTTCAGCGTGACGCCTTCGAGCGCTGGAATCCCCAGCACGGCGTTGGGATCGGCTGCCGGGGTCCAGATGATTTTGATCCCATTTCCAAAATCCGCGACCATCTGATCGCCGCTGGCCTCGGCCGCAATCACCGGCACTTTCTGCCATTCACTCTTGGTGCCGGTATAGAACCCGTACAGGGTTACGGCACCGTCTGGCAGGTGTTTAACGTTTACCCGCACCCGCGTATTGGCTTCGGTGAGTTCAGCTTATTGCTCGGACGTGTAGAAGGCGCTGTCGGGTGAAGTCGTGTTGGGTAACACCATGCCAACTATGATCTTCACATTGGGGGGAGCCATCGTCCACAAACTGCCGCCCATGCGTTTGGCCAGTTCCATCGCACTGCCAGAGCCGCCAATCCATTGGAGTGCCGTACCCGAGGCTGACGCTGCACTGGAGGTACCTAGTACCGCGTAAGCACCGTACTGACTGAGCAACTCCAACGGGATAACACCGCACGAGTTACTGTGGTTGATAATCCCATCGGGCAACGTACACGATTTGGCGAAAACGCAGCCAACTGGCCTGACTTCCTCCGGTTTCTTGATCGCCTTTCTACGTTTGTCACCTTCCCGATCGTTCCTGGCGTTCGCGGCCACAGTCCTGTCCCACGCGGCCTGTGCTGCCTCTGTCGCCTCGGCATGTCGTCTGTTGCCGTCTATCCCATTACATCCCTTATAACTCGGGAAAAGGTTTTCAACCGCCATGCTACTTCCTGTAACTGATTCGATTAAGTGTATCCGCCCGGCCATCCCATCTTGCGTAATCAAGTCGGTTGCCAACGATGTGGCAACAGCTCTCCGATTTCACTTGCCCGCTGCGTCGGCAGCCGGGCGAAAACGTCCTTCAGACAGGCATACGGATCATGCCCGGTGAGCTTGGCCGACTGGATCAAGCTCATCAGCGCAGCAGCACGTTTGCCACTGCGTAACGACCCTGCGAAGAGCCATTTTTTTCTTCCAAGAGCCCAAGGACGAATTTGCTGCTCAATATGGTTGTTGTCTATGGGCAACGTTCCATCGTTCAGATAACGGCTCAATGCTATCCAGCGCTTGAGGCTGTAAGCTAAGGCTTTGGTGATGGCCAACCCCTCAAACACAAGCTCGCGCTGGGCGATCATCCAGGCATGCAAGGTTTCCATCTGCGGAGCTGCTTTTTCCTGACGTATTCGTCGTCGCTTATCAGGCTCCAGGTCTCGAATTTCGCGCTCACCCTCGTATATCGCAGCGATGTATTGCAACGCCTGCTCCGCGAGGATGCTTTTCTTGGTGGCGTGTAATTCGTAAAACTTGCGCCGGGCATGGGCCATGCAACCGATTTCAGTCATGCCCAGAGCAAAGCTGGCTTTGTAGCCGCCGTAGTCGTCGCAGACCAACTTGCCTTTCCAGTCGCCCAGAAAGTTGCGGGCATACTCGCCCGAACGACCAGGGCTGAAGTCATACACCACTGCCTGAATATCGGCAGCCGAGGTCGTCGCATAGGCCCAGACATAGGCGCGATGAGTTTTCTTCGAGCCTGGCGCAAGCATCTGCACCGGCGTTTCATCGGCGTGCACCACATCGTGCTCCAGCACCACCTCACGCAGCGCATCGACCAGCGGCTGCAGTTGCACACCGCAAGTACCGACCCACTGGGCCAATGTTGAGCGCGGGATAGCCAAGCCAGCCCGGCCAAAGATTTTCTCTTGGCGATACAGCGGCAAATGATTGGCGTACTTCGCGATCATCACTTGGGCCAGCAGGCCCGCTGTAGGGGTGCCTTTATCAAAAAACTGCGCGGGAATGGGTGCCTGAACCAGGGTTTCGCAGTCGTTGCAGACCCACTTGTCCCGCACATGTCGTTCAATGCTGAACACCCCCGGCGTGTAGTCGAGCTTTTCACTGACGTCTTCGCCGATACGCTTGAGGGCGCAGCCGCAAGTGCATTGGGTGTTTTCGGGTTCGTGATGGATCAGTGTGCGTGGAAACTCGGCAGGTAATGCGCTGCGTTTGGGCTTCAGGCGCGCTGGAGATGACGCTGATTTCGGCGCCAGAATTTCAAGCTCGGCCTCAATCGCCGCGATATCGGTGTCGATCAGGTCATCGAGCAAACTGGCTTGGTCGGGGCTAAATGACTCAGCGCGCTTGGCGAAGCGATGGCGCTTGAGCTGAGCTATTTCGTGGATAAGCTGCTGGTTTCGGGTTTTATGGTGCAGGACTTCTTTGCCCAGCACGGCAACCTGCTGATCCAAATGCTCAACATGCTGGAGCAACTGCGCAGCCAAGCTGCGCAGTTGCTCCGTATTGAGTTGATCGAGGGAAGTGGTAGGAGTCATGGTGCTGACTTTGACTGACCCTCATCTCGATGTCTGTCAGCCATGTCCTCTAAAGCATACGGACTGATCCGGTAGATCCAAGTCGCTGCCAGGGAAGCCTGATTACCAGCGCCTGAAGCTGTTCGGGGCTGAACTCCATTTGGGTGCCATGTCGACTGCTGGGCCAGTGAAATTTTCCTTGAGTCAGTCGGCGAGCCGCCAGCCAAACGCTAAACCCGTCATGTACAAGGACTTTAATGCGAGTGGCGCGACGGTTTGCAAATAGATAAGCGCAGTGCGGCTGCGCCGCACCAAAGACTGCAATGACGCGAGCCATCGCGGTCTCAGTGCCGGCGCGCATATCCATCGGTTCGGTGGCCAGCCAGATCGCATCGATGCGGATCATGGAGCAAGCCCACGAACAAAACGGGCGCAACCCTCGGGATCTGAGGATGGCCATTTCACCGTGATGGTTTGCTCGCCAAAAGGCAGCTCAATGATCACTGACGGTTCAGTCGCTCGCTTTGGAGCGACCTTTATCGGTCCGAACGCCGGCAGCGTTGCGGGCGGTTGATCTCGATAAAGCGGCAGCCACTTACGGATCACGTTGGCATTGATGCCGTGACTAATGGCAACGCTGGAAATGGAGGCGCCGGGTTGCAGGCATTCCTGGACAACCTGGGCTTTGAACGACTTGGGGTATGAGCTTCGTTGGCGCATTTAAGGGCTATCGGGTCCGCTTAAAAATAGGCGGACAACATCGCCCTTAATTTGGGAGCTCGGAAGGTGTGTTCACCGCTCCCTTACGTCTTACTCGCCGCCGCAGTCCAAGGCGATAGCGGTGGGCTGTCAACCCCTGCCGACTCCGGCAGCATGGAGTCGCGAGAGGCAAACTTGACCCATCGGCTGCTGGACGAATTATCGCCATAGCCGGGGAGGGTGATCAGGCAATTATTGCTTTGCGGGCTTGCCAAGCTTACATTCGTGGCGTGAGATTTGAGGGTGATGGCGATTCTTTTCACCAGTAGAAGTGATCAGTTGCGTGGGCAAAAATGGCTATGCCGCGCAAGAGTGGGCTTAATAGATTTTAGGGGTGTGCTGGTGAAGCCATTAAGTTCAAAGTGTGTTACCTATTTTGACTTTATCCGGTTCTTCCTTGCCCAGATAGTCGTAATTGGACATGGGTTCGGGTTCTTTTTTGGGTACTGGGATGGGTTTTTCCCGTTAAAGGCACCCTATATTCAATCAATTGCTGTCGTTGGTTTTTTCTTTGTGTCAGGTTTCCTTATTTGTAGGAGTGTGCTTGCGAACATAGAGTACAAGGGTGGCGACTATTTAAGGTATTACGTCGATAGGTTTGCAAGAATCTACACGACGCTTGTACCTTGCTTGGTGTTTGTATTGGTCGTCGATTATTTTGGCTTCCTGGCCTTTCCTGATGCAGGTCTTCGGGAGAATTTAAATGCGAATGCTTTTTTAAATAGTCTGTCATTAGTGCCATCGATGCCATTCGGGACGATGCGGCCCGTGTGGAGCTTAATGTTTGAGTGGTGGATATATATTTTGTTTGGCGGAATCGTTTTTTTCCGGAAAAATTGGATTTTATCGAGCGTATGTATCGGCTTTGGTGGGTACTACACATTTTACGTTAACGCTCAAGGTGAAGCCGGGCATCTAGAAATCATTTGGTTTGTTGGCGCTTTTTCGGCGTTTCTATTCGAACGAATTTCGCGGGTGGTCGGTGCTAAGTATTTAGCTTCGGTCGTGTTGTTGGCTTCGGTGGCAGCGTATCTAAAAACGCTTAATGCTTATAATGTTTTCGCGGGCGTGCTTCTTTCTATTGGGTTGCTGCTCCTGGCTGTTGGATATAACTCCGACAGGGAGATGCTTCGGCCACGGCTTTCATATGCTTTTAGCGCGTTGGCGGGCTACAGCTTCACCCTGTTTCTGACGCATTACACGGTATTGTTCTGGTTGCAGAAAATTGGCTTCTCAGGGCTCTCTGGGCTCTGTATTTCATTGGTTCTTTCGAACGCGATCGCGTATGCGATTGCATATGTTACGGAAAGTCACCACAAGGAAATATCAAGTAAGCTTCTTGGATTTATTAATCTATGGCGAAGTAAATTGGTATGAAGCGCGAGCTATGATCGCTTAACTGAGTGCAGCCCCAGGTACTTTTACTTCAATCAATCCTCTTTATCAGGTCGGGCCGTTGGTTGCGCACGTTACCGATGGCCCGGTCTACCTTGAACCACTCAAATGCCTCGGTCGGCTGTAACCGTCCGGGCATTCCATCTTGCGCAACTAAGCCGGTTGCCAGCGATGCGGCAGCAGTTCCTGAATCTGGTTTTCTATCCAGGGCAAGCGCGCAGGATCAGAAAGCCACCGAGCGCTGACAGACCGATGTCGCCACGATCTTCCCGCGCTTAAGCACCATCAACCGCGTGGGCAGGTCGAGAATCACATCACCAACCGACTGCGTATCCAGCAACACCAAATCAGCAGACGCACCCGGCGCCAATCCATAATCCTTCAGCCCCAGCGCTTTCGCCGGATTAGTAGTGAGCATCGACAACACCGTGGCCTGGTCATCCGCCCCGCCCAGGTGGCAGGCCGGAATCGCCAATTGCGCGATATTGAGCAAATCGCCTGTGCCAAACGGGGTAAATGCGTTACGGATATTGTTGGTGGCAAGGCACACATTCACGCCGCCGTCACGCAGTGCCCGCACCGGCGTCAGGGTGCGGCGTACGTTATGGCCGTCGCCGCGCGCACCGAGGTGCAAGTCGGTGGCGGGCAGGCACATGACGCTGATGTCGGCCTCGCGAATCAAGGCAATGATCTCCCGCTGTCTGGGCGGCGGCACGGCGCTCAGGCTGGTCAGATGACCGACACACACGCGCCCTTGATAACCTTCCTCGATAGTCTTGTGCGCGAGGTATTCAATGGTCATGTGCTCGGCGTTGTCGGCGAAGTCCTGATGGAAGTCGATGTCCTTGCCATAACGCTTGGCCAGGTTGAATACGTAGTCGATGTGTTTATGGGCCGAGTCATCGTTGTAGGGAATACCACCCACGACATCTGCGCCTTTCTCCATGGCTTCAACCATCATTGCCTGCATGCCCGGTAGTTTCAGGATCCCTTCCTGTGGGAAAGCCACCACCTGGATGTCGATGACGTCGCGCAGCTTATCGCGCAGTTCCAGCACCACATCAAAGCCGGTGAAGCCTTGCACCGGGTCGAATTCGGCGTGGGCTCGTACGTGGGTAGTGCCGGACTGCACCAATGCACGGAGTGCTTGAGTCGAGCGCTCGAGAATGTCGTCGCGAGTCAACGTGGGTTTGAGTTCGGCGGTAACCGCTATCGCCTCCTTCAATGTGCCGGAGCGATTGGCCTTGCGGTGCATGATGTTGGCTTTTTCCAGGTGCAGGTGACCTTCGACAAAACCCGGGATCAGCACGTTGCCGTGGCCCTGAATTTCCTGCACGGCTTGCGCTGAAATGGTAGGCGCAATCTCGATAATTTTGCCGTCGTGTACCGCTACGTCCATCAGCGGTTTTGCATCGTCAATGCGTACATTGCGAAAGATTAAATCCATGACGTTGGCCCTCTATATTGCTGCCCTCAGGCGCATCGATAAAAAACAAACTTTGGGCCGCTCAACCGTTGGAGCAGCCGTTACCCATCACTCGGTATTCAAGAATGTGTTTCTGGCCCTTAGAGTCTTCATAGGTCATACGTACGGGGACCACAGCGCAGACGTTGGCGACTTCGCTGATGGAAATGACGTGGGCGATGTCCAGGTGCTGGGTATAGCTGTATTGCTCAACCGGTAGCGGCTCGTCGGCCATCGCCGCAGCACAAAAAAAGCCGAATATCAGAACAAGTAACGCTTTCATGTTCAGAGGCCCTCTTCCAGATTTCCAGGAAAATGGAGCCCGGCAGCTATGCGGCGCCGGGCCCATGGGTCGAGTGATCAGAACGGTTTGGTCGGCAGGTACTTGCCATCCAGGGTGATCACCGCGCGGGAGCCGCCGTCCGGGTCATCGACCTTCTTGACGTCCAGTTTGAAGTTGATGGCGCTGATGATGCCGTCGCCAAACTTCTCGTGAACCAGAGCCTTGAGCGTGGTTCCGTAGACCTGAATCATTTCGTAGAAGCGGTAGATAGTAGGGTCGGTGGGGATGCCGTTGCCGATGCTGCCGCGCAGCGGGATGCTTTGCAGCAGGAGCGCGGCATCTGCGTCGAGGCCCAGGGTGTCGGCGACCACTTGGGCCGCGTTTGCTGGCAGTGGATGTTGGCCGAGCAGGGCGGCGGTGACGAAAGCTTCGTGCAGGCCGGTGCCTTCGGCTATCTGAGCGAACGACAGGTCTTTGCGGGCCTTGGCCAAAAGGATGACGTCTGTCAGGGCAAGGCGAGTATTTTGGCTGATTTGTGACTGGATCATGGTGATATCTCCGTGGGTAGAAATTAGGGTTAGTGCGAAGCCGCGCAAACGGCAGGGCTTTCGGCCAACGGCACGAACTTGCCGGTGCGGCTATCGAAGGCCTGGATGCAACCGCTTTCGATGTCGTAGACCCAGCCATGCAACGTCACGCGCTTTTCTTCGAGTGCGAGGCGTACCGAGGGATGGGTTTGGATATTGGCTAACTGCGCGATGACGTTTTCGCGCACCATCGAGGCGACCTTGGCATGCTGATCGACATGCTGGCGGGCCTCGTTGACCACCCGACCGGAATCGGCGTAGCGCAACCAGCCGGCCACGGCGGGCATGTTATCCAGGCATTTGCAGGTGGCGATGGCGGTCATGGCGCCGCAGTCGGAATGCCCGCAGATCACGATGTCGCTGACTTTCAAGGCTGCGACGGCGTACTCGACCGAGGCGGACACGCCGCCCGGCTCAGGGCCGTAGGAGGGCACGATGTTGCCAGCGTTGCGGATGACGAACAGGTCGCCCGGCTCACGCTGTGTGACCAGTTCCGGCACCAGCCGGCTGTCGGAGCAAGAGATGAATAACGCCCGTGGGTTCTGCTGGTTGGCCAGGTCTTTGAACAGACCGGCGCGCTCAGGAAAGGCATTGCGCTGAAATTTAAGGAAACCGTCGATGATGTCTTGCATGGTTGACTCCGTTGGTTCGCGATGCGTTGAGGCAAAGGTTACGGAGCTCGTGCAATAAGGTAAAAGTCTCATATATGATTATCAGCATTAGATAATCTTATGGGTGTAACCATGCTAGCCCGTCATATTCAGTATTTTCTTGCGGTCGCGGAATATCAGGGCTTTACCCGTGCGGCGGCGGCACTGCATGTTTCGCAGCCGGCGTTGTCGCAGCAAGTGCGACAGCTGGAGGAAAGCCTCGGGGCGCAGTTGTTTGATCGTTCCGGGCGCAAAACACGCCTGACCGATGCCGGGGAGGTTTACCTGCGTTATGCATTGCGGGCGGCGCAGGAGCTGCGCGAAGGCATGCGTGCGATCCATGATGTGGCCGATTTGAGTCGAGGAGCGCTGCGTATAGCGGTGACGCCAACCTTCACTACCTACCTGGTTGGGCCGTTGGTGGAAGCCTTTCACTGTCGCTACCCGAACATTGCGCTGAGCGTGCATGAACTCGCCCAGGAGCACATGGAGAGCCTGCTGCTGACGGACGAACTGGATGTGGGGATTGCGTTTGATGAGGTGCATGCGCCAGACATCGAGGCTTATCCGCTGCTGGTTGAAACGCTTGCCTTGGTTGTTGGTAGCCGACATCCGCTGGCCGGGGAGCGGGCTATCGATCTGGAGACGCTGAATGCGCAATCGCTGATTCTGCTCAGCAAAGCGTTCGCTACCCGTGAGCAGATCGACCGTTATTGCAACCAACACGGCATCCGCCCGCGCGTGGTGATGGAGGCAAATGTGATTGGCGCGTTGATTGAAGTGGTGCGCAGAACCACGCTGTCGACCTTGCTGCCGGCCGCCATAGCGCGGGAGCACCCAGAGTTGGTGTCTGTCGAGTTAGGGCCGCACCGGTTAGAGCGCACCGCGGTATTGATGCAGCGTAAGAATGTCTATCAATCCTCGGCTGCACGGGCGTTTATGGCGCTGGCCAAGGAAGTGGCGGGTGATCTGACGACCAAAACAAAATAGCGTTGTTGTTGGATTATGTGGCGCAGGTTCGGGCGACTCCCCTTGCCATCTATTGATGGTTCTAAATCAGGTCAAGAATCCACAGGGGGATGCACGCGGGAAGGTATAGAGGGGGCAGTGGCGGATAGCCAGAAACAAGAAAGCCCGCACTAGGCGGGCTTCTTGGGTGTTTCGCAGACTGTCTGAGACAGGTCTGGACAGCTATTTGGTGGGCCGGGGACGTTTGAACAGGGCTGTAATATCCCAGTAATCAATGGCTTTTCGTGACTCTATGATTCAAGGCATACACAGGGGCATACATGCTGCTGGTTGCTGTGCCGTGTCAGGCAAGAAAAATGACCAGTCATGAGTATTCGTAAGGCCATATGCGAAATTGCACTCCACTTGACCACCTGATTGCATCGGCACTGACCGCTCGATTGAATTGCACTTGACCAGGCGTTTGCGTTCGATCCGACCAGTACGCTTTGTAACCATGATCGGCTGAGAGCTGCGCATTGTTGTCGTTGGCGACAGACAGAAATCGACCCAAAGCAGACGGTAAGTTAGGTCACCATAACTGTGCATGGATACAGTACGCCACGATTCGATAGACGAACAGTTTCGTTCGGCGGACGAGTAAAAATCGCCTGTTTTTGGCCGTTGGCAGCAGTGATCGTGATAGGCATGCAAGGGGGGAAATGAGGCTGCTGCCGTGGATAAAGATGCCCGCGATTTGGCTACGCGAGGGCGGGCTTGAGGTCTTTGACTGGGCCAGCAAAAGCCTGATGGCATCGCTCGGATGCCATCGCAGTACAAAAAGCTCCAGCTGAGGCCGTTGCTCCTGCTGCGTAGAAGCATGCCATGCATTAATCGGAGATTCTTATAATTGCTCTGGAAAAGAATTTATTTATCCTCAAATATTGCATCACTTATTGATGCGTGAAATTCTTCGGCCATCACTAAGCCGGAGATAAGATATGAACGACATCGTTTCTTTGATTGAAAATTCCGCGAAAGCCAAAAATGAGCTTGCCGTCGCGACGGTACGGATGCCTAAGGAGCTCTACGCCTTTGTCGAAGGCCTCGCTGACCACATCGAGATATCTCGTCAGGAGGTCATGCTTAAGCTGTTGGAAAAAGGTGCGGAGATCGCCAGAGAGGCGATGAAGCTCGATGATAGAGATGAAGCCATAGCGCAAATTGAAGACGCGCCGGCAGCTGCTTTTCATGTGCTGAACACGAACAAGCGCCATAGCATCGAGGATCACGACATGATGCTCGGTGAACAGATCGCAGCCGCGTTCTATGACCCATGGAAACGCAACATCAATCGCATCAATGCCGGTGATGTGGTGTTTTTGTACGAAAACGGGAAGGGGATTGTCGCTTATGGCAAAGGTACTGGAGAGACGCTAACCAAGACTCACCACGGTCATCTGGAAGAGTGCCATTACCAAAAACTGCAAGACTTCCAGACTCTCGATAAGCCGATCACGGCAGCTGAAATCAAGAAGATCCTGGATAGAAACGTTGTGCTGCTGCGCACAATGTCAGGGATGCCTGATGGTCAGAAAGTGCTGGATCTGATCAAGAAGAAAGTCTGATAACAAAGCGCTAAGCTGACCCGTCCTGACCCGTCCTGAGCCACCCGGCTAACCATCACATCACGGATGTACTGATGAGCATAATTGCGAACGATCCAACCACCCGCCTGGCTTTCTCGATGCACGAGAACAAAGGGGTATATGCCGTCCTGATTGGATCGGGGCTTTCCAAAACAGCAGGAATTCCAACCGGGTGGGAAATCACTTTGGAGCTCATCAGAAAGGCGGCGCTAGCCTCTGGCGCCGAAGAGCAGATTGATTGGGCGGCTTGGTACGTAAAAGAAACGGGCAAACAGCCAAGCTACTCTGCACTACTGGAAGAAGTTGCCTCAACGCAGTCCGAGAGGCGCGCAATCATCCAGGGCTTCTTGGAGCCGACAGATGATGAGCGAGAGCGTGGTGTGAAGCTTCCGACTCCAGCCCATCGAGCGATCGCTGAGATGATCAGGTCGAAACATGTCCGGGTCATCATCACTACCAACTTCGATCAGCTGATGGAAAACGCTCTGCGGGATGTTGGTATTACCCCAACGGTCGTAAGTTCGCACGATCAACTGCTAGGAGCTGAGCCGCTCACCCACACTCAGTGCTACATCCTGAAGATCCACGGGGATTATAAGGACGCTAGGATCCTGAACACGGATGTGGAGCTTGATGCCTATCCGCCAGAATTCAACGCAATCCTGGACAGAATTATTGACGAGTTTGGATTGGTCATTGCCGGGTGGTCGGGCGAATGGGACAACGCCTTGCGCGAGGCGTTTATGAGGGCTCCAAGCCGTCGCTACCCAACATTCTGGATCAGCCGGGGGTCGTTGGGGCCGCGTGCACAGGAACTCGTGGATCACCGCAAGGCAGTAGTAGCCAAGGTTTCTGGCGCCGATGAGTTTTTCGAGGCCTTGAATCTAAAGCTGCAGACGCTTGCCGAAAACGATCAAAGTGATCCCGCTAGTCTCGACCTCATGATTGCCATGGCCAAAAGGTTTATGTCCAAACCCGAATACAACATTCGTTTGGATGATTTGCTCACAGCAGAGCACAGAAGGCTGATGGTATCGCTCACCCCAATTTTTTCAGATCAAGGAAAGCTGGGTAAGGACGCTGCAAAGTGGAAAGAGACGTACGAGCATGTGACATCCCCTCTTGCGCATCTGGTGGCTGCAATCGGGAGATGGGGAGATGACGCTGCTCATGCAATGGTGCTTTCAACGATCAGAGATCTTGTAGCCACGGCGGTGAAAAGCCCTCAGGGTATGTTCAATGTGGGCTGGTTGAAGATGAGGCTTTACCCTGCATTTTTGGTATTTACCGCTTATGCCACCGCGCTGGCACGTGCAGCCAGGTTGAAAGCGTTGCGAAATCTGTTCGAGTCAACCGTTCCAATCGATGAACGTAGGATCTCTACTCTCGGCGAATACTTCAATCCAGCATATTTTGAGTCAATGATGACGACAGAATCATGGAATGAAGAAGGTGCAACGAAGCGCCACAACCCTTTGAGCTGGCGTCTCGCTGAACTAATTGTGCCATCTTGGGCGCCAAGTTTTGCAGGTATGAGCAATCCGCAGTTGTTATTTGCACGGTACGAATTCTATAGCTCGCTGTTTTATCACAGCAGGGTGACAAGCGAAGAGGCGTTGAAGCTGAGCGTTGCAAGCCCCTCAACAAAGCTTAATCTCGGTGGATTGAAGTGGGATCAAGATTCAAAGCGAACAATTGAGCAAGACATGGAGGTTCCTGAGAGCATCGGTTCAATCGTGGACGCAGGCCTTGTTCCGAGCGAGCAATACCTTGAGCTTTTCATGCAGGGTATGAAGAAAATCAACATTTGGGATTAGGGATATGAGCAGGGATGGGCGTTTCGGTTAGCCGCCTTAGTTGCGGCTAACCGATCGGCTGGATCAGCTCCGATCCTTTGTTCTAGACGTTTCTCTCGGCCTTGCCGACTGCATACCACTCCTAGTCATCAACTGGCCTTGCACAGTGCCGCACCAGCGGAACGAACGAGGTGGCCACCACCCGTCCGCTTTTGGCCGGTTTCGGCCTGCCGTCACTGACGGCAGCCGACCCAAAGTGGCCTCTTGAGAAGCACAAGCATTTCAAATTACTGAATAAGAAACGCCTCACTCCAGTCCAGCGCTAGGAGCTGGCCAGTCACGGTATATATCCTATTGTCCGATACCTGCGAAGCCCCCCCAACATGGTGATGGATTTTCGGCCGAAGCCCATCCATAAGCATCTTGCCGTGAGAATGCTGAAAGGAGACTGGTGTCAGTCCGTTTGCGGGAATGAAAGCACTGTCCTGCGGAGGATTGTTGGGCATTCCTGATGCGGCCCACTCTGGCTTCCCGCGCTTGCGAGGAACATCGTAAAGAGATGAGAAAATCTGTCCACGAGCGACGCGGGCAGCATTCACGAGATTGTCGCGCTTGAACACGGTCACGTCCGTAATCGCGGCGTCGATTAGTTCAGGGGCAAGGTCGTTGAAGACCTCTTTCAGATGTACGGCCTGGGCAAACGAATGCTCGACGTCGTTCAAAGGCGTGAAAACTTCCGTGACACGGGTCACGCCGTTGCGCTGGCGTTCCGAGGCAGCAGTTGATAACTCGAATTGCATTTCTTGTTCGGTCCGGAAGTCTCGATCCCGGTGCAAGATGATTCGGGCGTCTGGACGCATGTCAGTGATCATGTTTGCAAGTAACCTTGCTGCCGGAAGGTTTCCGCACCCGTTGTAGGAGAGTACAACGAGGTTATCAGGCGCGCCGTTCGCCTTCGCCAGTACCGTAACCGGTCGTGACAGTTTGTCCTCTGTCATCAAGATAACGGGCCTAGCAGGATCGAAGGCGTCGGCGCCGGCTGATAGCGCTCCGAGCGTCATCAGAATGGGAATCGCGGGACGTTGAGAATCGTCGACAGGAACCTGTGCACCGTCGCTCATCCATGCAACTCCGGCGTCTGGATCGTACATAAGGCGCTGGATCAGTTGGGGCGAATGGCTGGCGAACAAAATACGGGTTTGAGTCTCAGCGGCGACGCTTTTGAGCGCATCGTAGAGTCGCGCCTGGCTATCGGCATGCAGGTGCGCATCCGGCTCGTCCAGCAGGATCAGAGGCGGTGCATAGAAGCAGGCGTAAGCGATGATCTGAATAACTTGCAACATCCCTGTCGACGCCATGTCGAGCGTGACAGTAGCGTCAAGTGTTTCGATTTCGACATTGACGTAGCGATCTCTTTGCTGATCATGACTTACTATGACGCGGGCACCTGGGTAGCAGCGCTCAAGAAGCTTGGAAAAGGTCTTCCAACCGCAGTCCGGTAATAGGGCAATGTTGCGCTCCTGGCGCCAGGCAGTCCTCGCCATTTCATCCAGATCGCGAGTGAAGAGATGATCAAGTACGGTGCGTAGATAAAGGTTGGCGTCGCCATGCATGACTGCGGCGTCCATTGCCCCCTTTGACCGCCATTCTTCACGGATCGGGATTCCAGATAAACCAGGTGTAAATATTGAGAAAGGGCGGGCGCTACTAGCAAGGACGGCAGCCAGGTCGTCATCCCCCCGGCGGGTGATGGCAATATTCGCGTTCTTTCCGCGGCGGATCTCAATCGTTACCGCCTTATCCGTATTTGTGTCGAGATCTACGCCGCAGTAGGTGATCGAATAGCCGAGATTCTGTGTCGCACTGTCCCCGCGCCTTAAATCTAGCAGCCGCTCGGTCGGCCGGAACAGCACCGCATCGTTGGCGACCGTCCCAGCGAAATCAGGGGCGCCATTAGCGCGGATACCGCGAAACGCTGCCTGCAAGATTGACACGCCGAGTTGCGCCGCCTGCAACGCGCTGCTTTTACCACTCGTGTTACCGCCTACAAGAGCAGTAAGTGGTCGCAAATCGATTTCGAGTGACTCTATCCGCTTGAATTCATTGATGACTATTTTATCGAGCCGAATTTGCATGCTTCTTCCCTGGACCTTACCGACTAAACGCGCTTGTTGATGAGCGCCTGTTTTTACCGCAGACAGTCGCAGAAGATCAAACATTGATGTCGATCCAGCGATCGCTCGTGGCCGTTCTCTGCCGGTCGTCACTACGGCGTGTGCTGGTCAAGTCGAATGCAAACGATTGGTCAGTGGCAATACAAATGGGTGGCCAAGTCCAGGCAATTACGCAGCCATGACCTCCAATCAAATTCCTGCAACGGACGTGGCCCGTAACGCACCGACGGCGGTTGGAATCCTCATTGAGCATCTGAACCGAAGCGATTGCCGTGTTCTGGGCTCCCGTTCCCCGACGGGAAAAGTGACCTTAGCAAAAATTAGCAACTTGGGGACATAGGGTTCAACCATTCTCGACCAGCAAAACCGGGGCTTTGGCCGAAATATTCACGCCTTTGTACGTGGCTAATCTTAGCAATCTGTTCGTTGTTTTCGGGCATCACCTGAAAACAAAAGGTGGTGCCAGAGACGGAGTCGAACTATTAGCTTTGGATTGCTGTTTATATGGGCTTGGTCGGTGGTGAGTATGATATCTGCTCACAAATCTATTCGCTTTTAAGAATACTGCTACGTTCTTCGAGTTATTTAAATCAAAACGCTATCGCTGCAAATTACAAAATCGCGCATAAAAGGTAAGCCACAACATGGCTCTCACTCAGAAAACTGCTCAGAACATCACTCTGCCGGCGACATACCAAGATAAAAATGGTTTGGCGCTGCGAGTGACAAAAACCGGCTCTAAATCTTGGATCTTTCGATACCAGAAAGACGGTCATCGTCACGATCTGGGATTGGGATCATTCCCACTCGTGTCGTTGGCGGATGCGCGAGCCGCCTGCTTGGAACTGCGGGAAAAGATCAACAGCGGAATTGATCCGCTGGCAGAGAAACATCAGAAAGCGAAACAGACCATCACCTTTCAAGATGAGGCGCTAGAACGAATTGAGCACTACAAACACGAGTGGTCGACAAAGCACTCCGCTCAGTGGTTCAGTTCGCTACGCGATCATGTATTCCCCAAAATAGGCCTAATGCCCGTCAGCGAGGTAGACGCTGATGCGGTTATGTCTGTGCTTGAGCCTATTTGGCGTGAATTGCCAGAGTCGGCGCGACGCGTGCGAAACCGCATAGAGCTGGTGCTCGACTTCGCAAAGACGCGTGGCAACCGCTCCGAAGATAACCCGGCACGCTGGCGCGGACATCTACAAAATATTCTGTCGGGCATACCACCCGAAGTCGAACACCTTGAATCTATGCCCTACTCCCGATTGCCTGCCTTTATGGAGAAGTTAGAGGGAGATATCACCCGTGCGGCGCGCTGCCTACAATTCGTGATATTGACAGCTTGCCGCAGCGGCGAAGCGATGGGCGCAAGGTGGGATGAAATCGACTTCGAAAACAAGATGTGGAGTATCCCCGCCGAGCGTATGAAAAGCCGTCACCCCCACCAGATCCCATTAAGTGACGCCGCCATGGGGGTATTGAAAGACGTTCATACAAGAGGTCGAAGTGACTTAATTTTCCCGAATAGATCGCTTAAAGCCATCATGGCTAACAACTCTATGCGCCGCGTTCTGACTCGATATGATGAAACTGCCACCCCGCACGGGTTCCGCTCAACCTTCCGTATGTGGGCAGTCGAGAAAACTAAGTTTCCAGATGAGATTTGCGAGATTGCTCTATCACATTCTGTAGGCACCGCGACTACTCGATCCTACAGCAGAGGCAACCTGCTAGAGCGCCGTCGCTCACTTATGGATAAATGGGCCAACTTCGTTATGGAGCGCAGTAATCCGCCGAAAACGAAGGGGAAAGACATTTCTATAGATGAATGAAAAAGGTCGGGGTTTTAGTCTCCTGCCTCTAATTTGTTGCCTACATCGTAGGGCGAGAAAATTAGCATTGGGGCTCACTGACAGGCTGTCACCGCTGCCAATAGTTTGATTTCGTAGGCCTGATATTGGAGACGTTCGGCCAGCAAGACCCGCACCTTTACCTCAAGAGGGTCGGTCTTTATTTATGCATCGATTGTTGGGCGATGACTCAGATTTATACTGTCGGATGAGTGGTCCGATTCTGTCTATGGGGATTGAGCCTGAATTGGCTCGATTGCCCGGCTCATCACTTTAGTGGATTGATCCGCCGGATGGATCGGATTTGAGCCAACAGGCATTTGCGGAATTACCGGGGCCGTACAGTCACTCAGTAGCAGCACCAGGGTCAGAAGCACAAAGGCTGCAATCATGGGGAATGATCCTAACCACAATGCGATACGGCGTCGGTGTTGGTCTTCGTTCATCTGTGCTGACTCTTGCAGCTCGATAGCTGCCATACGACAAGAATGTCACCAATGTAGCGCCAGCCCACGAAAAGCTCGCACAAAATTGCAGTCTGACCATCCCTCTGATGGGGGAAAAACGACCTTAACAAACCTTAACAGCCTAGCAGCATACGATTAGGCCGCTTTTGACCAGCAAATCCGGGCTTTTACCGGTAATTCGGCGTATTTGTAGGTGGGTTGAGGTTAACCAATTTGTTCACCTTGCGATTTTGCGCAAGTTAGCCTGATGGGAAAAGGACGTTAGCAAATGTTAACAACCTGCTTGCGCCCGTTTGAGCCCTGCTTCGGTCTTGCACGGGTAGCCAGCATGCCGGTAGGCCCGGGCCCCGTTATAGCTCACAAACCACAGGTCCACACGAGCATAAAGTCCTTTGAAAGCCTTTAAATCAAAGGTTTTTTGCTATTTCAGAGCCAGCCTTTCGGGCTCATTATCTGAGCATATCCACAGTCGCGGTGCTGGTTAGCAGTCTTCAAACTTTCAGTTTCTCCACTTGTATATACCGCGATTTTTTCAGCCATTGCGACGGGATTTTGATAGGTGAATTCTTGCTGACGTTAACAACACGCGGTTTTGCCGATTTATGAACACACTTGGCCGCATTGGAAGGAGTTGGTTGTCCCCGGTTCGGTGGTTTTTCCGTCTCTGTCCTGTGCGACATCCAACAACCTCATGGCGTGATAAGTTCGCTATCAGCCACGGTAAAAAGGCCAACTTCCTGCGCTTTACGTTAAAAAAATAGCCCGCATCGGCGGGCCATTTGTTTGAGCGTAGACCATGGTAGCCGCCCCAACCGCTATCAACCCTATTGCAGGGCGGTTTGCAGTGTACGGGCGAGCTATATGCCCATCCCTACGCCTCCACTGGAGACGTGGGCAATCTGCCTGTCTTCCACGTTCTGACTGAGCGGTGCCGACATATGAATGGTCTGATTACCGGCTGTCTTGCTGGGCGCCATCAGTGGCTTTTCGACTACTGCCATGGTTGGAAACTTGACCAGTGATGCGTCTGGTGCAGGAGCTGCATAGCTTGGCGCGATCATCGTGCTGGCGCTAACCGGCTTGAGAGACGCCATGCTCATGGCCGGTATAGCCGGGGCCATTACGCCCACCGGCTGAGTACTTGATAGGCCAGACGCCACAGAGGGACTTGGACCTATCGGCATAACGCCTAAAGGTGGACTACCCCTGACTGCTGACATGGTACTGGCCAGCGCCGCATTGGCCGCGTACGGGGCTTGCACCTTGCCCTGATCGGCTCGCCGGGTGGGTGTCAGGTCGCCAGCTTTCGCCTGAGCCAGATAACCGTCATATTTAGCCTGTACGTCGGCCAGGCCATTGGTACCGCCATTCGTGAGTTTGCGTGCACGCACAACATCGCCGGTCATCGCGGCTCTGTTAGCGCCTGACCCCTTCCAATGCTGTACAGCGATTTGTGCGGAGTACTTAGGGTCCATGGCTAGGTCCGGGTTATTCACCAAGTCGATGCCCAGCGCTTTTCCCATGGCCTCGTACTGAGCTTTACCAGTCAGTTGTATGGCTCCCCGCCCCCGGTACTTGTACCCATCGCCCGTCGCGGTGTTTCCCATACGGCTGCCATAAACCTTATTGGCGATAGCCTCCGGGTGACCCACGTCAGCTCTAGCAGCCTCGGCGGTCTTGTAATATTTCGGGAACACTTCCTGTAGATGCTTGGCGCTGTAGTTCAATTTTTCCTCGCTCTCTGTGAATCCGCTCGACTCAACATCGACGTTGGCCATAAGCATGGCTTTCGACTTCTGGTCAGTGATCCCACCTGCGTCCATCGCCTTTATCAGTTCGGCCTTGCGCCCATCAGAACCTTCAGAGCCAAGACGCCCGGCGGATGTTTTGTAGAGTACATTTTGAACTGCGTCCTTGACCGACGTGGCCTTGTCGCCCACGTAGTCCTTAGCTGTCTGAGTGGTGTCCTTGATGCCCAGCACGACATCCACGGCCTTACTGAATGCCTCCTTGATACTGTCGGTCATTCCGCTCAGGAGTTTGACGCCTGTGGCCACCATGCCATCCCAAGCCTTAGTGATCGATGTCAGGTCAAAGGTAGATAGCCAAGTTCCGATCATCCTCCCCAGTTGGTCACCAATCATCGCGCCAGCTATGGCGCCAGCAGGACCACCAAACATACCCAGCATTCCGCCGACTAGACCTCCGACGCTGCTGCCTACGTTGCCATAACGCTTTGTCTTGTTCTCTTGAGGCGTCAGGTTCGGATCATCACCGGCCATTAAGTCACTGGCCAGCAGCCCCCCACCAATCAGCGCCCCAATGAAAGGGATCTTTTTTAGAATCCCCTTGAGCAGCCCACCGCCAGCCCCAGCCCCGAATAACGATCCAAGCCCTTTAACAAGTCCAGTAATCCCCGTCAGCGCTCCCAGTGCCTTAATCGGCACCATGATCATGCCGAGCATAGATAGCAAGGCCGTCATGATCAGTCCCATACCACCACCGCCCCCACCACCTGGCGCTCTTAGGGCGTTCCAGATGCGGCGGTACCAGCTTACATTCTCACGCTGGTTTTTCTGTTCAGGCCGTCGACCAATTCCGGACATGCGCCCCATGGGCCTGAGGACACCCATAATTGGCTGGAAAATGCTGCCAATCTCTTTTACTGCCTGGACAGTTGGATCGATACCATCAGCACCAGACACCAATACCCCAGCCGCACCTTTCAAACTCGCGGCAGCATCCCCCATAGCCTCGGTAGCGCGATTGCTGGAGCCGGGCCGTGATGGACTGCTATAAGGTGGCGCGCCATCCGGGCCAGGCGGCACAGGGTTGCGTGGGCGCCATCGTCCGCTCTCATCACTGCCATGGTCTGGACTTGGCGGGCCAGCGGGCGCCGGCGGGGCTGGAGGTATCGGCGCCGGACTGGGCGGTCTAGGCGCAGGACTTGGTGGCGGAACCGGTGGCGCAGGCCTAGGCCGTAGTGCTGGCCCTGACGACGGGTGCGGGGCGGGAGGACGTGGGGGGTTAGATAATGCGTTGGCAATCGACGATAGTTGCGAAAGGGTTGAAGCCGTGTCCCTCTGAATTGCCTTAAGTACCTCGATTTCTCGGCCCATCTGGTCGAGAGCTTCCTTCATCGTCGCCGTCAGGAAGCCATCAGAGTCGGAAGGAAGGATGCTCATTTAGAGCCCTCCGAAAACTTGACGCACAAGGTCGATGCTTTTGACCAGGACACCGGATACCTTCTCGGTTTCCACTTCCTCTGTCGCTGGCTCAAGTATTGGCAAGTCGGGCTCATAGCACCACCCAGCCCGGTTTTTTCACAAGAACATGTTCCTGTGAATCAAAAAACACCGGCAACAGTGGCAACATCGGCAACAGCCCCGTTTTCCGAGGCCTCCAGTCATTGCCAATTTGGTGATTTTGTTGCCAGCGTATTTTTAGTGGCAACAGTGATAACCACAAGTTGCAGTAGGAAAACGCCCATATATTGAAACGTAGGTGTGTGTTGCCAGTTGTTGCCACTTTTTTTATAGGGTGGCAACGGCTACAGGCCATGCCCCGCAAGGCTGTTGCCGGTGTTGCCACTGTTGCCACTGGCTTTATGTTCATGTGAACTTTGGCATTCTGGGTAAGTGGAGTTTGGGGGGCGGTCATGAGCCACCACCTTCCATGTCCATTGCTTCTTGGTCGACGACATATAGACGATGTTGCCCGCCACCAGGCAGTCGGTAGTTCTTCGTATTCCGTCCGTTGTCACGACGCGTCAGAGCGCTAGACGCCTCTAATGCCTTGATAACACGATTAAATCCGTGGCCGTGCGCGGCCTCGATCAGTGCCGGTTTGTTGAATAGGTACAGCCGCTTCCCCATTGATAATTCCCAGAACCCGGCTCGGTTATGTACCTTAGTGTCGGGCGTTTGGTCGTTCACATTGGAGAATCGGCTATCGCCGTGCCTGGCTATGAAGTCGCTAACGCTAGATAGGATTTGCCGGTCTTCGGCATTGCCGCTGCCTACTCGACTCAGCCACTCGCTATAGAGCAACTGGCAGTCAGCAAGGGCACTGCCTGGCGTCCAGGGCAAAAGGCCGTGGGTAATAGCCATTTCCCCTGCCAGCGCAATGACGGCGAAGCGATCCGCCACCCGTCCGGCTTGTGCGTTGTCCTCGATGAACTTGGCGCGAATACCGGCGAAATCTTCCAGCAGGCCGGGGCGGTCATCACTGGCGAGCAGCTTTTCCACGAAGGCTGGCCCGATGTGCCCATGGTGGGCGCCGACAGCGACAGTCAGAAGGCGGTGGAAGTCGGCGCCCGCCAAGCCATGCAACTCGTCGAAGGCACGGTGGGTACGAGTACCGGCGTTCACGTCCACCATGCGTAATTCAGCGCCAGCGTGGGCCGCATTACCGCCGATGGCTGCGTGCTCAGATAGGGAGCGCTCACCACTCGACAGCGCCAGCAGGCGCCACGACAGTTTTGCCCTACCTTCACGCTCGCGAGTCATGGTGCCTTTGCCCTGGCCATTGGCGAGTGAGTAGGCCATTTCCTGTACGCGCTTTGGGTCGGCCCGCTTGATCTCGTCTAGAGGCAGCATGGTGTCATTGCGGCTCGATGCTTCGATTTCCAAACCGCCCTTAGTCATATCCCACGACGCGGCGAATATTCCAGGATCGCCCCATACGGACGAGCCAATCAGTTGCGCCAGTGACTTGCCGCTAGAGCTGTCGCCCACCAGGTGAACACCGCCACCCAGGACGCCCACCAAACTCAGCAACGGGCCAGCTAGAGCGCAGCCAATCGCCAAGGTCAGTACCGGGTTGCCCTCGCACTTGGCCGCGACTTCGGTTTTCCAGCCCACCAGATCACCGCGCAGGCTGAATAGGTTTTGTCCCTTACCGCTGGCCTGATAACGCACCTTGTCACTGCCGAGGGCGCGGCCTGGCAGCACAAAGGCGCCCGACTCATGCCAGCCGGGACGGCAAGTGGTAGCAAACACTTGGTCAGGGCGTTGGTCTAGTAGGTATTCCATGAATGCTCCACGTTTCTTGAGTGCGATGATTACGCCCATGCCGAACAATTGGCGCCTTGCGTCCTCACCACTGCCGCCGAACACCTCCATGGGTATGATCCACTCCTTGATGCCGGTCTCCGTCACCAGTCGCAGTAAACGGCCTTCGCTGCCATCGTCGCTATTGGTTGTCCGGGCTACTACGGTCACGGGGCTGGCGATAAACTCGTCAGTGATGGGGCGATCTGTTTTGTCGTCGTCGGTCTCATCATCTGCGGTGGTGCGTTTAAAGCCGTGCCAGTACACACCGGGTCGCAGCGGGCGGGCTTTCTCATTTTTCACCCAGTGTTCATACACACCCCAGCAAGGGCGCACAGGTGCAATCTTCGGGGGTTCACAGGTCAGAAACTTGGACGAGGCCTTTGCCGCTTGGTTTGCGGTTGTTTTTGCCGTATCGGTGCCGTCAGTTGCCCCAGCCGTGCCGCCTAAGTCAACCGTTTGGCTGGTTACGTTATTTGGCATGGTCGGTTTCCCAGCGGTACAGATCGTTGAAGTCAGTCAGGGTGTCGGGGGCACTGTTCGGCCAGTCGGGAAACGCCACCAGTCCACCCACTGCAATGGCGGCGGCATTGGCGGCGGTGCGTCCGGGATTGCCCTCGGTGCGCCGGTCGTCGTCTCCCGCAATGATAATTTCGATGTTGCAGTGTTCGGCTTTAAGCACAAGCGCCACTGGTTTTAGATTCCCTGCATTCAGCGCGCACGCGACGGTGTAGCCGATTTCGTGAAGCGTTGCGCTCGTGGCCCAGCCTTCACAAATGCACAGCGGCTTGCCTGGCGTGATGCGACCCAGCAGTGAATAGGTGCCCTTCACCCGGCCACCGAACAGGAAGCGCTTACCACCGTCCGGAGCGATCCGTTGCAGGTTGGCCAGCACGCCATCGGCATAAAGCGGCACCAGCAATTCGTCACCACGCTGGCGTAAGCTGTGCGCCCGAACTCCCTTGGCAATTAAATAGGCATGGTCAGGATCGGCGGGGTGGGCATCACGCCACCAGCGTTGAGCAAGGCTCGCGGTTTTGAGCTGGCGCACTTGTTGCTCGGCTTCGCGCTGGCGGCTGGCCTGCTCAATGCGCTGGCGTACCTGTTCGGCTTCACGATAATCAACGGGTGATCGACTGCTCCAAACGCTGGAACCATTGGTTTTCCAACTGCCGAACGCACCGGACGCGATGCTGTCCAGGTACAGCACGTACCAGCCGTTAAGCGTACCGACCTTGTCGTCAGGCACGTGGAAACGATGAATTGCACCGTCTGGCACGGGAAGCCAATCAAGCGGGCCATAGGCTGACTGGAGCACGTCACGGAAAAGGATCGTCGAGTCGGTCATGCGACCCCCTTGGCAGCGTCAGCAAAGGCCCGGCAAACTTGGCCGTTGTTAACGCCGAGCGAGTAGGTGAAGTCGTCGATTGAATCGACTAGGCAAGCAGTCACCATGGTATCGGTGCTGTGCATCACTACACGCCCGCACTCGGCGTCGGTCTCAGTCAAGAATGGCCCTAGCAATGCTTTGGCGACCTTTGGATGGGTGATGTACCAGAGTTCGAGGACTTTCTTCAGGCAAGCCTTCGGCATTCCCGCTTTTTTGCAGGTTGTTTTGATCATTGTGGTTATTCCGTTACGAGGCTTTTGGTGCTACTCGCCCCAGCGTCGTTAGACAGACTGGAGTGCGTCACGAAAAGATTTGCTGAGTCACTCACTGGCCCTCGAAGGATCAACTCGGTCGATTAAGGCCTTAAATTCTTCGATGATTTCCGATAGCCAGCCTGCCCGCCCTGGGCACTTCTCTAGGTCGTGATAATCGCTAAGCTCAGAGTAGGCCTCAATCAGCAGGGCGAAGCTATCGTCGTCAATGGCTGGCGCTGTGGGAGCGCTGACATCGTCGTAATCTCCCTGCGTATTGTTGGTGCTGGCACACGCATATGGATTGCCATTTAAAGGCCTTACGCTACCCATGATGACAACTCCAGATTGTAGTTGATGGACGAGTTACAACCGGGTGTCGTCGTGGCAATCAAGGCGCACGAACTGCGTTTTGTAACGCCGCAGCCGAAATAGGCCACGCTCAGAAAAGGCACCAACAGCGACCAGTTCACTTTGCACCGCCTTGCACTTCCAAGGCGCGAACAATGGTCATGTGGTCGTTGTAGCGCTTGAGTCGAACGGATAGGGATGAGTCGGCGCGAAGTGCGCTCAAGGCCATGCGGCGGTGAGCAAGGGCGCGGATCTTGGACGGATTGAGGCTGAGGATGTGTTGCATGGGTACAGCTCCTTTTGCTGGGGAGCTACCGGCATCACTTGGCGATGATAGGCGGTAGCACTGTGCGGGCCGCCAAGATCGGCGCAAAAGGAAGCCGATAGGGCCGAGGCCCTCCCACACAGCGCCACCATAAAACGCAGACGAAAAAAAACTCCGCGACGATAGGTGGGAGCTTGTGCTCCTTTTACTTTCCGGGCTTGGCGTCCCGTGCGCTGAATTTGCAGCGACGGGCGCACCATACCGATTGTGGGAATGCATGGCAAGAGGCGGGAAGGTCTGGGCGGTGTTCATGGAGATACACCTTTCAGTTCGAGAGGGAGCTTCAGTTGCTCCCTCAAGTGGGCAACGTGCTGCTGCATGCGGGGCTTTTGGTAGCGCCAATGAGCCAACCGCCTACCGCTCTGGCTCGCTTCTTTCCTTGCAGCCTCAAGAGTCTGGTAAGCATGCCCGTATCGGGCTTCGCAGAATGCCGTTATCAGGTCTGCTTTCAGCTCGACCACAACATCACTGTTGCGCGAGAGGGACAGCAGGAAGTAGCACTGATCCTCGTTGAGCAGCACGAACCGTTCCGGCCTACCACCAACAGTACCGGCCCCAGGTTTCTCCGTTTGAAACGGAACAACCCCAAACCGCTCAAACTTGCTGAGGTATCGCTCGATCAGGCCAAGCGTGTTCTTGGGCTTAACGCCCAGTTGCTCGGCCAGTACGCGACTATCCACGCGGGGTTCATTCCTGATGAGAGTCAACCTGACTGGGTTCATTAGGCAATCCTCCGCTGGTGCTTGCTCTGCTGCTCATCGACGAAGGGAATGACGGGAGCGTTCGCGGCGTCGCGTGCTTCGATCTTGGATTGGAGCCACGATTGAATTTCTGACACGACAAAGTAGGCAGCGGCTTGGCGGGTGGTGCTGTCCTTGGTTCCGTCCTTGAGTGGACGCGGAAAGGTTGGGTCTTTTTTGCGGAGCTTATCCAGCCCTGAGCGGGACAAGTCGAGCCAGTTGCAAAGCGCTGTCTGGCGAATCAATGCTTTGTTGGGGGGATCACTAGGATGCATATAGACCTCTCTGTAAGTGAGGCAATGCTCCTACTGGAGGTATCCTCCCCCGCAAGTGTCCCTCTATCCCCTTTTTTCGGAGGGGATACCTCGCGTTAGCTCTAGGATCTCCCAACTGGCACGTAGCCGCTCCCAGGTATTGTCGAAGGATTTTTCCGTGAAAAGATTTCTACGGTTTAGTGCTGCTTTTCTGACATCCGATTTTACCCACGGTAAACCCGGCTGTCGTGGAGGAAGGGCCTTTGGGTTGTAACCGAGATCTATCAGTATCTCGATGACAGCTTGGTCTTGGCGATTTGTCTTTCTTTTGGGCTTTTCCTGTACCTGGAGTGGTTCCGATATGCCAATCGTGGGAATTTTTTCTATGAGGGGAGCGGGTAGCGGGTTACTAAATTCCTCAGTCTTGGATTCAAACTCAAGCAAGTCTCTGGATTGAATAACCCAGTAAGCCGTTTCTGGGAGGGTACGAGTACCAATCATTACTACTTTTCCAGGTACATCGGTGTTGAACACGAAGCCACCCAGAATTTCGCTGCTTTCAAGGTCTCCATTTTTGTTCAGTAGGAGTGTCTCCGGTGTGGATAGCAGGTCGAACTCCCCTTTTATGCCTGGGTATAAGGGGAAAGGTTCTAGGGCAATATGTTCGGGGATCCCGGTGAGTGTTTCGGTTGTTCCTATTGTGGCGGGTATGGGGTAGGGAAAGCGCGCTGCGATTTTTAGACGCCCTTCAAGAGCTAGCCACAATAGATCCGTCTCGGTGACATTCATGTCTGGGCTCTTGTTCAGATACTTTGCGGCATCCGCTAGCGTCAGCCAACGCTTGTACTTTACTAGCCAGCTCAAAGCAGTGGCCTCGCGCACATTTGCACTTTTGAATAAAGCATTAGTATCTCGGTGGATGATTGCGGCTTATCCACTTGACTGACCGAAAGTTTATGCACGTTTTAGCTCAACCACGTTGTTGGCGGCCAGCTTGTCGAGATGATCGGCATACCACTGCATCATGGTCGTGCGCTGAGCCAGGTATTGAGCTTTGTTGTACACCCCGGCAATCCCATCTTTGACGTGCGATAGCTGAGCTTCAATGTGGTTTTCGTCGAAGCCGTGTTCGTTAAGGATCGTGCTGGCGATGTGTCTGAACCCGTGGCCGGTCTGCCGACCTTCGTAGCCAAGTCGGCGTAGGGCCATCAGGAAGACGGTATTGGATCGCGGCTTAGTGGTGTCGCTGCGGCCAGGGAATAGCAGCAAATAAGACCCTGTGAGGCTGTGCAGATCGCGCAGCAGTTCGACGGCTTGGCGTGGTAGGGGAACCACATGCTCACGACGACGCTTCATTCGTTCGGCGGGAACGGTCCACAGACAACCATCTAGATCGAACTCAGACCAGCGGGCCTCGCGCAACTCAGACGGTCGGCAAGCGAGCATAGACAAAAGGTGCAGACCGATACGAACGTCTACCGCACTTGGGTACGCTCTGATCGCTCGCAACAGAGGCGGCAGTTCGTCGATTGAGACATGGGCATAGTTTTCGGCGGGCTTGGTCAGCAGAAATTTGTGCAGGCCTTCAAGCGGGTTGTGAGTGGCGCGTCCGGTAACACGGGCCAGGTCGTAAATTTCCCGACACATGCCGCGTACCCGGCTGGTCTGCTCGATAATGCCGGTCTGCTCCTTGCCGCGCAGGAACTCCATCCACTCCATCGGCAGAATGCCTTGATAGGGGCGCTTACCAAAGACCGGGAACACATGAAGTTCCAAGGCGCCGATGGTCCGGGTTGCCGTGCCGTCACTCCAGCCTTTGCGCTTGTTGGCGTACCACTCGCGAGCCAGATGCTCAAACGTATTGTTGGCGGCTTCAAGCTCTGAGGCCTTTTTTGCTCGCTGAGTTGCAAGCATGCTGCCATCTTTTGCTGTGCCGTCGCGCAATTCTGCTGCCTTTTGGCGCGCCTGCTCGCCGGTTAACTGGTGGCTACCCTTACCGTAACCTCCCAATCCTAACCAAGACCATTTGCCATCGGCTTTTTTGTAGCGCAGCTCCCAAGACTTCTGTCCGGTCGGCTTAACGCGCAGATAAAGACCGGCACCATCCAGCTCCCGGTAGGTACTGGCCTCGGGCTCAAGGCTGGCCAAGGTGGTATCTGCCATCGGACGGCGCTTTATCTCCGAACGTTTCACTGTGTATGCCTCAGTTTCAAATATTCAGCGAGCATACAAGGAGGCATACACAGAGCGCAATGCTGTACGGGGGCATTCAGATACACCCAGACACAAGAAAGCCCGCACGGGGCGGGCTTCTTGGGGTGTTTCCAGCCATGTGGGAACATGTGGAAACGTGCATTTGGTGGAGCCGGGGGGATTAAATATTTGTATCTAAGTTACTGTTTTAAAATGCATTTTTGTTTGTATTCTGCGTAAGTGCCCCCATAAGTGCCCCCGCGCACATATTTTCGATGAACGGCTATTTGAGGAGTTGAACTGGCGTCCTGAATTATCGTTCTGCGACAAGGCGGAGCTAGCCAGTCACCGGCGGGCATTAGATGGTGTCGGTCGTGCACAGCATGGTATCGGTTATCTGGCGACCAGGGTTTGATCCTAGCCCAGGCCGGGGCGCTGGGTAGCTCGGGCCACGCAATTGGGTTTTTTCCGCGGTCGCGCACCATGGGCTCATCTAGGACGTCTGAGCTGAGGTGCGGTATGAAACACTCGATGGTTACCTGTCAAAACTGTGGCAAAGCGATGGTTCCGAGAGCGACATATAGCCGTGGCTTCTGGGGCTATTCGCCTTCGTCGAATCACTGTCCCTTTTGCCTGAGTGAGAATTGGCATGGCGGAAATCCGGGGTTAGGGACTCGGCTATTTGCGTTAATTGGCCTGGCTCTAGGTGTTCTGGCCTGTGTGTTGATGGGAGCGTTTCTGTTCAAAGTGCAGTGGTGGCTGGGCGTTGAAGGACAATGGCCTCTATTGAGCCTAACCACATGCGCAGTGTCAGTTATCGCGGGGTATCGATTTTACAACTGGTTTGTAGATTTCTGACTAATTCGCCCAGTCTAGGGGGCTATAGATCGCCAGTCATCAGTAGCTCTCTCAGTATGCTGAGATTTTTCCTGATTTCAGCTTCTACCTTTCCAGAATAATCAAGTGCCTCAAGCGTATTCTTTGTTTGGTTCATTGCCTCTGCTATTATATCAATGGCAGTTTTTCTTGATGCTGCCATATTTTCTAGAGTCTGTTCCCCTGCATTTAGCATTGTTACGATATCTTGTTTGCTTAACTTATCATAATTCACGTTACGGAGTTGCTCTAGTATCAACTCTTGATCCGACATATATGGTCCTCTTTATTATTATCGATTTGTTGTTTATGATAATATTAATTATTTCATTGTTCCAGAAAAAAACAGCTGGGATAGTGTATCATAAAAAATATATTTCGAGCGAATGGGGAAAGTCGGTCGAGCCATGCGCATAACCAATCCATGGCATTGGACGCACAGTATATCGTTACCGGTGGATAAATGAATTAACCGCTCAATCCACTAGGTTGCGACGACGCAATCAGTTCGTGGACGGTGCGGTTTATCTATTACCCCCTCTAGATAAATGAGCAGGGACAAACTTCGCCACCCAAGATAGCACTTTTTCTACCGGCATGGGTTTCGCAATACCATAGCCTTGCGCTACATCACAACCTAGGTTCATCAGCAACACTTCGTGCTCAACCGTTTCCACCCCTTCAGCAATAACCTCGCGGTTAAACGATTTCGCTAGGCCGATGATCGCCTTAGTCAGCCCCAAGCTGTCTTTATCGATGAGTATGTCGCGTATAAAAGATTTGTCTATCTTGATTGACTGCGTGGGCAGTTGTTTAAGGTAGCTCAGCGATGAATACCCGGTTCCAAAGTCGTCCAACGAAAATGTCACACCCAGATCCTGGCAAGCAATGAGGCACTGAGTGACATGTGATAAGTGCTCTATCACCACTGATTCGGTAATCTCAATATCCAACATCTGCGGCAAAACATTAGGGTGGCTGTCCAGCAAAAACTTTAGGGACTTTACAAGGTTTTCTTTTTTGAAATGTATTGCTGCAATGTTTACACTCACAGACCACGAATGACCCAAGTCCGCCCATTGTTCTATTTGACTGAGCGCCTGATCTATGACCCACTCGCCGATCTCCACGATCAGATCGCTCTGCTCAATCAACGGTATAAAATACTGCGGTAATATAAGTCCATCTCGCGGATGCTGCCAACGCAATAGTGCTTCAAAACCAATCACTGCCCCACTGCTCAAACTTATTTTTGGTTGATAATGCAAGCATAACTCACCATCATGTAACGCTTGGCGAACCCGTATTACGGTATCAAAAGCTGATTTATCCATCTTATCTTTTGATACATCAAACAAATGGAAACAGTTACGGCCACTTTGTTTGGCCTTATACATAGCCTGATCGGCATGACGTAGCAGTGTATCGGCATTCTTATTATCGTTTGGATAGAGCGTCACACCGATACTGGCGGAAATATTAATGCCTATGCCATCGATGATGTAGACGGCGGAAAGGGCAGCTAAAAGCCTCTGCAGGGCGCTTTCCAACACCTTGGGATCCCGCACACCCAAAATCAGCACGAACTCATCGCCTCCCAAACGGGCTACGGTATCTTCGATACGCATACTATGTTTCAGGCGATCAGCCACCGCCACTAACAGACGATCACCTATCTCGTGGCCATAGCGGTCGTTAATCTGCTTAAACCCATCGAGATCAAGCACGCCCACGGCAACCGTGCTGGGCTGGCTCTTTGCTTTGACAATAGCCTGATCAAGCGCTTTGGACAGCAAAAAACGATTTGGAAGACCCGTCAGCTCGTCGTGCTCAGCCTGCCATTGCAAGGTTTCCAGAAACTTCCGCTTTTCGGTCACATCGAAACGAATGGAAACGTATTTCTGCACCCGCTGGCTGGCATCATCGTACATGGGTACAATGGTGCTCTCTACCCAATACAGGCTGCCATCCTTTTTACGGTTGCAAATTTCACCTTTCCATACCTGCCCACGTGAAACTTTTTTCCACATATCAATAAAGAACTCAGGGGGATGCTGCCCTGAGTTTAGTATGCGGTGGTTTTGCCCAATCAATTCCTGTGCGCTATAGCCAGAAATATCACAGAACTGTTCATTGACATAGGTGATTATTCCGGTTTTATCGGTTTCCGAGAAAATAGCTGCCGCATCCACCGCTGCACGGTATCTTGCACTCATATATAAACCTAATTCACCAAAATAATCATAAGGTCACTACCTGTTGAACCGTTCAACCAACGAGTTTAAACCACGGGATGTACTTTCAAGTTCGCGGCCACGAATCACGGCGGAGTTAGCATTCTTCGCTGTTCTCTCAACCGTTCCCGCTACGTTATTAATCTGCCGAGCAATATCTTCAGCGACACTAGCCTGCTCTTCTGAAGCGGCTGCCATTTGCTGGCTCATACCACTGATCCGTTCAACAGCATCGCGAATGCCTTGGAGAGCACACTGCGCCTCTATAACTTGCTGTACACCGTGGTCGGCCTCGCGAATACCGAGTTTGGCAATGCTCACAGCCTCATCTGCGCCTTTTTTAAGGGTTTCAATGACGTTTTGAATTTGTTGAGTCGATACGCGGGTTTTAGCGGCCAAGGCCCGGACTTCATCAGCTACTACCGCAAAACCACGACCCTGCTCACCAGCCCTAGCCGCTTCAATTGCAGCGTTGAGAGCGAGTAGGTTGGTTTGATCAGCAATGGCTTGAATCACCCCCGCAGCAGCCATAATTTGCTGGGTTTCATTGGCAAGGTAATCCACAGCAGTGCTGATATTCGTGACGGTACTGGCCAGCAACTGAATGGCCTCACGGGAAGTACCGGCGACTTTATCACCTTGTTCAGCCAGTTCATTTGCTGCTTGCGCTTCCATGGCGGTTTTTTGAACATGCCCTGCCACTTCGTTGATTGAGGCCGCCATCTCCGTCATGGCGGCTGCCGTCATGTCCGTTTCCGCTCGCTGCTCCAGCAAGGCATTTTCAGTTTGGTTCGAGAGTAAGGAGGAATGCGCAGCGGCTTCAGCCACTTGGCTGGCCAGATCGCTTAGCCGAGTCAGTGCGGTTTTAAGGCGTGCATCCTCACTAATCAATATCATTTCCAACTGCGCTGAAGGGCCATACGTATCGCTGTAAGTGATGGCGCTAATCGGATCTGAAAAAGCGTCAGGGGCGCATTTCATGATATGACTCAACTGATGTTCCAGCCGCGTATAGGACCACCATCCTGTAACGAGAAAGAGCACGGCAGTTACCGCTTGTGCTGCCAGGCTTGGCAGCACGCTAGCCGCACCTATTGCCAACGCAGCCGCAGTTGCAGGTAAGACCATCCTCCTCATGAATGCCGCATAATGACGATTTTGGGGAATGGAATTTTTACCTGCACGCAACCGGTCATACAGCTTTTGTGCGCGATCAATTTGCTCCCGAGTCGGCTTGACTCTAACGGACTCGTAGCCTGTTAAGCGGCCATCTTCGAGAATAGGTGTCACATACGCACTGACCCAATAGAAGTCACCATTCTTGCAGCGATTCTTGATGATACCCATCCAGCTTTTGCCAGCCTTCAGATAGCCCCACATCAGCCCGAAAACAGCTGGAGGCATGTCGGGATGACGAACCAAATTGTGCGGACTGCCCAACAACTCTTCACGAGAATAGCCACTTATTCTCATAAACTCGTCATTCACATAGGAAATATTCCCATTCGTATCCGTAGCAGAGATCAATCGCTGCTGGACTGGAAATATTTGTTCAACGGTTGTGACAGGCAGGTTCGAGCGCAAGATGAGTCTCCATGAGCAATAATGGCATTATGCCATAAGGCGCGACTAACGGGTCATGCGAAATAAAGGGAAATCACAGAGCACTGAGATGTTTGTACGCTAAGCCATGGTTCTCAGCTGCAACCATTATCTGACACTGGTGACTTCGGTTGAAGTCCCCCTGCCAGTGCGAATTAGGTTTTGTACGAAAAGTCGTTGTGGCTAAAATTGCCGCCATGACCGGTTGGAGGCCCGTATGGCAAGGCGTTACGAACTTTCTGATGCGTCATGGGAGCTGATCAAGGATTTGGTTTCTCCAGAACAGAAAATGGGCCGTCCTCGCAACGATGATCGTCAGGTTCTCCACGGAATTCTGTGGATCCTGTGCTCGGGCGCTCCCTGGCGCGACCTGCCTGAACGCTTTGGGCCTTGGTCAACGGTGTATCAGCGTTTTCGTGACTGGCGCGACGACGGCACATTCGAGCGAGTACTGGAGCGTCTGCATATTCGGCTGAACCGGGAAGGACTGATCGACTTGGACACCTGGATGATCGACTCCACCGCAGTACGAGCAACCCGAGCCTCTTCAGGCGCCGGGAAAAAGGGGGGCCTGAAGAACCGTTAGACCATGCCTTCGGGCGCAGTCGAGGCGGTCTGACCACCAAGATTCACATGGTGTGCGATGCCAATGGCGTGCCATTGCATTTCAGGCTTTCACCAGGACAAGCCAGTGATGTCTCCCACGCTCAGCCGCTGCTGGATGCTGTAAGAATTGCTGGCAAGCCAGGACGACCGCGTAAACGTAGCCGGTGGTTGCTGGCTGACAAGGGATACGATGCCGAGCACCTGCGCCAGTACTGCCACCGTTACCGAATGCAGCCGGTAATCCCATTGCGCGCTATGCCGCGCAAACCTCGACCTGGCTTGCCCCGACTGTTTGACCGGCCCAAATACCGGCAACGGAACATCATTGAGCGGATGTTTGGCTGGCTGAAAGAAAATCGCAGGATCGGCACTCGCTATGACAAGCTGGCCAAGAGCTTTGCAGCCATGGTCACCTTGGCCTGCAGCCTACGTTGCATGCGGCAATACTTTTCGTACAAAGCCTAGATTATGGGCTTTGTTGCATGAGGGTCCTGCAGTTGACAGCGCACCTCCTCCTGGAGCAGAAGTGTCAGGCTCTGTGGCATCCCCGGCAGCAAACAGTTCCCAGAAAGCAATTCCGAGCCAGGCAGAGCCAGCTATTACGCCAGCAGTGATAGGTGTTGAGATGCCCGTCATTTCCGGCTGGTACACGTTCTGCCCTACCGCGGCTGACCAAGGTAGCCCAAAACTTCTGGATCTCCTTTATGACGTGCGAGCGAATGCCGGCAAAGTGGCCTTCTTCGACATACAGGTGGACATCGACTGCGTGTTGGGTAGGCAGCCGGACTATGATGCTGCGTTCAGTAGGCTCGAGGACGCGGACGAGGTAATTTACCTCTTGCGCGTGCCCCTAGTAATGGACGGCGATCCTGTCACGCCCCGGCAATGGATTAGCGGCAAGCGCGATCCCTCCGTTCTGCGTACCATGTATAGCGACAATGGTTCCGCGATAGCGATACACAATGGGAACGACAGTCGTAATCCCCTGTCACGTTTCCAGCCCCATGTTGAGGGAAGCAACGACATCCTCTTCGGGCCCTATGCGATAAAGGAAAGCTCCGACGACGATGCCATCACGTTCGATCTGAACGCTTCGTTTCTTGACAGTGCCGCTCTGCAGCAGGCGACCATTATCGCGGAAGAACTCCGTGCTACCCGTGCGCTGCCTACGACTTTGCATTCGCCAGTCGGGAAAGGCGGGTCATAACCGTTTTTGTTTTGCGCAACTGCCATTCTGCTTGTGGTTGGGAATGTTTGCGAACCAACACCGCAATGTTCGAAGCGCGAGCGGTAAAGATCCGGCTTGGGGCGGAAGCCGTCGATCAGAAGGATCAGCTCTTGGCCATTGCCTGCTTATCGTCACTTTGGCATTCGTTGATTCTGTTCAATCTCGAGCCAGGGCATCCGTCGTCGTCTGTTGTGCATCCTTTGCACGTAATGTTGCTGTACGTCTGCAATGTCGTCATCTGCCGCCCATCTAACGCGCGGCAGAGCGGCAGCGGTGCATTGCCAACTCCGCTTCCGTAAATTTCTGACGGTAAAATCGCCTGAAAGCGAATTTTTGATACCGGATGAGATGCCACCATTTGGGCTCTAGAAGCAGTTGGAGCCTTGGCCATGAGCAAAGAACCGCAAGCGATAGTCGCCTTGCTGGATCAGCAATATGAGCAGTTGTTGGTGGACGCGAGACGCCTGGTAACAAGCTATGTGGATGCGTCCATGAAGCTGTACAAAAAGACTGGGGCCAGATCTGTTGTAGCTGCCGTGTCAATCAAGCAAACGAGCCCGAATGCGTACTCGATCTACTGGTGCAAACTGGTGCCACTGCATGGGCAAAAAAACAAATTCGCGCCCCTTACTATTGCCAAGGGCAATGGCAAACACAAATACCCGGCTTCCTCGTTCGAGTTTGTTAAATACCCTTACCGCCGCCTGGTTTTGCAGGTTGAGGAGCGTCTTGCTGAGATTCGTAGCATTGCCAGCGAGAATCGTCAGCTGCGTCGGACGTTGGTCGCTTATGAAAAGAAACTGTCTAGATACCAAGCGCTTGATCATGGCGGTCTCTATTCGGGAGAGTAGAGGCTGAGTGCCTATAAGCAGTGCCGAACGGATCTGAACCGATTTTAGCGTCCGAAAGCCCCGTGCAGCATGGTCTGACGGGGCTTTCTTGTATCAGCAGTGAATTCCTGTGCGACATGTTGCAGCGCTTGAGTAGGTTACGGGCTATAAGCAGTGTAGTGCGCTAAATCTACTCGCTGCCAGCCAGCAGGCCAGTGCATGCGGGGTTCACAGGCTATATTTGCTATTAGCAGTGATGCGTACGTCCAAGGCTGCTGGCCAACTGCGATCTGTATTAGCAGTGAGAGGCTTCACTTTCATAAAATAAACATTGGTAGGTGCTGGTCTAGCTGGTACCTGTGTCGCGCAGCGGATGGCGGCGGTGATGCGCTACCCTTCACTGCATCGCTGCTGTTCGAATGCAATGCGGTTCATTACGCAGATGGGGATGGGGTAGCCCTGGATGTGGGTCGTGAGAGCCTCGCTGCCGGCGATCACCATGATGCAGGAGAGGCCTCTGCGGAAGCGCATTCCTCGTCCCGAGTAATTGCGCGGGATGATCTCCCATGATTCGTCGTCGTAGTAAAAACCAACGATTTCTGACCAGTGCGATTGGACGCCCGCGCCCATGATGCCTACTGGTGTCAGGCAGAAAATTTCTACCTGGGTTTCCTGCCCAAGAGGTACGGCGTAAACCCGACCGTTTGGTGCAATGGGTGGGAAGTACTGCCCGTTACCGAGGTGGCGAAATTCCATGGTGGTGCTCCGGATAGATGAGGTCGCTAGACACTCTCCGGTAGTTTTAGGAAAACCCAAGATCAGATGTTGCCTGCGAGTCGGCGCACGGGTTATGGCGTACCGGGCAAGCTAATTCGCCACATCGAGAAGCGAGCATGCCGTTGATCTAAGCGCTTCGGCGCTCCGGTCATTTTCGCATTGACGCGGCAACTGACTACCCAGCCAAGGTCATCGCTGATCTCATGGACTTGGGTGGCAAATATTGCGTATCGCAGTAGTGATGCCTTGCAGGTGGATTCGGGTAGGCGCCCGCTGCCGATGAAAAGGCAGCGGACAGTTTGTTACAGGTATCTGGTCATACCGCTGAAGACTCAATCGTCGCCACGCTTCTTGTCCAGATACGCTGCGACCATGTAGCCAACAGCACCTGTGATGGTGAGCGCACTGATGACCGCAAGTACCGCATATACCAACAATTCAAAACGATCCACGCCCTGACTCCTTTGACTCGAGGTAAGCCAAGTTTAAGGGCGTCTGATCTAATCCCAAATCTGCTGCGTAGTGCCTTAGCGGCTGGTACCGGCTGCTTCCTTCAGTAGGGTGGCTCGGGCACCGACGTATGCATCAGTTTCCCAGATACGCAAATTTCCGAGCTCGTAGGCGACGTGATCCCGCGCCTCTAGATCCTCGTCGTGGGGAGCGTTTCCCCCAAGAATCGGAGCTTTATGATCGGCCCATTGTTCGTAGAGCTCGCAGGCATACGCTGAGCGGCAATCATCAAAATTTAACCCATGAGCAAGCAAAAGCTCCTTAGCTGCAGGTAGGCTGTTTTGCCGCCATATCCGCCATGCTTCTTGTCTTGGATGGTGACAGTGCCGCACACCTTGAACTGCCGAGGCCGTTTCCAAAACGGCGATCTGCTTGCCCCCTGAGATATTAATTTTGCGGTGATCGTATGGATCTTCGCTGCCGTTACTTACCGAATGATATCCGTCTGCTTTGGCGTCATTCAGAGCTATTCGGGCATCGAAGAAAAACGCTTCACGCAGCGAAATGCCCAGATACCGCACTAACATAATCACCACCGCCAGGTGCTCAGAGAGGCGAGTTTGAACGTCTTCTACAGCTGCCTCGAACCTCGCTTGATCAAGGCTGCGCGGGACGGTAATCCGTGCATGGTTAGGAAAGCCAATACGGTCGCCAACGTCAGCTGTCGCGACTTTCCAGCCACCATCGGTTGCAAGGGCCATTACTGAATACACGGTCTCAAGCAAGTTCGCCGCGCCTTGCTGCGAGAGATTCCCGTGGTACACCTGGATACAGAGTTCTTCGCCGTATTGCCGCACCAGTTTTTTATTGACGAGCTCCAGGATGTCCACCTCATGAGACTCCTTGGCGTAAATACTAAACTGGGCCCACTGCTGGTCGTGGATCATTGCCTCGTGTTGGCTGAGGAGGCCGCGCCGGACTGCCTCCCTGAGGATCGCCGAACCGGCCTTGCTCAAGTCCCGGTCAAAATGTAGGTGGAAACTCTGCTTCATGGTCATTCCTCCAATCAGCTCAGGTGCTGAGCTGCTGTAGGGAATGTTGAGGAAGAAAAAATATCCTGTGGTTCGTTTTCGGTCGCTTTCAGCACCTGAAATTGACGAGCGCATCCGTCCCGTAAACGGTCGTTTACGGCACACATATTCCAGCTGATCTTTTGGACTTGGGATTTACCGCTTTCCTGTCACTTTTCCTGTACCGAAATCAGTGAGAGAAAAACGTATGGGAAAGCGGATTGGATATGCCCGAGTGTCGACTGATGATCAGAACCTCGACCTGCAGCGAGATGCACTTGCTCTGGCTGGGTGCTCAACAGTCTACGAGGAGACCATGAGCGGCAAGTCGGCGGACAGGCCGGAGCTGGGGCATTGCCTTAAAGCTCTGCGTAATGGTGACACTCTGGTTGTCTGGCGACTGGACCGCCTCGGTCGCTCTTTGCCTGACTTGGTTGGGATTGTCAGTAGCTTGGAGCAGGAAGAGGTGGCTTTCGAATCCATAACTGAACGAATCGAAACCACCAGCGCTGCCGGCAAGCTAATCTTTCACGTGTTCGCTGCCCTGGCTGAGTTTGAGCGCAACCTCATTCGAGAACGAACTCGTGCAGGACTGGCTGCGGCTCGTGCCCGTGGGAGAAAAGGTGGACGCAAGCCTGCGCTGGATGATCGTCAGGTGCGTGAGATACGGGCTCTTCTCAGAGATCCTGAGATACAGGTAACCGATGTTGCCCGACGGTATGGCGTTTCTCGAACAACGCTTTACCGCTACGTCGGTTCGCCAAAATCATCTGCGGTCGTTTAAGTGGTGGTGGTATTTTCCGCTGAAGTTGCCCAGATAATTTTGGGCGCTATGACCTAGCAGGCAAGTGAAGGATGTCTCCGGCGTACTACGTGTGCCGGACTACCACTGAATAAATAGGGAGTTTTCATGTCGACGCTTTTTTCTGTGAAGAGATGCGTTGGTACCTTGCTGTTGGTTGCGCTGGTTGGTTGCTCCAGTACCCCGAAGGTCACGTTGCCAGAACCAAAAGATGTTCCTCGCGAGAAATGGTCCGATGCCATGCTGGTTCTGGAAGCCATGCGCATCGATGGTCAGCGCGATATTCCAAGTGAAATGGTTGGGAATGAAGCAGATAACCTGAGCGCGCCGCGGTCTTCGGGAGGCTCTGGAGGTCTAGCGACGGCAGGTTTGGGATACGTGTCACCTCCAACTGGTTTTAGCAGCGCAGGGGCAGCCTCTCTTGGCGTCGGGTTGTTCTTGCTGGGTGGTGGCAGCGCTGGCCCTGTCTATCATTACCAGGTTGCTGCGTGGGTGCCTGAGGAACTCGCGTCTAACCCAAAGGAGGCATCTGCGTTGGTCAGGTCGGCCTGGCTTGATGCGAGAGAAAAATACTTCGGTGGGAAAATCTCAAAGTTGCGTCATGAGCCGGCTAAGTACGCTGACGGATCAGGCAAGAAATACGACAGGCTTGCAGATTTGGCTGCTGGGAACCCTGCACCGTTCGACGCTCCGGCGAGCGCTGCGCCAGCATTCATTTCGGCCGAGAAAGCCTACGGCCCGATTTTCCTGACCGATCCCTCAGGCGAACTATTTGCTGACGCTAGCAGAGCTGATAAGGACGGCATGGATGCGCTGGCGGGTATTGCTCGTCACCTGACCGAATGGATGTATGCATACTATCCTGGACGGAATTGGCCTAAGGACTTCCGACCTGCCGCTATTTACAACAAGAACGGCAATCTCTATTTCATTGGGAAGTAGTTCGTGGTCGACCTGCGCGCCTGGCGTGCCGGGGTTTTATCTGCGGAATCAGTCATGCTGACTCTCTCGCGAGTCGAAGGCGTTCAATAAAAACGAAGATGCTCAACACAAGTATTGAGCACCTTCGACGTGCGTTGAGCGCCTTCAGGGAGCGGTGGGAAGCTCCCATGCCCATCCGCCCTGCATACCTGTTTTGTGTGAACGTATACCTAGCTGTTTCTGGGCTCTGCGAAGTGACGCCGAAGAAATGCAACGTTCTTCAGCTAAAGCCATCAACGCATTGATTGCAACAGGCCCAGCTTGCAACGTCTCCTCAAGAAAGCTGCGCGCTTCTTGAGTAGCTGATGCGGGTCTGGCATCACCCGTTTGCTCGATAGCAGCGAGAATGGCTTCAGCGCTACCGTCGATGGCCTCTCCCCATCGGATGCAGGTTGTCTCCAGCTGCTCGTCTATAACGATGGGCTCAACGAAATACTCGATTCCTCCGTTATCAATCGAAACGTTGGACTTGGCTCGGACAAGCACCCTGGCTTCTGAATTTTGATCCTTCTCTGCCACCAGTACAGTGCGAGCGAGCGCGGAGAATGCCTGGCTGCCGATTACACGATTAGCGGCGGAAGACTGGGCCGTACCTTTGTTCAGGTGAGATATGCCGAGGACAGCGCAACAATGCCGCTCTGCAAAATCCACTACCATTTGTAGCCCTTGCCGAACCTCGTTTGCTCGGTGCATATCCCCACGAATAAGATTGATCAGTGGATCGAAAATCAGCAATGAAACGCCGTCAATCCGTGCGGCTGCCTCATTCAAAAGGGCAAAGTTGGCTGCAGGATCAAACTGTCGCCTGTTCCCACGCTGATCACTTAGCCCTTCGATTATGTGCACGCGGGTTAGGTCTGCATCTGCAGCCGTAAGGCGGGGAATGATCGTGTCAGCGATACCATCCTCGCCGCTCCAGATTACGATGTTGCCTGGTGCCTCACATTTGCTGCCGTCTGGCCAGTCACCACCTCTGCTGAGCGTGGCGGCCAGCGAGATTGCCAGCGTGGTTTTGCCGCATCCACCTGCGCCGGCAAGAATGGATAACTTTGCCTTTGGCAGCCAGCCTGGCCAAATCCACTGGATTTTTTCCGCTGGAATATCGACCGCTGCTGTGAGTTCTATCATCCAGCCCGGTTGTTGAGGTGTTCGGCGCTGCATTACAGCGCCTCCCTTTGCCGAATCCAAGCCTGGACTTCGCTATTACGCCAACCGACGCTGGAGCCGCACAAAAGGCGCTGTCGCGGGAAAAGGCCTTCCGATATTTTCCGATAGATCGTTGAACGTTTTAGGCCGACGATTGCTTCGACATCGCGCAAACGAAGAATCTTGTCATCGTCGCCGACGTCGTCAAAGTTGCTAACGTGCATTGCCATAGGTTTTGAGTCCTAGGTTCTGGAGCGTGGAGCAGCGTCCTCCGGCACTACTGCTAAAAAGGGTAAAAAGACGGATATCGGCTGGCTATATAGCGAGCAGGGGCATTTGCCACACGCATAGGTATATGCGCGTTTCCGAGATTTATGGTCGGTAGCGTCGGAGGTCGTTGTGGGCTACAGAAGTTCTAGGGCACTAAGGCTTCTAGGAGCAGAACGGACTGCGAGTGTTCTGACCAGATACGCAAATCAGCCAATGCCAGCTGATGCGGCCCGTTCAGCGGATGCGAACGAGGCGAAAGTTTTTTAACGTCGTTACCAGAGCGACGTGGCGGACCGTTGCGGATCGATAGGGATCGCTTGGGACGGGCAATTTTTAACATGAGAGTGCCGGGCTGGCAATCAGCAGATGCTCTGCCTTGGTTGGGAAAGGGTGGCCCAACCAAGGCAGTAGTTGACTGAATGCTTAGCGTTCTATCGGACTCAACTAGTCATCTGTGCCGATATCGAGTTTGGGCAGCGCCTTGACGATTTTCTGGGTTTCCAAGCTGACGGTGACCACGCGCTGGAACAGCTCCAGAGGGTACTTGGGGTTGCCCATGGTTTCCACGGCCCAGTCATTGGCGTCGTTGACGATACCGCTGGCTTTGTCGGTTCGAACAGCCTGGCGTTCCATCACCCAGTCCAGCGCCGCCTTGCCGTTGATCACGTAATCCCATGCCGCTTCGGGGATGCCCTTGAGCGTGATGCGGTGGTTGTAGATGACTGTGGTCTTGTCACCTTTCTTGGCGAACTTCATCTTCTCCACGCGGTAATCCGCGTCGGTGAGCGGGCCTTTGGCTTCGATGGTCAGCGGGTACGGCTCGACGGTTTCGTAGTTCAGGTGGAGGTCAGCCAGAGTGCGGCCAGCTTTGCTGAAGGCCCAGAGGTCGGCAGCCTTCTTCACTGCCGGAATGCGCGGCAGTTCCTTGCTGAGGTTGTCGGCAAAACGCTCGCGGTAGTCCGGCGAATGGAGAACGCCGTAGACGTAGTAGAAAAGATCTTCCTTGCTAATCAGCTCGCCTGGGTAGGCCGTGTGAAAGTGAGCCAGACCAGCGTCGGTGATGGCTTCGCGGCGGCGCAGGCCGCTTTCAGCTTGCTCGGCAAACAGATCGTCTTCTGAGGTTTGGGCTGCCTCGTCGTAGAGGAAGAGCGGGAAGCCTTGACCAGTCTGTAGCAGGTGAAGGTCAGGGACTTGGTTGCAAATCAGGACCGAGAATCCTCGCTGAGTTCCGGGAGAGTTCAAATAGATAACCTTATTGGCTGCTCCTCCACCTGGGAAAATCTTAGGTATTTGGTAAACCATTTCATTAAGCTTTCTGTTGAAGTACATCCATTGCTTGGTGAATGGCCTGTACATTGACTGAGTCAAGCTTTCCGGAAGAAACTCGATTCGGCTAGTCTTGCAGAGCTCTGCCTTTAGTGATCTCGTCCAGCTGATATCTGTTGGGTCAGTGTTGATGATTGATTCAATCACATCTGCAAGTGATTTCTTGTCCAGGGCAGGGTATGTAGCAATAGTCTTTGCTACATCGCTGTTGTAAGAACTGATCATGTGACGCATGTTTTCTGCAACCGCAGTCCCAGAGCTGTTGTAGCACCAAGCATCTCGGTTGGTAATGACTCCATGAGAGTAGTTGTCAAACAATACGGTGGCTGTAGGGTCTTTTTTATCCCCTAAGGTAATGAACCCCCCAAAGCTGCTATCCCGCTTCTTCAACCAGTCTCCATGGGCGTCCGGGGTGAGAGTCTGCCAGCCTTGTGATTTAGAGATGCCAGCCACGCTGGCCAGGCTACTTATGCGTTCCAGCTTTTCTTCCTTGCTCAGGTAGTCGCCAATATCGTGGAAGTAAATAGCGCCTTGCTGACAAGCTTTTGGGTTCTTGACCAAAAGGGAAATGGAAATTGGCGCGCGGCTGCCGCTGCCAAAAATTTTGCCGCCTTCTTTACGGGACGTCTCGCCTACAGTGCGTTGATTGCCGCGTAGGTGGAAAATATACAAACTGGAAAACTCTTCTACCAGACAATTGCGTAGTCCATCGAATGTGTTTGTTTCAATGAAGGCGGCATTTGTAACAAAGCCAATTATCCCGCTATCTCCAATGCGGTCACTAGCCCAACGAATGGCGCGAATATAGCTATCATATAGCCCCTTAGATAGAACCGCCTTGGAGCGTGCCGCATATGTGCCGCGAATGCGGCTATCCAAATGTGGATACTCGACGTTATCGTTGTTGTCATTTTCGCTTTTTTGGCCAACTGAGTACGGCGGGTTGCCAATGATGACGCGGATATCCAACTCCTTCTGGCGCTTACGCCGGGCGCTGTTGTCCTCCAATAGGACATCCACCAGATCGTCTTTCTCGTACATTTGAAAGGTATCGGTCAGACAGATACCTTCAAACGGTGCGTACTCGTCGAGCACTTCGCCGTGGTAAGCAGCTTCGATATTGATGGCAGCTATGTAGTAGGCCAGCAGTACCAGCTCGTTAGCGTGGATCTCGTGCCGGTACTTGTGCGGCAACTCTTCTGGCTTGATCAGGCCTGACTGAATCAGGCGGGTGATAAACGTGCCCGTGCCAGTAAAGGGGTCAATGATGTGAACACCCTTGCTGCCAAGGGTTTGGCCGAACTCCTGTTGCAGCAGGTGGTTGACGCTGTGGAGGATGAAGTCCACCACCTCGACCGGGGTGTAGACGATGCCCAAGCGCTCGGTCATCTTGGGGAAAGCGTTACGGAAGAACTTGTCGTACAGCTCGACGATGATCTTCTGCTTACCCTGTGCGTTGTTGATACCAGCCGCACGTTGACGCACGCTGGCGTAGAACTTCTCCAGGGTGTCGACTTCCTTGGCCAGGTGATGTTCATGAAGCGCGTCCAGTACCTCTTGCATGGCCTTGGACATGGGGTTGTGGCTGGCGAAGCTGTATTCATCGAACAGCGCATCGAACACGGGCTTGGTTACCAGATGCTGGGCAAGCATTTCGACGATCTCGCCATCTGTAATGCTGTCGTTGAGATCATCTCGCAGCTCAGCGGCGAAGGTCTCGAAAGTCGCTCTCTCCTGAGTGTATTCAGGATTCTCCAAAATGCCCTGGATGCGGTCGATGTGGGTACGGGCGATCTTGGCGATGTCGTTGGCCCAGTCTTCCCAGTGATGGCGGTTGCCGCACTTGTCGACGATTTTGGCGTAGATGGCCTTCTCGATTTCCCCCACCTCATAGGCCAGCTCCGCCTGCTGGGTCATCTGGCCTTCGACATCGTATTTAGCGCGTTTCTCACCAATGCCGTACTGGCCTTTGCCTGCCTGGCCGTTGCTGGTGCCGCTAGTTTTCCTGGCCTTTTTATCGGCCTTGTCGGTGATGGCGATGACTTCCATCTTGCGCGGGTCAGAGCCGATCAGGTCGAGCTTGTTGACCATGGCGTCGAAGCTGTCGTCGTGCGAACGCAGTGCCTGAAGCACCTGCCAGACCACTTTGTAGGTCTGGTTGTCATTAAGCGCTTCGTGGGGCTCCATGCCGGCCGGAATGACCACGGGCAGCACCACGTAGCCGCGTTTTTTACCCGGTGCGTTGCGCATCACCCGGCCCACCGATTGCACAACGTCGACCTGGGAATTGCGCGGGGTGAGGAAGAGCACGGCGTCAAGCGCCGGTACGTCCACTCCTTCAGACAGGCAGCGCACGTTGCTGAGGATGCGGCAGGTATTGGCTGGCGGTTCCTCTTTGAGCCAGTTGAGTTTGGCTTCCTTAGCACTAGCATTCATGCCGCCATCGACGTGTGCGGCTTCGCAGATAATGCGTGAGGCCTCATCGATGTTTTCTGACTCCTGATAAGCCTCCACCACCGACTGGAACATGCTGGCGATGTTGATCGAGCTGACCTTGTGCTTGGTGCCCTTGTAGTTGGGCGAGATGACCTGGCAGAAAGCTACGGCGCGCTTCATGGGCTGATCATCACCCACCAGGTTTTCGGCTAGTCCCTGCTTGGCCAGCGCTTTCCAGCAGCCGACTATCTTGGCGGCATCGTCTACCTTGAGCTGGTTATTCTCGTCCTTCAGCATCTCCTGAAGGCGCCGGCTGATGGTGCTCTCCTCGACGGTGAGTACCAGCACCTTGTAATCGGTGAGCAGGCCCCGCTGAACGGCCTCGGAGAAGTTGATGACGAACAGCTCTTTGCCGTAGAGCGCTTCGTCATCCATCGAGCACAGGGTGACTTCACCGGACTCGGCCTTGAGCTTGGCGTTGTCACCGTAGATGCGCGGCGTGGCGGTCATGTACAGACGTTTGGTGGCGCGGATGTAGTCGGCATCGTGAACGCGCACAAAGTTGCTTTCGTCATCGTCGCCAAAGGTGGCGCCCGTGGTGCGGTGCGCTTCGTCGCAGATCACCAGATCGAAAGCGGCCAGGCCATGATCAGCCTGGGCACGGCTGATCACGTCGATGGAGTGATAGGTGGAGAACACCACGCTCATGTGCTCGACATCATGGCGCTTGAGCATTTCCGCTGCAAGGCGATCCGCCTGGGTGGTAGCCGGGTAGCGCAGCTCGTGGGTGAACACCTGAACCGCGTCATCCTCTGCTTTGCGCTTCTTGCCTACGTCACTGTCGGAGCAGACGGCAAAGCTGTGGAGCGGGGTGGTACTTTCCTGCGTCCATTCGGTAAGGGTCTGCGATAGCAGCGACAGGCTGGGCACCAAGAACAGTACGCGCTTACCCTTACCGGCCTGCTGCTCGGCAATCTTCAGGCTGGTGAAGGTCTTGCCGGTGCCGCAAGCCATGATCAGCTTGCCGCGCTCGGCATCCTTGAGGCCGGCGGCTACGGCGTTTAATGCGGTCTGTTGGTGATCGCGAAGCTGCTTCTTGGCCTTGAGGGCGACTGCCTGATTGGGTTGATACTTGGCCCAGTCAATTTGGCTGTCTTCCAAGGCTTGTAAGTCGATCTTACTGACTGGGGGCTGCTGGCCTTGAAGCGCATCCTCGGCGTGCTCGCTCCAGTTGTTAGTGGTGGTAACGATGACGCGGTGCGAGAATGGCGTTTTGCCCGAGGCGGTAAAGAAACTGTCGATGTCTTTCTTCTGGACTTTGTAGTCCTCGGCATACAGCTTGCACTGGATAGCGTGGTATTGGCCGGTGCCCTGGGTGCGAGCCACTAAATCAATGCCAGCATCTTTGCCGCTGAGTCCTTGCTCCTTGGCCCATTGCGCATATGTCCATACCTTTTCGTACAGGTCGCGGTAGGTGGCTTCGTTGCGCAGATAAGTGCAAACCAGCTCTTCGAAGTAAGTACCTTTTTCGCGTTCGGTGACAGAAGCGCTGCGGTAGGTAGTGAGCAAGGCTGATAAGGCTGACATCGGCAGGAATTCCTTTTGAACTATGCGTGGCGCATTGCAGACGCCAAATCCGCGCAGTTTAGCAATTCAGCCCGTACTCATGCGAAGCGATGGTGCTTGTGCTGGTTTCAAGGGGGCCGGCTGATGGCGCGAGCGCGCATTCAGTTTTTTATCGAGTCCAAATAATCGGCCCATGTCTGCATCATTTCGCGGCGCTCCGGCAAGAAGGTGGTTCGATCGTACGCACGTCCCAGCGGATTTTTTACCGTGTGAGCAAGCTGATGCTCCAGGAGATCGGGGCGAAATCCTAGCACCTCCGCACCTATGGTTCTCGCTGTCGCACGAAAGCCGTGCCCAGTCATTTCGTCGCCGCTGATGTCCATGCGGCGTAATGCGCTGAGTACGGCATTGTTGGACATCGGCCGGTCGCCTCCTCGTGCCGAGGGGAAGGCGTACCGATGTCTGCCGGTGAGTGGTTTCAGCTCGCGCAGAACCGCGACTGCTTGTTGGCTGAGAGGAACCAAATGATCCGGCCGATCCTGTTTGGTGGCAGTAAGCCCTTTCATCTTGTGACCAGGAATCAACCATTCGCCCGTATCCAGATTGACCTCCGACCACTCCATGTGACGCAGGTCTCCGGGTCGGCAGAACAGCAACGGAGCCAGTTTTAAGGCACAACAAACAGGCATCGTTCCGCTATAGCTATCCAGCGCTTTAAGTAGAGCGCCGAGCTTTTCAGGGTCGGTCACGGCAGCAAAGTGTTTCACCCGCTTGGCTGGGAGCGTACGTGAGAGATTCCCAATCTGGTTGGGTGGGGTGATGCCGGCAGCTTCGGCGAACTCGAAAATTTGCTTGTAGATCTGAGCAACACGACGTGCTGTCTCGCGCGCGCCGCGCTTGATGATGCGCTGGAGGTTTTCTACCAGCATGGGCGTGCTGATGCTGCTGATCGGGAGTTTTCCCAGCCAGGGGAAGGCATTGAGCTCAAGGCGCTGCCGCACTGTGCGGGTGTATTCCGGATCCCAGGATGACTCGCGAACACTCAGCCACTGCGCGGCAACCGACTCAAAGGTGTGCTGGTGATCCAGCTGGCTGACCACCTTGGCCATGCGTCTTTGCAGTGAAGGGTCTTGGCCGCTGGCGAGCTGGACACGAGCATCATCACGTTTTCGCCGCGCCTCCTGCAGGCCGACCTCTGGGTAAACGCCAAGAGCCAGGCGTTTTTCCTTTCCCAGAAAGCGGTACTTCAAGCGCCAGTAACGGCCTCCTTTGGGCTGCACCTCAAGGTACAAACCTTGTTCGTCGTACAGGCGGTACGGCTTGTCCTGTGGCTTGGCGTTGCGGCAGTTTGTGTCTTTCAGGGGCATTGGGGGCACATCCTCTCCGAGCGAGCAGATGAGCGTTTTATGCCCCCATATATGCCCCCGTCAACCGTGGGATGCCCTGGGATTAGGTGGGAAAACGCGGGCAAGAAAAAAGCCGTAAAGCTTTGATTTCTCTAGGCTTTACGGCTTTTCTGGGTCTTCCTGGGAAGACAAATTGGTGGAGCCGGGGGGATTTGAACCCCCGTCCGCCAGTACTCCGCTGTCGGTACTACATGCTTAGCCGTATCTATTAAGTTAACCCTCAGCGACCCGAAGGGCAGGGTGCTTTGGGCGAGTTGTGTAAGTTTTAGCCGATTCGTCCACAACGTACTGCACGGCGATCCTGTTCTATATGACAATCACTTCAGGTTTACAGGCATCCCCTAGTGATTGCTGGACCCGAAGGTACCAGGAGGATGGCTAAGGCAGCTTACGCTGCGAGAGCTTGACCCTCGTAGGTTTCGTCATTGGCAACTATAAGTAGTTGCAACAGTGGATTTACGAGTTCTGTTACCAACTCGGCATGCACCTAGAGTTTCGCAACCGGCGTCGAATCCTAAACGGCCCCGATGCTTGCTGTGTATCCAGCAAGCCTGCGGAGTCTACGCCTTTCTGGCGCAGAAGGCCAACCCAAAGGGGTTACTCACCACCTTTGTTGTTGTTGGAGATGTCCTGGAGCACTTGGGTAGTCAGTGAAATGCAGGCTTGAGTGCCTTCTTTCGTGCCTTTGGATTGTTCTTCCTTGGCCTGGGCTACGGTGCTGTCGATGTTGTCTTGTAAGTCGGAGCTGATTTCTCCAGAGCTGGCTACAGCATCATTGATCTTTTGCAGGTTGATCTGGCAAAGGTCATCTGCCGCAAACACCGGGGAAGCCAACATCACAGCGGAAATAAACAGACCAGCAAGAGCGGTACGCTTCATGGGGAAAACTCCTTGTGCACAGGGTAGGCCCGGTGTTTCCAGGCTCGGTTATATGCCCCAAAGATTGGGGCCTTAAGCCAATTGACTATAGCCACGCTCGGGAGTTCTGCCTGTATTTGGCGAGTTTTTTTGCGTTCGAAAACGGGCGCAGGTGTCGATTGTTTTTGGTGGGAGTGAGCTTGCTCGCGATGCAGATGGCGCGGTGATTCTGCCTGATCGCGCAGATGCCATCGCGAGCAAGCCCGCTCCCACATTTTCAGGCCTGGGCGCGGGTGACGCGGTCCACCAGATAAACCAGGCCGTGGTAATCAATCCCGCCATGCTGACTCAGGCCAATTTCACAGGTGCGGCTGGTCGAAATCCCTTCGCTGCACTGCTGCACTGCGTCTTTCAAGGTGCGCAGCGAGTAAGCGTTCAGCTCCGGTGTGGTGAAGCCTTTGTCGCCAGCAAAGCCGCAGCAGTGAATGCCTTCCGGGATCACTACGTGGGTGCTGCACAGGCGTGCAATGTCGATCAGTGCCTGGCCTTCGCCCAGGTGCTGGGTGCTGCAGGTGACATGCACGGCTATCGGTGCGGTTTGCGGGGTGAAACTCAACTTATCCACAAGGTGGGTGCGAATAAATCGAACGGGGTCGTACAGGTCCAGGCGGGTTTCGCCCAGATCCTGCACCAGACGCAAGGTGCACGGGCTGGTGTCGCAGTAGATCGGATCAAGCCCGCCACGGCTGGCGTGCAGCAATGCCCCGATCAGTTCCTGACGCTTGTGCTCGGCTTGTTCGTTGTATCCCTTGGACGCAAACGGCTGGCCGCAGCACAGGCTGTCCATGTTGTCGGGGAATACCACCTGGTAGCCAGCCTTTTCCAGCAGGCCGCGGGTTTTGTCCAGCAGCGACATTTGTTCGCTGTCGCCTGCTGCCGGGCCCATGACCCGAGAGACGCAGGCGGCCAGATACACGACCCGTGGCCGCTCATCATTGACTGGCGGACTAAAGCGGATTGCGCGCTCCGGCTGGGGCATGGCGTTGGTCCATAACGGCACGCGGCCCTTGCTGGCTCTGGTCAGTGCTGCCGAAATTTTCCCCAGGCGTGGCGCCCCCAGCATCATGCGTGCGCCATTGGCCACATGCAGGGTGAAGCGTGCGCCTTGTAACGTGGTTGCAAAATGATTGCCCAGCCAGTCGGCGGTTTTCGCGCTGTGGGCTGTGCGGGCACGCAGTTTTTTCACCAGTTCGCCGGTGTTGATGCCAACCGGGCAACGTTGCGCGCACAACCCTGTCGCTGCGCAGGTATCAATGCCCTGATAGGCGTAGGCTTTTTCCAGTTCGGTGGTGTCGATGCCTGCGCGCTTTTTAGCCTGGATGTCACGCCAGATGACAATTCGCTGGCGGGGGCTGAGGGTCAGTCCCTTGGACGGGCACACCGGCTCGCAGAAACCGCATTCGATGCACTTATCCACAATCTCGTCTGCGGCGGGCATCGGCTTGAGGTGTTTGAGGTGGATGTGCGGGTCTTCGCTGAGCACCACGTCCGGGTTGAGAATGCCCTGCGGGTCGAGCAATCGCTTGAGTGCCCACATCAACTGGTAAGCGTCGCTGCCCCATTCCAGCTCGACAAAGGGTGCCATGTTGCGGCCCGTACCGTGTTCGGCCTTGAGCGAGCCGCCGAATTCCACGGCTACCAGTTGCGCCACGTCATCCATAAAGGCCTGGTAGCGCGCCACTTCTTCAGGATTATTGAAGCCCTGGGTGAAGACGAAGTGCAGGTTGCCCTCAAGCGCGTGGCCGAAGAGGATCGCTTCGTCGTAGTGGTGCTTGTCGAACAGTTCGATCAGGCGGTTGACGCCGATGGCCAGTTGTTCGACCGGAAAGGTCACGTCTTCGATGATGACCGTGGTGCCGGTTTTACGCACCGCACCGACTGCCGGGAAGGTGTCCTTGCGGATGGCCCACAGCTTGGCGTTCTCGGCGGGGTCTTCGGTGAAGTCGATTTGTTTCTCGACCGGGAAGGTCGACAGCGAGGCCATGATTTGCCCCAGTTGCTCGTGCAGCAGCGTCTGAGTTGCTGCGCGAGACTCGATCAGTAGGGCGCAGGCATTGGCCGACAGCTGTTGTACGAAAGCGGGCATGCCCGGCTTGTCCTGTACCGAGCGCAAGCTGCGGCGGTCCAGCAGTTCTACGGCGGAGACGGGCTGGCTCTTGAGCACGGTGACAGCGTTGCAGCAGGTTTCAACGTCCGGGAACACGATCAGCGCCGAAGCCTTGCTCGGGTGGTCGATCACGGTGTCGTAGGTCACTGCACTGATAAAGCCCAGGGTGCCTTCGCTGCCCACCAGCAGGTGGCTAAGGATATCCAGCGGGTCATCGAAATCTACCAGGGCGTTAAGTGACAGGCCTGTGGTGTTTTTCAGACGGTATTTATGCCGGATTTTGGCAGCCAGTTCAGTGTTGGCGCGGGTCTCGCGAGCTAAAGTTCCAAGTTGTTCGAGCAGGGGGGCGTGGCTTTGGCGAAAGGCGGCGATGTTGCTCGCATCTTCGGTGTCGACCCGGGTGCCGTCGGCCAATACCACGCGCAGGCCAGCCAGTGTGTGGTAGGTGTTTTGCGCGGTGCCGCAGCACATGCCGCTGGCGTTATTGGCGACGATGCCGCCAATTTTGCAGGCGTTGATCGAGGCCGGGTCGGGGCCGATCTTGCGTCCGAACGGGGCCAGCCAGGCGTTGGCCTGCGCGCCGATGACGCCGGGTTGCAGGCGGATTTGCATGCCCTGGTCGCGAATTTCCCTGGCGTTCCAGTTATCCCCCAGCACGATCAGCACCGAGTCGCTGATGGCCTGGCCTGACAAGCTGGTGCCCGCGGCGCGGAAGGTCACCGACACTTGATCGCGCCGGGCAAGCTTCAGCAGTTCGACGACTTCGTCTTCGGACTCAACCCGAATCACCAGCTTGGGAATCAGCCGATAAAAGCTCGCGTCAGTGCCGAAAGCCAGGGTGGAGAGTGGATCGTTGAAGCGGCGGTCTTGCGGTATCAGCCGTTCGGCATCACGCACAAATGCGGCGGGCAGACTCATGCATCCTCCAGAATCAACACGATCAGGTCTTTCGGACCGTGGGCGCCGTAGGCGAGGATTTGTTCGATATCCGCGGTTTTCGACGGACCGGACACCAGCAATGCATTGGTCGGCATGCCCGCTGACCAGTTCATCTCGCGCTGCACCTGATAGAAGTTGTCACGGATTTCACTGGCCTTGAGCAATGCAAAATGCACCGGTGGTACAAGGCTCATCAGCCGGGGTTCTTCAGGGGTAGGCCACATGATCAGGCTGCCGGTGGCGGCAATCGCCCCCAGGGTGGTGGTGAAACTGGCCGGGGTGTCGTTGAACAGTTCGGCCTTCCACTCTTCCACCGGGCGATCGTAGGCTTTGAGCGTTGGCAGCGCAGGGTTTTGTGCCCAGTGCGCGGTTACTTTCTGTCCGTGGGGTGTAGTCGGCGCAATCAGCAAACTGGGCAATTGACGGTCGGTGACCAATTGCGCCAGCAGCGCTGGCCAGTCTTGCTCAGTGCTGAGGTGGATTTCGGTGTGTACGGCTTCCATCAATTTGCGCAGCTGTGGGATGCGTTGCTCCGGGGTATAGGTCCAGGGCTCTGTCACCAGCACTTCGTCGAAGTTGTCAGGCACCGGTGTGGTGCCAGTCAGACTTTTGCGCAGTTTGTTGAGGATATTCTGTTTAGCGCTCATCACTGGTCTCCCGACTTTTTCGCCAAATGTTCGCGGGCCATGTCGTGCAGCGAACGGGCAGCGGGTTTGGGGGCGCTGTGGTTTTGCGTCCACGGGCCGACATTGCTCGGCGTAAGCCCGCGCAGGCGGGTGGCGGCCTTGAGGAATACGCGGTACAGGGCGGGTGAGCTGTTGAGCTTGGCCCACATGTTCCAGATCAGACGTTCCTTGCGTGAATACTTGCTGCCCTGGCCGCGCATGATGCGGGGAGAGGTATCGGGCGCTTTGACGTTCTCTTCGCGCAGGCGTCGCAGCAATGCCGGGATAGGAATTTTTACCGGACACACTTCGCCACAGGCACCGCACAGCGACGATGCGCTCGGGTGGTCTGGAACTTTGGCCAGGCCAACCATATGCGGGGTGATGATTGCGCCTATAGGACCCGGGTAGACCTCACCGTAGGCATGGCCGCCAATGCGGGTGTAAACCGGGCAGTGGTTCATGCAGGCACCGCAGCGAATGCAGTTCAGGGTCTGGCGCAGTTCACTGTCGGCAAACGCCTGGCTGCGGCCGTTGTCGAGCAGTACCAGGTGCACTTCTTCAGGGCCGTCCAGCTCGCCGGGTTTGCGCGGGCCGGAGATCATGTTGACGTAGGTGGTGATTGGCTGGCCCAGTGCAGAGCGGGTCAACAGCGACACCAGTGGTACAACGTCGCGCAGGTTTTCGACGACTTTCTCGATACCGGTGACGGCAATGTGTACGGGGGGCACGGTGGTCGACATACGGCCGTTGCCTTCGTTTTCCACCAGCAGCAAGGTGCCGGTTTCGGCGACGGCGAAGTTGACCCCCGACACGCCGATATCAGCTTCGAAGAATTTTTGCCGCAGTACCCGTCGACCGATCTGGATCAGTTGGTCGACGTCTTTGGTGTATTCCACGCCGAGCTTTTCGTGAAACAGGTCGGCCACTTGCCCTGCGTTTTTGTGGATCGCGGGCATGATGATGTGGGACGGTTTTTCGTTGTCCAGTTGAACGATGTACTCACCCATGTCGGACTCAAGGCATTCAATCCCCTGGGCGCCGAGCACGTGGTTCATTTCCATCTCTTCGCTGACCATCGACTTGCCTTTGATCACCTGTTTGGCGGCGCGGCGGCGAGCGATGGACATGACGATTTCGTTAGCCTGCTCGACGGTTTCGGCCCAATGCACCTGCACCCCGTTGCGGGTCAGGTTGGCTTCCAGTCGTTCCAGCAGGTCGGGCAGTTTGGAGAGGGCGCGGGCGCGGATGGCGTTGCCCAGTGCGCGCAAGTGTTCGCGCTCGTGGGCGTCGCTGAAGGCCACGGCGCGTTTTGTCATCAGGGAATCCATTGCACTGCGAAAGTTGTTTCGCAGTTGCTTGTCACCCAGGGCTTCGTGAGCGCGCTCGCGGAAGTCTTCTTCAACCGCGACGGTGGGAATCAGGGTGCTGGCGTTCATTGCTCACCTCCAGTGCGCTGCCACAGAAAACTGGCCAGATGCTGGCCGCGCAGGGCTTGTTTCTGTTTTTCCAGCGAGCCGTTGATGTTCATCAGGCAGCCGCAGTCGGCGGTGAGCACTTGATGCGCGCCGGTTTCAATCAGGGAGCGGGTCTTGTCGGCGACCATTGCGCCGGAAATATCCGGCATGCGTACGCTGAATGTCCCACCAAAACCGCAGCATTCACTTTCGTGGCTGTGGTCGATGCGTTCCACATTGCTCAGTTGCGCGAGCATTTCGCGGCCGTGCAGGTGGGTGTTCATTTCGCGGCGTGCGGAGCATGAGGTGTGCAGCGCGACCTTGACCGGGGCGCCGTGGTCCTGGAATTGGACCTTGCACACAAACAGCAAAAATTCAGTGAGCTCAAAGGTGCGATCAGCCAGTGCGTGAACCTTTTTCAGGGTTTCGGGCTCGTCTTTGAACAGGTCTTCGTAGTGCTCGCGCAGCATGCCGGCGCAGGAGCCGGACGGCACGACCACCGGGTAATCTTCAGCAAACAGGGCCAGCTGTGAACGTGCCACCTCCCGTGCCTGGTCGGTGTAGCCCGAGGTGTAGGCCGGTTGTCCGCAGCAGCTTTGACCTTGCGGGTAATCGACTTCGATACCTTCGCGCTCGATCAGATGGATGGCGTCCATCCCGGCTTCGGGAAAGAACAGATCGACTACGCAGGTGCCGAACAGATAGACCTTGCGCGGTTTATGCGCAGGGTATTGGCGAGGAGTTGGCAGGGGTGGGGCGACGCGGGTCGCATTCGGCACGGCATTGTAGAAAAGCTCGCTCATCAGGCGTCTCCGGGTGGTCCCGGTTATGTGTCCACCGAGGTGGACCGGGTAGTGAATTACTGACGCCGGGGCTGTGCCCCGGCGCCATTAATGTGCAGTAACCATAGCGTGTATTAGTGCACCAGCATGCCGGTGAGCCAGTACGCCTGGGCCAGCGTGATCAGGCCAACGATGGTGGCGAAGAACAGGCTGTGCTTGAGGGTGAAGCGGAACAGGTCAGACTCTTTACCCACCAGACCGGTCGCGGCACATGCCACTGCGATCGATTGCGGGGAAATCATTTTGCCGGTCACACCACCGCTGGTATTGGCGGCAACCATCAGGGTGTCGCTGACGCCGATCTGGTGTGCGGTAGTGGCTTGCAGCGAGCTGAACAGGGCGTTGGACGAGGTGTCGGAACCGGTCAGGAACACGCCCAGCCAGCCAAGGAATGGCGAGAAGAACGGGAATGCCGCGCCCGTACCTGCCAGCACCAGGGCCATAGTGGAAGACATGCCCGAGTAGTTGGTAACGAAGGCAAAGGCCAGCACCATACCGATGGACAGGATCGGCCAGCGGAGTTCGTAGAGGGTCTCTTTTAAAGTGGTAAGACCAGTCTTGATGTCGATTTTCAGGATCAGCATCGAGATCAGCGCGGAGAAGAAGATCGCGGTGCCAGTGGCTGAAATCGGGTCAAGTTTGAATACGGCTGCAATGGCTGTCGGTGCGTTGACGATCGGTGCAGTCTTGATCACCAGTTGATCAAGGTGCGGGATCGCGAAGTTGAATACCCAGCCGTACATCGAACCACCGGCGGAGAACATGGCCTTGAACGGTTTGAGGGTCCAGATGGTGACCAGCACGGTCAGGATCAGGAACGGCGACCACGCTTTGAGGATCTGCATCAGGCTGTAAGGCGAAGCCATCAGGTTGGTCGGCTTGCCGAAACCACCTGCACTGGCGGTGACGGTTACGTCCGACGAAACGCCAGCGATCTGAGCGCCTGCGGTGCGTTTTGGTTGCCACACTTTGAGGAACAGCGTCAGGCTGACCAGGCTGGCGAGGGCCGAGGTGATGTCCGGCAGTTCCGGGCCAATGTAGTTCGAGGTGTAGTACTGGGTGATGGCGAAGCTCAAGCCGGCCACCAGGGCTGCGGGCCAGGTTTCACGCACGCCGCGCAGGCCATCCATCATGAAGACCAGCCAGAACGGTACGAACAGCGACAGCAATGGCAGCTGACGGCCAGCCATGGCGCCGATCTTGAAGGCGTCGATGCCAGTCACCTGGCCTGCAACGATGATCGGGATGCCCAGGGCGCCAAAGGCCACCGGCGCGGTGTTGGCGATCAGGCACAGGCCTGCTGCGTACAGAGGGTTGAAGCCCAGGCCTACGAGCAGTGCGGCAGTAATCGCTACCGGGGCGCCGAAACCGGCTGCACCTTCAAGGAATGCACCGAAGCAGAAGCCGATCAGCAGCACTTGCAGGCGCTGATCGTCAGTGATCGACAGTACGGAACTGCGGATGATTTCAAACTGGCCGCTCTTGACGGTCAATTTGTAGAGGAACACCGCGGCAACGATGATCCAGGCAATCGGCCAAAGGCCATAGGCAAATCCATAGCCCGCTGCTGCGAAGGCCATGTCGACAGGCATCTGGAAGGCAAAGATGGCCACCAGAATCGACAGGCCCAGGGTAATGCTGCCTGCGACGTGACCTTTGAGGCGGAACACGGCCAGGGCCAGGAAGAAGAATACGATCGGGATAACGGCCGCGAGAGCGGACAGGCCGAGGCTGCCGAGCGGACTGTAGAGCTGTTGCCAGGTTTGCATATGGGGTGGCCCCTAATTGTTATTGGTTGATGCTACGATTGCATTTGGTATATTGGTATTACCAATTTACAGTCGCTGTTGGCTAGGTTAAAAGCCTTATGTGGCATGTGTCAATTTGCCGCCTCACAATCTTTAGTCGAGGTGCTCGTCGTCGGGGCATCTGCCCGGGGTTTCAGGCGGTGTTCTGGTGGGTGTGTGAGTGGCGCGAATCAGCGAGAATAGCGGCCCCCGGCGCGTGGTCGGGAGGGTGGAGAGCAGTTATGGGGTTTGATCAGATTCGTCAGCGCCGTTTGTCGGACGATATTGTCGAGCAACTTGAGGGGATGATCCTTGAGGGCACGCTGAAGTCGGGTGAGCGTTTGCCCGCCGAACGTGCGCTGGCGGAACAGTTTGGGGTGTCGCGCCCGTCGTTGCGTGAGGCGATCCAGAAATTGTCGGCCAAGGGGCTGCTGGTCAGTCGCCAGGGTGGCGGCAATTATGTGGCGACATCGCTGGGCTCGACGTTCAGCGATCCCTTGCTGCAACTGCTCGAAAGCAACCCCGAAGCTCAGCGCGATCTGCTTGAGTTTCGTCACACCCTTGAGGCTTCGTGCGCTTTTTACGCCGCATCCAGAGCCACCGAGATGGATCGCGAGCGACTACGGCTGGCGTTTGAACGATTGCAGGATTGTTATGCGCGGGTTGATGAGGTCAGTCGCTCGGAAGAGGGAGAGGCGGATGCGAGCTTCCATCTGGCTATCGCTGAGGCGAGCCATAACGCGGTGTTGTTGCACACGATTCGCGGGCTGTTCGATCTGCTCAAGCGCAACGTGGTGACTAACATTGGCGGCATGTACAAGCAGCGCAGCGAAACGCGCGACATGCTGATCAGTCAGCACCGCGAATTGTACCTGGCGATTATCGAGGGCAGGGCGGAGGACGCCCGGGAAGTGGCGAGCCGCCATTTGGTGTACGTGCAGGAGGTACTGGAAGAGGTGCGTCAGGAAGTGCAGCGCATGGCGCGGGCCGAACGGCGTAATGGGTTGTAAAGGTTAAGGCAAAACTTGTGGGAGCGGGCTTGCTCGCGATTGCATCGATGCGGTTCTACTGAAAGACCGTATCGCCTGCATCGCGAGCAAGCCCGCTCCCACAAGAGCAAGGGTGAAAGAACTAGTCTTCCTTGCCCTTGTTGCGCACTGCGCGCTGCAACTCGCGGTCAGAATCACGCTCGCGCTCGGTATGACGCTTGTCGTATTCCTTCTTGCCTTTACCCAGGGCAATTTCGCACTTGATCAAGTGCTTGCTCCAGTAAAGCGAGAGGCAGACGCAGGCGTAACCCTTCTGCTGCACTGCGGCAAACAGCTTTTCCAGCTCGCGCTGGTTAAGCAGCAGTTTGCGGCTGCGCGTCGGGTCGGCGATGACGTGGGTGCTGGCAGTCGTCAGGGGTGAAATATGGCTGCCGAGCAACCATGCTTCACCATCCTTGAGCAGCACATAACTGTCGACCAGTTGTGCCTTGCCTGCACGCAGACTTTTTACTTCCCAGCCGGCCAGGACCAGACCAGCCTCGAACCGATGTTCGATGAAGTAATCGTGTCGCGCTTTTTTATTCTGCGCGATGGTCCCTGTAGGGTGTTTCTTCTGTTTAGCCATAGGGCCGGCATTATAGGCAGTTGCGAGCGTGTCGGCTACGGGCACCTGCGTGCTTGAGCACGTAGGTTGATTCCCGGACAATGCGCCCTCTTTTTTTAGTGGTTGGGCGTAGTAACGATGTCGACAGACAAGGTTTCTGTCCACGGCAGTTGGGCAAGCCGTTGGGTCTTTATTTTCGCTGCGACCGGTTCTGCCGTGGGTTTGGGCAGTATCTGGAAATTTCCTTACATGGTTGGCGTCTATGGCGGCGGCGCATTTGTATTGGTGTTTTTGGCCTGCATCGCGCTGATTGGTGTGCCGGTCATGTTGGCTGAAACCCTGATCGGGCGGCGTGCGCGGCTTAGTCCGGCGAATGCCTTGAGGGTCTTGGCGGTAGAGGCCGGGCACTCGGGGCGTTGGTCGTGGGGGGCTTTTGCCGGGATGATTACGGCGCTGCTGATTTTATCTTTCTATAGCGTGGTGGGCGGTTGGTCGCTGGATTACATCATTAATATGGGCAAGGGTGATTTTCAGGGCGCGACGGCTGCTCAGGTCGGAGAGTACTTTGGTGGCGTGATTTCCAACCCCTGGAGGCTCACTTTCTGGCACACCGCGTTTATGTTGTTGTCGGCGTATGTGATTGCCAAAGGCGTGGTGGCGGGGCTTGAGCGCAGCCTGAAGATCATGATGCCGTTGCTGTTTGTGCTGCTGCTGGTGTTGCTGGGTTACAGCATGACCACAGGGCACTTTATGCAGGGCGTGCATTTCATGTTCGACTTCAACCCTGATCGCGTGCTCGATGGTTTGCTGGCTGCGATGGGTCATGCCTTCTTTTCGCTGAGTGTGGGCGTGGGCTCGATCATGATTTACGGCGCGTATATGCCGAAGAACGTATCGATTTCCGGAACGGTCGTGGGGGTCGCCCTGATCGACACGTTTGTCTCATTGCTCGCCGGGCTGGCATTGTTTCCAATTGTCTTCGCATCGGGACTTAACCCTGGCGAAGGGCCGGGGTTGATGTTTGTGACCTTGCCTTTTGCCTTCGGCAATGTGGCGTTTGGTCAGTTGATGGGCGTGGTGTTTTTCGTTCTGGTGGCGGTGGCCGCCTGGAGCTCAGCCATTTCATTGCTTGAGCCGATGGTGGCTTATCTGGTGGAGCGGACCAAGGTTCGACGCTTGTGGGTCACGTTCTGGCTGGCGTTCAGTTGCTGGTTTGTTGGGCTGGGCACGGTGTTTTCGTTCAATATCTGGAAACAGGCCAAGTTTTTCGTGAGTGAAGACTCGGGTTTTCACCTCTATCAATGGGGCGCTGCAAGCGGCCTGGACTTCTTTGGTGTCGTCGATTTCTTCACCTCGCGTATCATGTTGCCTTTGGGCGGGCTGTGCTTTGTGGTCTTTGCAGGCTGGATCATGGGGCGCGGTGCGGTTCGCGACGAGTTGTCGATGCGTAGCCCGGCGTTGTTCGCCCTGACTCTTTTTTTGATGCGCTATGTAGCGCCACTCGGCATTCTGATTGTGTTTGCCGCCCAGCTGTGGAAGTAACGCTGACATGACTACCCATATCCAACGCTCCGCTTTGTTGCCTTATCCAGCCCAGGCTCTTTATGACCTGGTGAATGATGTTGCGAGTTACCCGCAATTTTTGCCGTGGTGTTCGTCTGCCGAAATCCTGGAAAGCACTGAGGTGCTGATGCGCGCCAGCCTGGGCGTGGCGAAGGGCGGCCTGAGCCAGCACTTCGTGACCTGCAATACGCTGGTGCCGGGTCAATCCATTGAAATGAATCTGGAAGAAGGCCCGTTTACCAAGTTGCACGGTATGTGGGTGTTCAAACCGTTGGGGGAGAAGGCCTGCAAGATCAGCCTGGACATGACCTTCGATTACGCCGGGGCTATCGTCAAGGCGACCCTGGGGCCTTTGTTCAATCAGGCGGCCAACACGCTGGTGGATGCATTCTGTCAGCGTGCCAAGCAGTTGTATGGCTGAGCTCATGATTGACGTTGAGGTGGTGTATGCCGCTGTTGATCGTCAGTGCCTGCTGACTGTGGTTGTACCCCAGGGTACGACTTTACGGGCTGCAGTTTTGGCGTCGGGCATGGGGCGTGAGTTTCCCGAACTCGATCTTGCGAATTGCCCGGTGGGGATATTCGGCAAGCATGTCGCAGAGCCTGAAACCCGGGTGTTGCAGGCGGGCGATCGCATTGAGATGTATCGCCCGCTGCTGGCCGACCCTAAAGAAATTCGGCGTCAGCGTGCGGCTAAAGCTGCCGAGGCCAAGCGCCTGAGTCAGCAGTGAGCACTTTATAGCAGGCAACAAAAAGCCCGGCATGCCGGGCTTTTTTGTGCCGAACGCTTATTGTTCGGTTGTGTCCAGAGGTTCTGGCGTAGGAACCGGTACGGTTTCAACACCGTCTACGTCCTTCTGGATTTGATCAAGCAACGAACCAGGCTTGGCTGGAACTTCGCTCTTCTCGACTGGAGCTTCAGTGGCCGGCTCGGTCACGTTTGTGCCGCCGGTTTTGCCGAGAATGGCTTCGTCGCGGCTTACGCCAGGCTTAAAGTCGCCTGACAAGCTTACGAGCTGGTCATTTTGGTTGAAGAACACGCTGACGCGTTCCTGTTGGCGTTCACCGCCGCCGGGCTGCAGGCTATACAGGTAATCCCAGCGATCAGGGTGGAATGTATCGGTCAGCAGGGCGTTGCCCATGATAAACCGCACTTGCCGACGGGTCATTCCCGGGCGTAACTGGTTTATCATGTCCTGCGTGACGACATTGCCCTGTTGGATGTCGATTTTGTAAACCCCGGGGAATGAACAACCGGCGAGTGCGAGCAGTCCCACAAAGGTGAAACTGGTTAGCAAGAGCTTGGTGTTTTGCATCGGTGGGCGACTTCCACTATCTTGGCTGGGACAACGTAAACGCCGATCATACCCGTATTAAGAGAAGCTGCGAAGCCGCTTCCGCGAGAAAGCTAACCATGGTTGAAAATAGCGAACTACGTAAGGCCGGACTTAAGGTGACTCTGCCACGAGTCAAAATTCTACAGATGCTTGACTCTGCAGAGCAGCGTCACATGAGCGCCGAGGACGTTTACAAGGCACTTATGCAAGCAGGCGAGGACGTCGGTCTGGCCACGGTTTACCGTGTACTGACCCAGTTCGAGTCAGCCGGGCTGGTGATTCGCCATAACTTTGATGGCGGTCATGCGGTCTTTGAATTGGCTGATGCTGACGGCGGCCACCACGACCATATGGTCAACGTGGACAGCGGTGAAGTGATCGAGTTTTTCGACGAAGACATCGAAAAACTGCAGCACGCCATTGCAGCCAAGCACGGTGTTGAGTTGGTGGATCACAACTTGGTGCTGTACGTGCGCAAGAAGTCCAAGTAAGCATGTCACGCGAGCTACGGTTCGCGAAACGATCGAAGGCGGCCCAAGGGCCGCCTTCGTGCTTTCTGATATCGGTCTTTTGATAACCGTTCGTCGTTAAGCCGCCAGATTCTTTGCAGTGACGACCATTTTTTTGGCGTGGGCCAAGGATTCTTTGGTCAGGTCGACACCGCCGAGCATGCGTGCAACTTCTTCTACGCGCTCTTTTTTGCTCAGTTTGGCCACGGCAGTACGGGTGGTATCGCTCTCGCGGACCTTGTGTACAAAAAGGTGTTGATGACATTGGGCAGCCACTTGCGGCAAGTGAGTGACTGTCAGTACCTGGCCTCGTTCGCCAAGGCGGCGTAGCAGTTGCCCCACGATTTCGGCCGTCGGGCCGCCAATCCCGACATCCACTTCGTCGAATACCAGAGTGGGTACGCGGGATGTTTGAGCGGTAATTACCTGGATGGCCAGGCTGATACGTGACAGTTCACCGCCAGAGGCAACTTTGGCCAATGCCTTGAGTGGCTGGCCGGGGTTGGCACTTACGAGCAGTTCGACCTGCTCCAGGCCTTGTGGCATAGGGTCATTGCTGCTCTGTGGGCGCAGTTCAATCACGAAACGGCCACCGGGCATGCCAAGGCGCTGTATCTCTTCTTCTACGGCACTGCTCAGGCGCGTTGCAGCCTGGCTGCGCAAGTTGCTGAGTTCGCGGGCGCACTCATGATAGTGGCGGGAATAGGAGGTCAGCTCATTGGCCAGGCGTTCGATGTTCTCGTCGTTGGCGTTGAGGGTTTCGAGTTCATCCAGCAGTTTTTGCTGCAAGGCAGCCACTTCGGTGGGTTGCACGCGGTGTTTGCGCGCCAGTGTATAGATGGTGTCGAGCCTTTCTTCCAGGTACTGCAGTCGGCCTGGATCAGCATCAAAATGGTCGATAAAGCGATTAAGTTCGCCCACGGCTTCTTCGACTTGAATTTGTGCGCTGGCCAGCAGATCGGTGGCTTCGCCCAGTGAGCCCGAGTTGTTGTTGATGCTTGAAAGGCGATTGAGGCTCACCGTCAGGGCATTGAGTACGTTGCCTGAGTCGCTTTCGCTGCATTGCTCCACCACTTGGCGGCATATGGTCAGCAAGGTTTCGGCGTTGGTCAGGTTTTTGTGTTCCTGTTCCAGTTCTTCCAGTTCGTTCTCGCCCAGGGAAAGGGTTTCAAGTTCTTCGAGCTGGTAGCTGAGCAGTTGATGGCGCGAGCGCTGTTCATCGCCGGAGTTGGACAGGTGTTCAAGCTCTTGCCTGGTCTGGCGCCAGCGTTGCGCGGCCAATTGCACCTGGCGGGCAAGGTCGGTGGCGCCGGCGAACTCGTCGAGCAGGCGGCGGTGGGTGTCGGGTTTGAGCAGCGACTGGTGCTCGTGCTGGCTGTGGATATCAATCAGCAGCTCGCCCAGGGCCTTGAGGTCGCCTTGGGGGCAGGGGGTGCCGTTGATGTAGCTGCGCGAGCGGCCTTCGGCAGTAATGACTCGGCGCAAGATGCACGGACCTTCGCCTTCCAGGTCGCGCTCGGCAAGCCAGGCCCGGGCTTCTGGTATGTCTTGCAGGTCGAACGTGGCCAGGATATCGGCCTTGTCGGCTCCCGGGCGGACAACACCGCTGTCTGCGCGGTCCCCTAGTGTGAGGCCCAGGGCGTCGAGCATGATCGATTTGCCGGCACCGGTCTCGCCAGTGATTACACTCATCCCGCGATCCAGTTCGAGATCGAGATGTTCAACGATGGCGTAGTTGTGTACGGACAGGTGCACCAGCATAGGAGCTGCTCCAAAACGTAATGTCTGGTTATTTATACAGTGTTTTGTTTCGTGCTGACAATGGCTGTGCTTAGTTCGATTTGCTTGTTTTTTTGGTTTTTTTAGCTCGATTTTGTTTTTTGGCAGGTAACGCCAGGGGGCTCTAACATCTATTTTCTGGTTTTCAGGCTCTTGAACCTGAGAATTGCGACCCCATATACCTTGGCAGAAGCGCGAGTCGAGCTCGCGGACGAAGTTTGAAAGGAGAAATCTATGGCAGACGAACAGACTATGGATACGCAGAACCAGGACGCCAACCAGGCCGCCGATGTAGCAGGTGAAGATTTGGCAGCCCGTGTGCAGGTGCTTGAAGAGCAGCTGGCAGCCGCTAATGATCAGGCTCTGCGCGTAGCTGCCGATCTGCAGAACGTTCGCCGCCGCGCTGAGCAGGATGTTGAGAAGGCTCACAAGTTTGCGCTGGAGAAGTTCGCTGGCGACCTGTTGCCGGTGATCGACAGTCTGGAGCGCGGTCTTGAGCTGTCCAGCCCGGACGATGAAAACATTCGTCCGATGCGCGAAGGGATCGAACTGACCCTGAAAATGTTCCAGGACACCCTGAAGCGTTATCAGCTGGAAGCGATCGACCCGCACGGCGAGCCCTTCAATGCCGAGCATCATCAGGCGATGGCAATGCAGGAAAGTGCTGACCTGGAGCCAAACAGTGTGCTCAAGGTGTTTCAAAAGGGTTATCAGCTCAATGGTCGCTTGCTGCGCCCGGCTATGGTCGTAGTCAGCAAGGCGCCAGCGCCGGTTTCGCCATCGATTGACGAAAAGGCTTGAAATCGGCCGCAAGGCCCCCATTTAGAAGTCAAGCGTTAAGCAATGCCGCAGTTGGTCATTACTGCTGCGGCAACAAAATTCAAATTTAGGGAGAGTAAACATGGGCAGAATTATCGGTATTGACCTCGGGACCACCAACTCGTGTGTTTCGGTTCTGGAAAACGGTAAAGCAAAAGTTATCGAAAACGCAGAAGGCGCGCGCACTACGCCGTCGATCGTTGCGTACGCCAATGATGGCGAAATTCTGGTTGGCCAGTCGGCCAAGCGTCAGGCAGTGACCAATCCGCATAACACCCTGTACGCGGTGAAGCGTCTGATCGGTCGTCGCTTTGACGAAGAAGTTGTACAGAAAGACATTCAGATGGTTCCGTACAAGATCGCCAAGGCTGACAACGGCGACGCTTGGGTTGAAGTGAACGGCCAGAAAATGGCTCCGCCACAGATCTCGGCTGAAATTCTGAAGAAAATGAAGAAAACCGCCGAAGACTACCTCGGCGAGCCAGTGACTGAAGCGGTCATTACCGTTCCGGCCTACTTCAACGACAGCCAGCGTCAGGCAACCAAAGACGCCGGCCGTATCGCGGGTCTGGACGTTAAACGCATCATCAACGAACCAACCGCAGCTGCTCTGGCTTACGGTATGGATAAAGCGAAGGGCGACCACACTGTCATCGTTTATGACTTGGGTGGCGGTACTTTCGACGTGTCGGTCATTGAAATTGCCGAAGTTGATGGCGAGCACCAGTTTGAAGTGCTGGCAACCAACGGTGACACGTTCCTGGGTGGTGAAGACTTTGACATCCGTCTGATCGACTACCTGGTTGACGAGTTCAAGAAAGAAAGCGGCATGAACCTCAAAGGTGACCCGCTGGCGATGCAGCGTCTGAAAGAAGCTGCTGAAAAAGCCAAGATCGAACTGTCTTCGAGCCAGTCGACTGACGTGAATCTGCCTTACATCACTGCAGATGCCACCGGTCCTAAGCACTTGAACGTGAAGATTTCCCGCGCCAAGCTGGAATCGCTGGTTGAAGACCTGGTTCAGCGCACCATCGAGCCTTGCCGCATTGCTCTGAAAGACGCTGGTATCGACGTTGGCGCGATCAACGACGTGATCTTGGTCGGTGGTCAGACTCGTATGCCGCTGGTACAGAAGCTGGTAACCGAGTTCTTCGGCAAGGAAGCACGTAAAGACGTGAACCCGGACGAAGCTGTTGCAATGGGTGCTGCCATCCAGGGCGCGGTATTGGCCGGTGATGTTAAAGACGTTCTGTTGCTGGACGTGAGCCCGCTGACTCTGGGTATCGAAACCATGGGCGGCGTAATGACTGCTCTGATCGAGAAAAACACCACGATTCCTACCAAGAAATCGCAAGTGTTCTCGACTGCTGACGATAACCAGGGCGCTGTGACCATTCACGTGCTGCAAGGTGAGCGTAAGCAAGCCGCACAGAACAAGTCGTTGGGCAAGTTCGACCTGGCTGACATTCCACCCGCTCCACGTGGCGTGCCTCAGATCGAAGTAACCTTCGACATCGATGCCAACGGCATCCTGCACGTAAGTGCAAAAGACAAGGCGACTGGCAAGTCTCAGTCCATCGTGATCAAGGCTAACTCGGGTCTGTCCGAGGAAGAAATCGCTCAGATGGTTCGCGATGCCGAGATCAATGCTGAGGAAGACCGCAAGTTCGAAGAGCTGGCAGCTGCACGTAACCAGGGCGACGCACTGGTTCACTCGACTCGCAAAATGATCGTCGATGCTGGCGACAAAGTAACCGAGGAAGAGAAAGCTGCAATCGAAGCTGCTGTAGTTGCACTTGAAGCTGCTGTTAAAGGCGACGACAAGGCTGCTATCGAAGCCAAGGTTGAAGAGCTGTCCAAGGTGTCTGCTCCGGTTGCACAGAAAATGTACGCCGAGCAAGCGAACCCGGCAGACGCAGCGGCCAAGCCAGCTGATTCGGCTGAAAAAGCGGACGACGTTGTCGACGCTGAGTTCGAAGAAGTAAAAGACAACAAGTAATCAGCTTGTTTGTCGGCCAGTTGACCGCGCTTTAGCGGTGACTGGTAGGATGTCGCCGCGCGGGAGCTTGCTCCCGCGTTGGCGTGTCTGGAGTAAAGGAATTTTTACAGCATGCGACAAGGTCGAATGCTGGCGGTTTGGTCTGGATCTTTCTTGTTTTCCGGCCAGAGGTAACCGCTCCTGTCGGCCAATGCATTGGCTGTTAAACAGAAACCAATATCGTTGAAAAGACGTGAGTCGGGTCTGATCCTTTTCGGGCTTGGCGGGTTTGGCGAGGCTCGGGAGGGTTTTGTCGAACGTCCTTGAGAGTGCAAAGAATTATGGCAAAGCGCGACTATTACGAAATATTGGGTGTTGAACGCACTACGACTGAGATCGAACTGAAAAAAGCTTATCGCCGACTGGCGATGAAGCATCACCCGGACCGCAATCCGGATGACAAGGCCTCGGAAGAACTGTTCAAGGAAGCTAACGAAGCTTACGAAGTTCTGTCGGACTCCAGCAAGCGTGCGGCCTACGATCAATACGGTCATGCCGGTGTTGATCCGCAAATGGGTGGCGGCGGTGCTGGTTTTGGCGGCCAGAACTTCTCCGATATTTTTGGCGATGTGTTCAGCGATTTCTTTGGTGGTGGCCGTGGCGGCTCCCGGGGTGGCGCTCAGCGTGGTAGTGATTTGCGCTACACGCTGGAGCTGGATCTGGAAGAAGCCGTGCGCGGTACCACGGTCAATATCCGCGTTCCGACGCTGGTCAACTGCAAGCCATGTGACGGCTCGGGCGCCAAGAAGGGCTCTTCGCCTGTGACCTGTACAACCTGTGGCGGTATTGGTCAGGTGCGCATGCAGCAGGGTTTCTTCGCTGTTCAGCAGACTTGCCCGCGTTGCCATGGTCAAGGCAAGGTCATCTCTGATCCGTGCGACAGCTGCCGTGGCGAAGGCCGTGTAGAAGAATACAAAACCCTTTCCGTCAAAGTCCCTGCGGGCGTTGATACCGGCGATCGCATTCGTCTGTCGGGCGAAGGCGAGGCAGGCGTACAGGGTGGGCCGACTGGTGATCTGTATGTAGTGATCGATGTGCGCGAGCACGCGATTTTCCAGCGCGACGGCAAGCATTTGTTCTGTGAAGTGCCGATCAGCGTGGCTGATGCCGCATTGGGCGCAGAGCTTGAAGTGCCAACGCTGGATGGTCGGGTCAAGTTGAAAGTCCCTGAAGGTACTCAGACTGGCAAGCAGTTCCGCTTGCGTGGCAAGGGCGTTGCTCCGGTGCGTGGCGGTGGTGCAGGCGATCTGATGTGCCGCGTTGTAGTTGAAACTCCGGTCAAGTTGAGTCGTCGTCAGCGTGAACTGATGGAAGAGTTCCGTACCACGCTGGAAGGCGATAGCTGCCATTCCCCAAACGCCACGGGCTGGTTTGAAGGCGTGAAGCGTTTTTTCGGCGACCTGTAAGGAGCGGTAGATGCGACGTATAGCTGTGATGGGCGCTGCCGGGCGCATGGGCAAGACATTGATCGATGCGGTGCAGCAGCGCTCGCCACTGTGCGGGCTGACGGCGGCAATCGTTCGTCCGGGCAGTTCCCTGGTGGGGGCTGATGCTGGCGAGCTGGCTTCTATCGGGCGAATTGATGTGCCGTTGTCGGCCAGCCTGCAGGAGGTCGCTGCTGATTTTGATGTGCTCATCGATTTCACTTTGCCTGAGGTGATGCTGGGCAATCTGGCGGTGTGTCGCAAGCTGGGCAAGGCCATGGTGATTGGCACCACGGGCTTGAGTGCGGCGCAAAAACAGCTGTTGGTCGAAGCGGGTCAGGACATTGCGATTGTCTTTGCTTCCAACTTCAGTGTCGGGGTCAATCTGTCATTCAAGTTGCTGGATATGGCGGCGCGGGTGATGGGTGATGAGGCGGATATCGAAATCATCGAGGCGCACCATCGGCACAAGGTCGACGCTCCTTCGGGAACGGCGATGCGGATGGGTGAGGTGATTGCCGATGCGCTGGGCCGCGATCTGCAAAAGGTTGCGGTATATGGTCGTGAAGGCCATACCGGTGCTCGTGACCGTGAAACCATCGGTTTTGCCACTGTGCGCGGCGGTGATGTGGTGGGTGATCATACGGTGCTGTTTGCCACTGAAGGTGAGCGTCTCGAGATTACCCACAAGGCATCCAGTCGCATGACCTTTGCCAAGGGTGCCGTTCGTGCTGCCTTGTGGCTGGAAGGGCGAGAGCCTGGCGTGTATGACATGCAGGATGTGCTCGACCTACGTTGAGTTATCTCTGTAAAATCGGGCTGTTGGCGCGCCAGCAGCCCGATTTTTAACCGCTAAGCGATTTCCTGTCGCATTCTCCTGTCTTTTAGACTCTTTAGCGGTAGACCAAAAAAGCCTTTTTCTGTAAGCTACAGCTTTAGTGTGTCCACTAAAAGCGCGCAGATAATTCGATGAAGAAGCGGGGTGACGTGTCCATACGTCACTCCGCTTTTTTACAACCTGCGATCGCCCTTTCAGGCTTTATTTACGGGAGGTCTTCTTGACTAAGCAAGCCATACTCGCCCTCGCTGATGGCAGCATTTTTCGCGGCGAAGCCATTGGGGCCGACGGTCAAACCGTTGGTGAGGTGGTGTTTAACACCGCAATGACTGGCTACCAGGAGATCCTGACGGATCCTTCCTACGCTCAGCAAATCGTGACCCTGACTTACCCGCATGTTGGCAATACCGGTACTACCCCGGAAGACGCCGAGTCTGATCGTGTCTGGTCCGCAGGTCTGGTAATCCGTGATCTGCCGCTGGTTGCAAGCAACTGGCGCAACACCATGTCGCTGGCCGACTACCTGAAAGCCAACAATGTTGTGGCCATCGCCGGTATCGACACTCGCCGCCTGACGCGCATCCTGCGTGAGAAAGGCGCGCAGAACGGTTGCATCATGGCGGGCGACAATATTTCTGACGAGGCTGCAATCGCAGCTGCTCGCGGCTTCCCGGGCCTGAAAGGCATGGATCTGGCGAAAGTCGTCAGCACTGAAAAAGCCTACGAGTGGCGCTCCAGCGTCTGGAACCTGGCCACTGACAGTCACCCGACTATCGAAGCCAGCGAGCTGCCTTACCACGTGGTCGCGTACGACTACGGCGTAAAATGGAACATCCTGCGCATGCTGGTTGAGCGCGGCTGCCGCGTTACGGTGGTTCCTGCTCAGACCCCGGCCAGCGATGTACTGGCACTCAACCCTGACGGCGTGTTCCTGTCCAACGGTCCTGGCGATCCTGAGCCTTGCGACTACGCGATCACGGCCATCAAGGAAGTTCTGAATACCGAGATTCCGGTGTTTGGTATCTGCCTCGGTCACCAGCTGCTGGCTCTGGCCTCGGGCGCCAAGACCGTGAAAATGGGTCATGGCCACCACGGCGCTAACCACCCGGTCCAGGATCTGGACACCGGTGTTGTGATGATCACCAGCCAGAACCACGGTTTTGCGGTAGACGAAGCAACCTTGCCAGCCAACGTGCGCGCCATTCACAAGTCGCTGTTCGACGGCACGCTGCAAGGTATCGAGCTGACCGACAAGAGCGCTTTCAGCTTCCAGGGTCACCCTGAAGCAAGCCCTGGCCCGAACGACGTTGCGCCGCTGTTCGATCGCTTCATCAATGAGATGGCCAAGCGCCGCTGATCAGCTCCCTGCTGCAGCGCCCTGTGGCGGCCCCGACCTTCGGTGGCCCCCAGGGCGCTTCAGAAGCCTGATTGACAGCTTGCCGACTGACCTGCGGATTTGAGTGACAAACCCATGCCAAAACGTACAGACATAAAAAGCATCCTGATTCTCGGCGCTGGCCCGATTGTTATCGGCCAGGCCTGTGAATTCGACTACTCCGGCGCCCAGGCCTGTAAAGCCCTGCGCGAAGAGGGTTATCGCGTCATCCTGGTGAACTCCAACCCGGCCACCATCATGACCGACCCGGACATGGCCGACGCCACCTACATCGAGCCGATCAAATGGCAGACCGTTGCCAAGATCATCGAAAAAGAGCGTCCGGACGCACTGCTCCCAACCATGGGCGGCCAGACTGCTCTGAACTGCGCACTGGATCTGGAGCGCGAAGGCGTTCTGGAGAAGTTCGGCGTAGAGATGATCGGCGCCAATGCCGACACCATCGACAAGGCTGAAGACCGTTCGCGTTTCGACAAGGCGATGAAGTCCATCGGTCTTGACTGCCCGCGTTCCGGTATCGCTCACAGCATGGAAGAGGCCAATGCGGTTCTCGAAAAGCTGGGCTTCCCGTGCATCATCCGTCCGTCCTTCACCATGGGCGGCACCGGTGGCGGTATTGCTTACAACCGTGAAGAGTTCGAAGAAATCTGCGCTCGCGGCCTGGACCTGTCGCCAACCAAAGAGCTGCTGATCGACGAATCCCTGATCGGCTGGAAAGAGTACGAGATGGAGGTTGTCCGCGATAAAAAGGACAACTGCATCATCGTGTGCTCGATTGAAAACTTTGACCCGATGGGCGTGCACACCGGTGACTCGATCACCGTTGCTCCGGCACAAACCCTGACGGACAAGGAATACCAGATCATGCGTAACGCCTCTCTGGCGGTACTGCGTGAGATCGGCGTTGAAACCGGCGGTTCCAACGTTCAGTTCGGTATTTGCCCGGACACCGGCCGTATGGTTGTGATCGAGATGAACCCGCGTGTATCGCGTTCCTCGGCCCTGGCATCGAAAGCGACCGGTTTCCCGATTGCACGTATCGCTGCCAAGTTGGCGATCGGCTACACCCTGGACGAACTGCAAAACGAAATCACCGGCGGCGCTACTCCTGCGTCCTTCGAGCCGTCCATCGACTACGTTGTGACCAAGCTGCCGCGCTTTGCTTTCGAGAAGTTCGCCAAGGCTGACGCTCGTTTGACCACGCAGATGAAATCTGTGGGTGAAGTCATGGCTATCGGCCGGACTTTCCAGGAATCCCTGCAGAAGGCCCTTCGCGGTCTTGAAGTGGGTGTAAGCGGTCTTGATCCAAAGCTGGACCTGAGCAACCCGGAAAGCATGGCCGTGCTCAAGCGCGAGCTGACCGTGCCGGGCGCCGAGCGTATCTGGTACGTGGCTGACGCGTTCCGCGCAGGCATGACCGTCGAAGATATCTTCGGCATGAACATGATTGACCCTTGGTTCCTGGTGCAGATCGAAGATCTGATCAAGGACGAAGAAAAGATCAAGACCATGGCGCTGTCCTCGATTGACCGTGATGCCATGTATCGCCTCAAGCGCAAGGGCTTCTCTGATGCGCGCCTGGCCGTACTGCTGGGTGTCACCGAGAAAAACCTGCGTCGTCACCGTCACAAGCTGGAAGTGTTCCCGGTCTACAAGCGCGTTGACACCTGCGCCGCCGAGTTCGCCACCGACACCGCCTACATGTACTCCACCTACGAGGAAGAGTGCGAAGCCAACCCTTCGGATCGTGACAAGATCATGATCCTGGGCGGTGGCCCGAACCGTATCGGCCAAGGTATCGAGTTCGACTATTGCTGCGTTCACGCCGCTCTGGCACTGCGTGCAGACGGTTACGAGACCATCATGGTCAACTGCAACCCGGAAACCGTTTCCACCGACTACGACACTTCGGATCGTTTGTACTTTGAATCCGTAACCCTCGAAGACGTTCTGGAAATCGTGCGGGTCGAGAAGCCAAAAGGCGTGATCGTCCAGTACGGCGGCCAAACTCCGCTGAAACTGGCCCGCGCCCTGGAAGAAGCCGGCGTACCGATCATCGGTACCAGCCCTGACGCCATCGACCGTGCAGAAGACCGCGAGCGTTTCCAGCAGATGGTTGAGCGCCTGAACCTGCGTCAGCCGCCAAACGCCACTGTGCGCAGCGAAGACGAAGCGATTCGTGCCGCTGGCAAGATCGGTTACCCGCTGGTTGTTCGTCCGTCCTACGTATTGGGCGGCCGTGCGATGGAAATCGTTTACGAAGAAGAAGAACTCAAGCGCTACCTGCGCGACGCGGTGAAAGTGTCCAACGACAGCCCTGTGCTGCTGGATCACTTCCTCAACTGTGCCATCGAAATGGACGTGGATGCTGTCTGCGACGGTACTGATGTAGTGATCGGCGCGATCATGCAGCACATCGAGCAGGCGGGTGTTCACTCTGGTGACTCTGCATGTTCGCTGCCGCCGTACTCGCTGCCGCTGCACATCCAGGACGAGATGCGCGAGCAGGTCAAGAAGATGGCTCTGGAATTGGGCGTTGTCGGCCTGATGAACGTGCAGTTGGCTCTGCAGGGCGAAGATATCTACGTGATCGAAGTGAACCCGCGTGCTTCGCGTACCGTTCCTTTCGTGTCCAAGTGCATCGGTGTTTCCCTGGCGATGATCGCAGCTCGCGTGATGGCCGGTAAAACCCTGAAAGAAATCGGCTTCACCAAAGAAATCATTCCTAACTTCTACAGCGTGAAAGAGGCGGTCTTCCCGTTCGCCAAATTCCCGGGTGTTGACCCGATTCTCGGCCCTGAGATGAAGTCCACCGGTGAAGTGATGGGTGTGGGCGATACCTTCGGCGAAGCTTTTGCCAAGGCCCAGATGGGTGCAAGCGAAGTGCTGCCGACTGGCGGTACTGCCTTCATCAGCGTTCGTGACGACGACAAGCCCCTGGTGGCTGGCGTTGCTCGCGACCTGATCAGCCTGGGCTTCGAGATCGTTTCAACGGCGGGCACAGCCAAGTTCATCGAAGCTGCCGGCTTGAAAGTACGTCGCGTGAACAAGGTGACCGAAGGTCGTCCGCACGTTGTCGACATGATCAAGAATGACGAAGTTACCTTGATCATCAACACTACCGAGGGTCGTCAGTCGATTGCTGACTCCTACTCCATTCGCCGCAACGCGCTTCAGCACAAGATCTACTGCACCACGACCATTGCTGCTGGCGAAGCGATCTGCGAAGCGCTCAAGTTCGGTCCTGAAAAAACCGTGCGCCGCTTGCAGGATCTACACGCAGGATTGAAGTCATGATCAAGTATCCAATGACCGTCCAGGGCCACAAGGCCCTGGAGGAAGAACTCGCACACCTGACCAAGGTTGTTCGGCCGAAGCTGAGCAAGGAAATCGGTACGGCGCGTGAGTTGGGCGATTTGAAAGAAAATGCTGAATACCATGCAGCTCGTGAGCTCCAGGGTATGTCTGAGGCTCGTATCCGTGACATCGAAGGCCGTCTGCAAAACGCAGTGGTTATTGATGTGGCAGCGATTCCTCACACCGGCAAGGTGATTTTCGGCACCACGGTTGAGATCGCGAACGTTGAAACTGACGAGCGCGTTGTCTATCAGATCGTTGGTGAAGATGAAGCTGACTTCAAGCTCGGAAAAATCTCCGTGGGTTCGCCACTTGCTCGTGCCTTGATTGCCAAGGAAGAGGGTGACGTAGTCGCGGTGAAAACACCTGGCGGTGTTATTGAATACGAGATCATTGAGGTGCGTCACATCTAAGAATGGCGCCCGCCTTGTGCGGGCGCACTTCTTTGGCGGCTGGCCCGGGTGTTCCGGGTCGGCAGCTTGTGGTTGTTGCACACAGAATTTTTAGCGGTGCTGGCCTGAACCCGGTTGGCAGCGTTGCAAGTTGAAAGGCGAGTAGCAGGTGCGGGAAGGGTTGCGTTGGGCGTCTCTGGCTGCCTGATGCGTTGCGCGGGCAGTTCTTGCATGGCTCTCGGGTTTATCCCTGGAAGAGTTTCAGGGCGCGCCAGGCGCACCCTTGACCCTTGTCGACATCACTTGAAGCGATGGATGTTCGACAGTTGCTTGTTTACATTGACGTTCTTGCGGTACAGAAGCGCCATTTTGCCGATAACCTGTACCAGTTCCGCTTTGCCGGCCTTGCACATTTGTGCGACGGCTTCCAGGCGGGATTCACGATCCAGAATGTTGACTTTGATTTTAATCAGCTCGTGATCGCCCAATGCGCGTTCGAGTTCGGCTAAAACACCTTCAGTCAAACCATTATCAGCCACAGTCAAAACTGGTTTCAGATGGTGGCCAATGGATTTGTACTGTTTCTTCTGCTCTTGAGTGAGCGGCATAATCTGACCCCTGTGTCTGATCTTGTAAAAAGCGGCGGCCAGTTTACCCGAGCGAGTCCCAGACCGCCCAGTTAATCACGACCCGTTTAAAATTTTTGAGGTGGCCCGTGGCCCGTTCCAAGACTAGCCTTAACTGGCTGAAAGAGCATTTCAACGACCCGTACGTCAAAATGGCGCAAAAAGACGGGTATCGCTCGCGCGCCAGCTACAAATTGCTGGAGATTCAAGAGCGCGATCGACTCATTCGTCCCGGCATGACAGTGATTGACCTGGGTGCTGCCCCGGGTGGCTGGTCACAGGTGACCAGTCGTCTGATCGGTGGTCAGGGGCGTTTGATTGCTTCCGACATCCTGGACATGGACAGCATTCCTGATGTGACCTTCATCAAGGGCGACTTTACCGAGGACGCCGTACTGGCACAGATCCTCGAAGCAGTAGGAAATACGCAAGTAGACCTTGTGATTTCTGATATGGCCCCCAATATGAGTGGATTGGCCGCTGTGGATATGCCCCGGGCGATGTTCCTGTGCGAATTGGCACTGGACCTTGCTGGTCGCGTCCTACGTCCTGGTGGTGATTTTCTGATTAAAGTTTTCCAAGGCGAAGGCTTCGATCAGTACCACAAAGACATTCGCAAGCTGTTCGACAAGGTGCAGATGCGCAAGCCGTCGTCGTCTCGAGACAGGTCCCGCGAGCAGTATTTGCTGGGGCGCGGCTTCCGCGGTATCGATGGTTCCGCCAGTGATGAGCGTCTCTGACAAGGGCGATAGTTTTTTTTGAATCGCTTTACAGATCTGGCATAACGAATATTGTGTAGTCAAAGTTTCACAAAGGGTTACAGACGGAGCCTGCAAGGGTTGTAGGCAATGTAGTAAGTTATGCCGGTGAATATCATGCGAAGCACGCTTCAGTAGCGGGGCTTGCTTCAGAGGGTAGCTAATTGAACGATATGGCAAAGAATCTGATCCTGTGGTTGATCATCGCCGCTGTCCTGGTGACAGTGATGAACAACTTCTCCAGTCCAAACGAGCCACAAACCCTCAACTATTCCGACTTCATCCAGCAAGTTAAGGATGGCAAGGTCGAGCGCGTTGCCGTGGATGGCTACGTGATTACCGGCAAACGCAGCGATGGCGATTCCTTCAAAACCATCCGTCCGGCTATTCAGGACAACGGTTTGATCGGTGACCTGGTGGATAACCATGTGACCGTTGAGGGCAAACTGCCAGAGCAACAAAGCATCTGGACTCAGCTGCTGGTTGCAAGCTTCCCGATTCTGGTGATCATCGCTGTCTTCATGTTCATGATGCGCCAGATGCAGGGCGGTGCCGGCGGCAAAGGCGGCCCGATGAGCTTTGGCAAGAGCAAGGCGCGGCTGCTGTCGGAAGACCAGGTCAAAACGACTCTGGCTGACGTAGCGGGTTGTGATGAGGCGAAGGAAGAAGTCGGCGAACTGGTCGAATTCCTGCGAGATCCGGGCAAGTTCCAGCGCCTGGGTGGTCGTATTCCTCGTGGTGTGCTGATGGTTGGCCCACCGGGTACCGGTAAAACCCTGATTGCCAAGGCAATCGCGGGCGAAGCCAAGGTGCCGTTCTTCACGATTTCCGGTTCCGACTTTGTTGAAATGTTCGTGGGCGTCGGCGCAAGCCGTGTTCGTGACATGTTTGAACAAGCCAAGAAACACGCACCCTGCATCATCTTTATCGATGAAATCGATGCGGTCGGCCGTCACCGTGGTAACGGCATGGGCGGCGGTCATGATGAGCGCGAGCAGACGCTTAACCAGTTGCTGGTTGAGATGGACGGCTTTGAGATGAATGACGGCATCATTGTGATTGCTGCCACCAACCGTCCTGATGTGCTCGATCCTGCGCTGTTGCGTCCAGGTCGTTTTGACCGTCAGGTTGTGGTTGGCTTGCCGGACATTCGTGGTCGCGAGCAGATCCTCAAGGTGCACATGCGTAAAGTGCCGATGGGCGATGATGTCCAGCCGGGCGTGATTGCACGTGGTACTCCGGGCTTCTCGGGTGCCGATCTGGCAAACCTGGTGAACGAAGCTTCCCTGTTCGCAGCGCGCACCGGTAAGCGTGTTGTTGAAATGAAAGAGTTTGAGCTGGCTAAAGACAAGATCATGATGGGCGCCGAGCGCAAATCGATGGTCATGTCGGACAAAGAAAAGCGCAACACGGCTTATCACGAGGCGGGTCACGCTATCGTCGGTCGCGTAGTGCCTGAGCATGATCCGGTCTACAAGGTTTCGATCATCCCTCGTGGTCGCGCCTTGGGCGTAACCATGTTCCTGCCGGAAGAAGATCGTTACAGCCTGTCCAAGCGTGCGCTGATCAGCCAGATCTGCTCGCTATATGGTGGCCGTATCGCTGAAGAGATGACCCTGGGTTTCGACGGTGTTACCACCGGCGCTTCCAACGACATCATGCGTGCCAGCCAGATTGCGCGGAACATGGTGACCAAGTGGGGCTTGTCCGAGAAGCTTGGCCCTCTGATGTATGCCGAGGACGAAGAGTCTTATCTGGGTCGTGGTGGTGGTCAGTCTGCAAGCGTGTCGGGCGAAACAGCCAAGCTGATCGACTCCGAAGTACGCAGCATCATTGATCAGTGCTACAACACGGCCAAGCAGATCCTGACCGAAAACCGTGACAAGCTCGATGCTATGGCTGACGCGTTGATGAAGTACGAAACGATCGATGCCGATCAGATCGACGACATCATGGCGGGTCGTCCGCCGCGCGAGCCGCGTGACTGGGAAGACGGTAGTTCGGGTACCCCGACTGCCCCGACGCTGGATAAAACCGAGCGCCCGGAAACACCTATCGGCGGCCCTGCTGCTGATCAATAAGGCTTGAAATGACTTCTGTTCAGTCCTCGACCCGGTTGCCTTGCGGCAACCGGGTTCTTGATTTGGCCCATACGCATATTATGGGCATTCTCAATGTCACCCCTGATTCCTTTTCCGACGGCGGCCGCTTTGCTGCTGTGGATGCTGCTCTGCGCCATGCGCAGGCGATGGTTGAGGCGGGTGCAACTCTGATTGATGTTGGCGGTGAGTCAACTCGCCCCGGAGCGCCTGCCGTTTCGTCTCAGGAAGAGCTCGATCGGGTTGCTCCTGTTGTCGAGCGTATAAGCCGGGAACTGGATGTCATTATTTCGGTCGATACCTCCGCGCCAATCGTCATGACTGAGGTTGCGCGTCTCGGGGCGGGGCTTATCAATGATGTGCGTTCGCTGCGTCGTGAGGGTGCCTTGCAGGCCGCTGCGGCCACCGGTTTGCCGGTGTGTCTGATGCATATGCTCGGTGAGCCCGGCGACATGCAGGACAATCCGCACTACGAAGATCTGGTGGGCGAGGTGTCGGCGTTTCTGGCTGACAGCATGGCGCGCTGTGCGGCGGCAGGTATCGGGCCTGAGAGCATCGTGCTGGACCCGGGTTTTGGTTTTGCCAAAACCTTGCAGCACAATTTGAGCCTGTTCAAGCATATGGAGGCCCTGCATGCGCTGGGTCGACCTTTGCTGGTGGGCGTGTCACGTAAAAGTATGGTCGGGCAAACACTGAACCGGCCGGTTGCAGAGAGGCTCTATGGCAGCCTGGCTCTTGCGGCATTGGCGATGACCAAGGGCGCGCGCATTCTGCGTGTCCATGACGTTGCCGAAACAGTTGATGTGGTACGGATGATCGCAGCGGTAGATTCCGCCGACTAAGAATGATGGAGCGCTTATGACAAAGAAGTATTTTGGCACCGACGGTATTCGTGGTCGGGTCGGCGTTTACCCGATTACCCCTGACTTTATGCTCAAGTTGGGCTGGGCGGCGGGCATGGCGTTTCGTAGCAAGGGTGCTTGCCGGATCCTGGTAGGCAAGGACACTCGCATATCGGGTTATATGTTCGAATCCGCGCTGGAGGCAGGCCTGTCTGCTGCCGGGGCTGATGTGATGCTGCTGGGCCCTATGCCCACGCCGGCTATTGCCTACCTGACGCGCACCTTCCATGCCGAAGCAGGCATCGTGATCAGCGCTTCGCACAATCCTCATGATGATAACGGCATCAAGTTCTTTTCCGGGGACGGCACCAAGCTCCCTGATGATGTTGAATTGATGATTGAAGAGTTGTTGGACGCACCCATGACGGTTGTCGAGTCTGACAAGCTGGGGAAAGTGTCGCGTATCAATGATGCTCCGGGTCGCTATATCGAGTTCTGCAAAAGCAGTGTGCCAAGCAGTACCAACTTCAGCGGCCTCAAGATTGTTCTCGATTGCGCCCACGGTGCCACCTACAAGGTTGCGCCTAGTGTTTTCAAAGAGCTGGGAGCCCAGGTCGTCGTGCTGTCGGCCCAGCCTGATGGACTGAACATCAACGAAAACTGCGGTTCGACCCATATGGGGCAGTTGCAGGCTGCCGTTGTGGCTGAAGGTGCAGACCTGGGCATCGCTTTTGATGGCGATGGTGATCGGGTTCTCATGGTCGATCATACGGGTGCCGTAGTTGATGGCGATGAATTGCTGTTCATCATCGCCCGTGATTTGCACGAGCGTGGCAAGTTGCAAGGTGGCGTCGTCGGCACGCTGATGAGCAACCTTGGGCTTGAACTGGCGCTGGCTGACCTGGGTATCCCGTTTGTGCGCGCCAATGTGGGAGACCGTTACGTCATCGCTGGCCTGCAAGAGCGCGATTGGCTGGTGGGTGGCGAGAACTCCGGGCACATCGTCTGCTTCCAGCACACCACGACGGGTGACGCGATCATCGCAGCGCTTCAGGTGTTGCTGTCATTGCGTCGTCGCGATGAAAGTCTTGCCCAGTCGCGTCAGGCTTTGCGCAAGTGCCCGCAGATTCTGGTGAACGTGCGTTTTGCTGGCGGCGTGAATCCTGTTGAGCACCCGGCGGTCAAGGAAGCGTGCGCGCGTGTGACTGAGGCCATGAAGGGTCGTGGTCGCGTGCTGCTGCGCAAGTCGGGAACAGAGCCTTTGGTGCGTGTAATGGTCGAAGGCGATGACGAAAACATGGTTCGCGGCTACGCCGACGAGCTGGCAAAGCTGGTAAGTGAAGTTTGTGCCTGAATTCGGCTTGCCAGCGCGGATTTGGTTGGGTAACATCTGCGCCCACTTTGACCGACGAGGTAAAGCATGCGTCGCACTATGGTAGCTGGTAACTGGAAGATGCACGGTACCCGCGCCAGCGTCGCTGAGCTGATCGACGGTCTGCGTGGTCTGGTCTTGCCAAACGATGTTGATGTTGCAGTATTCCCGCCTCAGCTGTTTATTGATCGAGTGATCAATGGCTTGCAAGGCGCACCGATTTCGGTCGGTGCACAGGATGCTGCGGTGGAGTCGGGGCAGGGCGCACTGACTGGCGAGATTTCATCGAGCCAGTTAGTGGACGCAGGTTGCAAGCTGGTGCTTGTGGGTCACTCGGAGCGCCGCCTGATTTTGGGTGAGCAGGACGAGACGCTCAATCGCAAGTTTGCAGCGGCTCAAGCCTCTGGTTTGACGCCTGTGTTGTGCATAGGGGAAACCCTGGAGCAGCGCGAAGCGGGGCAAACGCTTGAAGTGGTAGCGCGTCAGCTGAATGTCGTGATTGACGAGTTTGGTATTGATGCATTTGTAAATGCTGTGATTGCATACGAGCCAGTTTGGGCCATTGGCACCGGACTGACCGCATCACCGCAGCAGGCGCAAGATGTGCATGCGGCCATTCGCGCACAGCTGGCGCAAAAGAATTCTGAAGTGGCACAAGGTGTGCGGCTTCTATACGGCGGCAGCGTGAAGGCGGCCAATGCGGTCGAACTGTTCAGCATGCCGGATATCGATGGGGGACTCATTGGCGGGGCTTCCCTGAATGCAGATGAGTTCGGTGCGATCATTCGTGCCGCAGGAAACTGAAAATGCTGGATAACGTCGTAACTGTGTTTCATCTGCTGACAGCATTGGGTGTAATTGCCCTGGTTTTGCTGCAACAGGGTAAGGGAGCGGATGCTGGAGCATCTTTTGGCGCAGGTGCATCAAATACTGTGTTCGGAAGCCAAGGTTCCTCTACCTTTCTTAGTAAGTTTACTGCTATACTTGCCGCAGGTTTTTTCATAACCAGCTTAGGGTTAGGTTACTTTGCTAAAGAGAAAGCTGAACAGCTGACTCAAGTAGGTTTGCCAAATCCAGCGGTGTTGGAAGTTCCAGTGCAAAAGCCGGCTTCAGATGATGTTCCGGTGCTTCAAGAGCAAAAGTCGGCAACTCCTGCGACTGACGTACCTCCAGCTCAAGAGCAAAAGTAAAACGGGTTTCATGATGTAACGTAGTATTGCCGAGGTGGTGGAATTGGTAGACACGCAACCTTGAGGTGGTTGTGCCCATAGGGTGTAGGGGTTCGAGTCCCCTTCTCGGTACCAATTATCAAGAATGCCCGCAGTAGCGGGCTTTCTTGTATGTGGAAGGTTAGATTGACCCTGAAAAGGATCAACCGTATACTTCCACTCCAGCTTTGTCGCGGGATGGAGCAGTCTGGTAGCTCGTCGGGCTCATAACCCGAAGGTCGTCGGTTCAAATCCGGCTCCCGCAACCAGTTTTAGCGGAGCCCCTTATTAGGGGCTTTTTGTTAACTGGACACTTTATAGCGTCGGTATTCAACGACGTTTCAGAGATGGGCGCTTCGCCCATTTTTTCATTTTGCACAGCATGCACAAACATGCACTAGGGGGTTCAGGTGTCGAGCAAGCTAGAACAGTTGCAGGACTTGTTGGCCCCGGTGATCGTGGCCCTTGGCTATGAATGCTGGGGTATTGAATTTTCGGCTCAAGGCCGCCATTCAATGTTGCGTGTGTATATCGACAAGGAAGGCGGCGTACTGGTGGATGACTGCGCAATCGTGAGTCGTCAGATCAGCGGCGTTTTGGATGTCGAAGATCCTATCGCTGTTGAATACACCCTTGAAGTTTCTTCTCCTGGCATGGAACGCCCACTGTTCACCATTGAGCAGTTTGCGAAATTTGCCGGTGAGCAAGTGAGGATCAAGCTGCGCTCGCCTTTCGAAGGGCGACGTAACTTTCAGGGCCTTCTGCGCGGCGTAGAAGAGCAGGACATTGTGGTGCAAGTTGAAGACCATGAATTCCTGTTGCCGATCGATATGATCGACAAGGCCAACATTATTCCCAGTTTTGACTGAGACGCGGATCCCGCGGATCCAATGGCTTGCGAAAGGCGAGGCGTACGATGAGCAAAGAAGTACTGCTGGTTGTTGAGTCGGTGTCCAATGAAAAGGGCGTACCGGCAAACGTTATTTTTGAAGCGCTGGAGCTGGCTCTGGCCACCGCGACCAAAAAGCGTTTTGAGGACGAAGTCGAACTGCGTGTGGAAATCAATCGCCACACCGGTAACTACGAGACTTTCCGTCGCTGGACTGTGGTCGAAGACGAAGATCTGGATGATCCAGCATACGAGTTGGCGGTTGACCAGGCCCAGGCGAAACAGCCAGGCGCTGTAGCCGGCGATATTATCGAAGAGAAAATCGATTCTATCGAATTCGGTCGGATTGCTGCACAAACGGCCAAACAGGTCATCGTGCAAAAAGTCCGCGAAGCCGAGCGTGCTCAAGTAGTCGATGCTTATCGCGAGCGTCTGGGCGAGATCATTTCGGGTACCGTTAAAAAAGTGACACGTGACAACGTGATCGTTGATCTGGGCAATAACGCTGAAGCGTTGCTGGCCCGTGAAGACATCATTTCCCGTGAAACTTTCCGTGTTGGCGTACGCCTTCGCGCGCTGCTCAAGGAAATCCGCACAGAGAACCGCGGCCCTCAGCTGATCCTGTCGCGTACCGCGCCAGAGATGCTGATCGAGCTGTTCCGCATTGAAGTGCCAGAGATCTCCGAAGGCCTGATCGAAGTGATGGCGGCCTCCCGCGATCCTGGATCGCGCGCTAAAATAGCCGTTCGCTCCAAAGACAAACGCATTGATCCGCAAGGTGCCTGCATTGGTATGCGCGGTTCGCGTGTCCAGGCAGTGTCCGGCGAATTGGGCGGAGAGCGAGTGGATATCGTCCTTTGGGATGACAACCCGGCGCAGTTCGTGATCAACGCAATGTCGCCAGCAGAAGTGGCGGCAATTATCGTCGACGAAGATGCCCATGCAATGGACATCGCCGTTGGCGCAGACAATCTGGCCCAGGCGATTGGTCGCGGCGGTCAGAACGTACGTTTGGCCAGCCAGTTGACCGGCTGGACCTTGAACGTGATGACCGAATCGGACATCCAGGCTAAGCAGCAAGCAGAAACCGGCGACATCCTGCGCAACTTCATCGAAGAGCTGGAAGTCGATGAAGACCTGGCGCAGGTACTGGTTGATGAAGGCTTTACTAGCCTGGAAGAGATTGCCTACGTACCGGTGGAGGAAATGCTCAACATCGATGGCTTTGACGAAGATACCGTCAACGAGCTTCGCGCTCGGGCCAAGGATCGACTGTTGACTAAAGCCATCGCTACTGAGGAAAAGCTGGCAGACGCCCATCCGGCCGAAGACCTGCTCTCACTTGAGGGTATGGACAAGGATTTGGCGATGGAACTGGCGGTGCGCGGCGTAATTACCCGCGAAGACCTGGCCGAGCAGTCTATTGACGACCTGCTCGACATCGACGGCATTGACGATGATCGTGCCGGCAAGTTGATCATGGCCGCCCGAGCCCATTGGTTCGAGTAATTAGGCGCGGCCTGAGGAGAGAAATGCATGACGCAAGTCACGGTGAAACAACTGGCCGATGAGGTCAAAACACCGGTTGAGCGCCTGTTGCAGCAGATGCGTGAGGCAGGTCTGCCGCACAACGCCGCCGAGCAGAATGTGACCGACAGTGAGAAGCAAGCTCTGCTGACTCACCTGAAAAGCAGCCACAAGGCTAAAGTGGAAGAACCGCGCAAGATCACTTTGCAGCGTAAAACCACCAGTACCCTGCGTGTTGCTGGCAGCAAAAGCATTAGCGTTGAAGTACGCAAGAAGAAAGTCTTCGTACAGCAAAGCCCGGAAGAAATCGAAGCCGAGCGCAAACGTGAGATGGATGAACGTCGTGCAGTAGAAAGTGCCGCACGTCAGAAGGCTGAAGAAGAGTCCAAGCGTCGCGCCGAAGAAGAAGCGCGCCGTCAGCCTGCATCTACTCCTGCGCCAGCTCCAGCCGTAGCGGCACCTGCACCTGTGCAAACCGCACCGGCAGCAGCGCCTGCTCCGGCTGCTGATGCACGCAAGCGTGACGAACAGCGTCGCCCGGACAAACCACGTGCAGACGATAACAATCGTCGCGGTAGTGGTGACGGCGATCGTAAAAACGCTCCGCATCGTGCCTCGGTCAAAGAAAAAGCACCGACTCCACGTGTTGCTCCACGCACTTCCGACGAAGAAAGCGACAGCTTCCGTCGCGGTGGTCGTGGCAAGGGCAAGCTGAAGAAGCGTAACGCTCACGGTTTCCAGAGCCCAACCGGCCCTGTAGTTCGTGACGTGCAGATTGGCGAGACCATCACTGTCGGCGATTTGGCTGCACAGATGTCGGTCAAGGCTGCCGAAGTCATCAAGTTCATGTTCAAGCTGGGTACTCCAGCGACCATCAACCAGGTACTTGATCAGGAAACTGCTCAACTGGTAGCTGAAGAACTGGGCCACAAAGTGACTCTGGTAAGCGACAACGCCCTGGAAGATTCCCTGGCCGAATCCCTGAAATTCGAAGGCGAGTCGTTCTCCCGTGCTCCGGTTGTGACCGTAATGGGCCACGTTGACCACGGTAAAACTTCCCTGCTCGACTATATCCGTCGTGCCAAGGTAGCTGCTGGCGAAGCCGGTGGTATTACTCAGCACATCGGTGCGTACCACGTTGAAACCGAACGCGGCATGGTCACTTTCCTCGATACCCCGGGTCACGCTGCGTTTACCGCAATGCGTGCACGTGGTGCCAAGGCGACTGACATCGTGATTCTGGTTGTTGCTGCAGACGACGGCGTAATGCCGCAAACCATCGAAGCTGTTCAGCATGCGAAAGCCGCTGGCGTGCCTCTGGTTGTTGCAGTGAACAAGATCGACAAGCCAGGTGCTGATCTCGATCGCATCCGCAGCGAATTGTCCGTTCACGGCGTGACCTCGGAAGAGTGGGGTGGTGACACTCCGTTTGTTTCGGTCTCGGCGAAAATGGGTACCGGCGTTGACGAATTGCTCGAAGCCGTATTGCTGCAAGCTGAAGTTCTGGAACTCAAGGCCACTCCATCGGCTCCTGGCCGTGGTGTAGTTGTTGAGTCCCGCCTGGACAAAGGCCGTGGGCCTGTTGCAACTGTTCTGGTTCAAGACGGTACCCTGCGCCAAGGCGACATGGTTCTGGTCGGCTCCAACTACGGTCGCATCCGTGCCATGCTCGATGAGAACGGCAAGCCTATCAAGGAAGCCGGTCCATCCATCCCTGTCGAGATCCTCGGCCTGGACGGAACGCCAGATGCTGGCGACGAGATGAGCGTAATGACTGACGAGAAGAAGGCGCGTGAAGTTGCCCTGTTCCGTCAAGGCAAGTTCCGCGAAGTGAAACTGGCGCGTGCTCACGCAGGCAAGCTGGAAAACATCTTCGAGAACATGGGCCAGGAAGAGAAGAAGACGCTTAACATCGTCCTCAAATCTGACGTCCGTGGTTCCTTGGAAGCTCTGCAGGGCGCGTTGAGCGGCCTGGGTAACGACGAAGTGCAAGTGCGCGTAGTTGGCGGCGGTGTTGGTGGTATCACCGAGAGCGACGCTAACCTGGCACTGGCCTCCAACGCTGTTCTGTTTGGCTTCAACGTGCGTGCCGATGCCGGCGCTCGCAAGATTGTCGAGCAGGAAGGTCTGGACATGCGTTACTACAACGTCATCTACGACATCATCGAAGACGTCAAGAAAGCCCTTACCGGCATGCTTGGCAGCGACGTTCGGGAGAACATCCTGGGTATCGCTGAAGTCCGTGACGTGTTCCGTTCGCCTAAGTTTGGCGCGGTTGCAGGTTGCATGGTGCTTGAAGGTGTTGTTCACCGTAACCGTCCAATCCGCGTACTGCGTGAAGACATCGTTATCTACGAAGGCGAGCTGGAATCCCTGCGCCGCTTTAAAGATGACATGTCCGAAGTGCGTGCCGGCATGGAATGCGGTATCGGCGTCAAGAGCTACAACGACGTTAAAGTCGGTGACAAGATCGAAGTGTTCGAGAAGGTCCAGGTTGCTCGCAGCCTCTAACTCGCGAGCCTCAAGAGCGAGGACGAGCCCGCGCATGCAAATGCGCAGTGCTCGGCCTGGACTCTAAACGCAACGCCCGGTCCGGCTTCTGTCGTGCCGGGCGTTTGCCGCTTTCAGACCGCATGGGTTTCCCATGGGTGAGTAACAGGTAACAATACATGGCAAAAGAATATAGCCGTACCCAACGTATTGGCGATCAGATGCAGCGCGAGCTGGCACAGCTGATCCGTCGTGAAGTCAAAGACCCGCGCGTGGGTCTGGTCACCATTACTGCTGTTGAAGTCAGCCGTGACGTCGGTCACGCGAAGATCTTCATCACCGTGATGGGCGAGGACAGCGCTGAAGAGATCGCTCAAAGCATCAAGGTGCTGAACTCGGCAGCGGGTTTCCTGCGCATGCAACTGGCGCGTGAAATGAAACTGCGCAGCGTTCCTCAGCTGCACTTCCACTACGATGAAAGTGTCGTGCGTGGCGCTCACCTGTCCGCTTTGATCGAGCGTGCAGTGGCTGAAGACAATCAGCACCCTGAAGCCACTGCTCCCGAAGACACCAAGGAGTAACCGGTGGCTCAGGTCAAGCGTATCCGTCGTAACGTCAGCGGCATCATCCTGCTCGACAAGCCGCTTGGATTCACTTCCAACGCGGCCCTGCAGAAAGTTCGCTGGCTGCTCAATGCCGAGAAGGCAGGGCACACCGGTAGCCTAGATCCATTGGCCAGCGGTGTCTTGCCGTTGTGCTTTGGCGAAGCCACCAAGTTTTCGCAATACCTGCTCGATTCCGACAAGGGTTATGAAACCCTGATGCAATTGGGCAAGACCACCACGACTGCAGATGCTGAAGGCGATGTTTTGCTGACACGTCCAGTGACCGTTGGTCGCGCCGATATCGAAGCTGTTTTGCCTAGTTTTCGTGGGAAAATCAGTCAGATACCGCCGATGTACTCTGCACTCAAGCGAGACGGACAGCCGCTTTACAAGTTGGCCCGTGCAGGCGAAGTGGTGGAGCGTGAACCACGTTCTGTTACTATTACCCGCCTCGAATTGCTGGCCAGCGAAGGTGACACTGCGCGCTTGGCCGTCGACTGCACCAAAGGCACCTATATCCGTACCCTCGTGGAAGATATCGGTGAGCAACTGGGTTGCGGTGCATACGTTGCAGAGCTGCGTCGTACACACGCTGGACCTTTCAGCCTGGCCCAAACGGTGACGCTGGAAGAGTTGGAAGCTGTGCATGCCGAAGGCGGCAACGAAGCGGTTGATCGCTTCCTTATGCCATCGGACAGTGGCTTGCTGGACTGGCCATTACTGCACTTCTCGGAACACAGTGCGTTCTATTGGCTCAATGGCCAACCGGTTCGTGCTCCTGATGCCCCGAAGTTCGGTATGGTACGAGTACAAGATCACAACGGTCGCTTTATCGGTATCGGTGAAGTGAGCGAAGACGGGCGCATCGCGCCGCGTCGACTGATTCGGTCGGAATGACCGAAACCAGGCTGCATCGGGATGTAATACTCTTGGGGCAGACTGGAATGAGGGTGGCTGTTATTAGGCACGGTCACATCTCACTTTTAAATACGAGGATTTGTCCTCGGCCTATTGGATCTGTCTTGTTCGCAAGCAGGCCCTAATTGAAAGGAAAGCCAAATGGCACTTACAGTTGAACACAAAGCAGAAATCGTAGCTGACTACCAGCAAGCTCCAGGTGATACAGGTTCTCCAGAAGTGCAGGTTGCACTGCTGACCTTTAACATCAACACGCTGCAAGGTCACTTCAAGGCAAACATCAAGGATCACCACTCCCGTCGTGGTCTGATCCGCATGGTAAACCAGCGTCGTAAGCTGCTGGACTACCTCAAAGGCAAAAACGTTGAGCGTTACAAAACGCTGATCGCTCGCCTGGGTCTGCGTCGCTAATAGCGATGTTGCTAGAGGCTGGTTGTCTGTCGTGCGTTTGCGGATTTTCCGCAGGCGTACGGCAGGCTTCCAGCCTCAAGTTTTATCTGGACTAGCCGGATTCTTACGAAAGCTTGCCGCGCGGGCTGTTTTCGTAAGCATCTTGAGTCGGGTCAATACCCGATGTTGCGCATGACTTTCGCAAGAAACCCGTTCCCCAAGAGCCACAAAGAAGGTAGGACACCGTGAACCCGGTTATCAAAAAATTTCAGTTCGGTCAGTCGACCGTTACTCTAGAGACTGGCCGTATCGCCCGTCAGGCCTCCGGCGCAGTATTGGTCACCGTTGACGACGACGTCAGCGTGTTGGTGACTGTTGTCGGCTCCAAGCAAGCTGATCCAGGCAAGGGCTTCTTCCCTCTGTCTGTTCACTACCAAGAAAAAACCTACGCCGCGGGTAAAATCCCAGGCGGTTTCTTCAAACGTGAAGGTCGCCCTTCCGAGAAAGAAACCCTGACGTCGCGTCTGATCGACCGTCCGATCCGTCCGCTGTTCCCAGAAGGTTTCATGAACGAAGTGCAGGTTGTCTGCACCGTTCTGTCCACCAGCAAGAAAACCGATCCGGACGTCGCTGCGATGATCGGTACTTCGGCAGCCCTGGCTATCTCCGGTATTCCTTTTGATGGTCCGATCGGCGCTGCCCGCGTTGCTTACCACGAAAGCACCGGCTACCTGCTGAACCCGACTTACGAGCAACTGGCTGCTTCGAGCCTGGACATGGTCGTTGCCGGTACTTCGGAAGCCGTATTGATGGTTGAATCGGAAGCCAAAGAGCTGACCGAAGACCAGATGCTGGGCGCAGTACTGTTTGCCCACGACGAATTCCAGGTAGTGATCCAGGCTGTCAAAGAGCTGGCTGCCGAAGCTGCAAAACCAACGTGGGACTGGGCTGCTGCCCCGGAAGCTACCGCACTGCTGGGCGCTATCCGTGCCGAGTTCGGCGAAGCGATCTCCCAGGCTTACACCATCACCGTCAAGGCAGACCGTTACGCACGTCTGGGCGAGTTGAAGGATCAGGTTGTAGCCAAGCTGTCCGGTGAAGAAGGCCAGCCTTCTGCCAGCGAAGTCAAAGCTGCTTTCGGCGAAATCGAATACCGCACCGTTCGCGAAAACATCGTAAACGGCAAGCCGCGTATCGATGGCCGTGACACCAAGACTGTTCGTCCTCTGAACATCGAAGTAGGTGTTCTGCCGAAGACCCACGGTTCTGCTCTGTTCACCCGTGGTGAAACTCAGGCTCTGGTTGTTGCAACGCTGGGTACTGCCCGTGACGCACAACTGCTGGACACCCTGGAAGGCGAGAAAAAAGACCCGTTCATGCTGCACTACAACTTCCCTCCGTTCTCGGTAGGTGAGTGTGGTCGTATGGGTGGCGCCGGTCGTCGCGAAATCGGTCACGGCCGTCTGGCCCGCCGTTCGGTTCAGGCCATGCTGCCTGCTGCCGACGTGTTCCCGTACACCATCCGTGTTGTATCGGAAATCACCGAATCCAACGGTTCCAGCTCGATGGCATCGGTGTGTGGTGCTTCCCTGGCACTGATGGACGCTGGTGTTCCGATGAAGGCACCGGTTGCCGGTATCGCCATGGGTCTGGTTAAAGAAGGCGAGAAATTCGCTGTCCTGACCGACATCCTGGGTGACGAAGATCACTTGGGCGACATGGACTTCAAAGTAGCCGGTACCGCCAAAGGTGTTACCGCGCTGCAGATGGACATCAAGATCAAGGGCATCACCGAAGAAATCATGGAGATCGCACTGGGCCAAGCCCTGGACGCTCGCCTGAACATCTTGGGTCAGATGAACCAGATCATTGCCGTATCGCGCAACGAACTGTCGGCCAACGCTCCGACCATGATTGCGATGAAGATCGACACCGACAAAATCCGTGATGTCATCGGTAAAGGCGGCGCGACCATCCGTGCAATCTGTGAAGAAACCAAAGCTTCGATCGATATCGAAGACGACGGTTCGATCAAGATCTTCGGCGAAACCAAAGAAGCTGCAGAAGCAGCGCGTCAGCGCGTTCTGGGCATCACCGCTGAAGCCGAGATCGGCAAGATCTACGTGGGCAAGGTTGAGCGTATCGTCGACTTTGGCGCATTCGTAAACATCCTGCCTGGCAAGGACGGCCTGGTTCACATCTCCATGCTGAGCGACGCTCGCGTTGAGAAAGTGACTGACATTCTTAAAGAAGGTCAGGAAGTTGAAGTACTGGTACTGGACGTGGATAACCGCGGCCGTATCAAGCTGTCCATCAAGGACGTAGCTGCTGCCAAGGCATCGGAAGCGTAATAGCCCCCGATACCCGCGTTACAAAAAAGGATCCTTCGGGATCCTTTTTTTATGGGCGACGAAAAGTCAGCGCCAATGGGCGATAGGCCATGAGTGGAAACCCGCAACTTGCATGCAAATTTGCAGGGCGTCATGCATTCTGCACGATCGCCATTGTGGAGATAAATCGTAAGTCATTGATTTATAAGGATTAATTTATCTTAAAAAGTTGGCACAGGCCCTGCAATAGTAGAGATAACCCTGCTGCCATAAGACGGCGCAGATTTTAAAGAAGACAGGAGTTACTCGTATGAAGAAGTTCGCTATCGCTGCTGCAACTGCCACCGCTCTGACCCTGACCATGGCCAACGCTGCATTTGCTGCTCAAGCGACTACACAGGCACCGATGGTCGTCGCTGCTGGCGAAGTAACTAAAGCCAAGGAAGCCACTTCTGACACCTGGATCACCACCAAAGTGAAAGCTGACCTGGTGACTGAAAAAGGCATTCCGGGCACCGATATCAAAGTTGAGACAAACAAAGGTGTTGTTTCCCTTTCCTCGATGGTCCCAGTGACCGAAGCTCAAAAAGACATCGCTGTTGCCATCACCAAAAAGATCAAAGGCGTTAAAGCTGTCTCGGCTGATGGCCTGAAAGCCGAATAAACACCCCTCATTTCGTAGAACCGGGGGAAACAAAGCCGCAGCGGGTGATTTGAGCAGTACGCCCGCAGGCTTTGAAACAAGGTTCATGCGACGGCCATATGGATGTGGCCATTACAGCCCTCGGCGCTTGCGTCGGGGGCTGTTCTATTTCTGCTGAATATGTAGTCGCTGACGAGGCACGAGGCTGCGATGGGGTGCGTAGCAGCCCCGACCTTGTGGTGGTGCCCTTAATCGCAGCCTCTTGCCTCGTCAGCGACTACAGGTTTTGCCGGCACGCTTACTCGCTATCCAGATGCAGAGGCGAAATCACCCGGCCATCACTCTCTGCTTCACCCAACGTGGCATCGATAAAGTACACGCGCTCATCAGCCAACTGGCCTTTGTCCACCAGGAAGTCCTTGATGCTGCTTGCGCGGTCCTGGCCGAGTTGACGCAACAGCACTTCGCTTTTGCTCCAGAAGTCGATCAATGCATCGGTCATTTTGGCCGCGCGCTCGTCACGGCTCAGGTCTTTCCATTCTGCAGGCGGCTGCTGTTTGAGACGGGTGCGGTAGATGCCTTCGAGCAACGGTCCTTTCTCATCATCCGGCACGGTCAGCAAACCCGCCTTGGCCGGGACTTTGTCACCACGGCGCTGGAGGATCTTGTAGTAGTTGTACTGGAACTCGCGCTCAAGACGTTCTTTCGCAATGAAAGGGCCATCACTGCTCTGTGCTGCAGTCCCTTCGATCTCCAGGCGCAAGGCGGGGCGTTCTTTCAACGCCTGGGCCAGGGTGGTCAGCGCTTTTTGCGCCTCAGGGCTCAGCTCGCTTGATCCTGGCGCGAATGAAACCGTGCCCAGGTCTTCGGCGCCGCCACCATTGATCAGGCCGCCAATGAACTTGAAGGGGGCTTGGGCGGCACGCAGCACCAGATTGCGCACGGTCTGCCAGATAATGGGCATCACACTGAATTGCGGGTTGTTAAGGTCGCCGCTGATCGGCAGCTCGATGGAGATCTTGCCGTCCGTGTCTTTGAGCAAAGCAATTGCCAGTTTGATCGGCAGATCAACCGCATCGGGGCTGTCGACTTTCTCCCCGAGCTGCAATTGCTCGACCACCAGTTTGTTCTCGGCCTTGAGCTGACCCTTGGTGATCATGTAGTGCAGATCAAGGTTCAGCCGACCCTTGCGGATACGGTAGCCGGCAAATTTGCCGGAGTAGGGCGTCAATGTCGTCAGTTCGACACGCTTGAAGCTGGTGGCGATATCCAGGCTTGCCATCGGGTCAAACGGGTTGACGCTGCCCTTGATGGTCACCGGGGCATAACGGTCGACCTTACCCGCTATATTCACCGGGGCGGGCTTGGCATTGCGGCTATCGATGGTGCCGATCTGTCCGTTGAGCTGTTGAACGGCTGTCTGGAAGTTGGGTGTCAGGCTGAAGTCGGCGAAGTTGGCCGAGCCGTCGTTGATCGCAATCGCGCCTATGTGAATGCCCAGCGGCTTGTCCTTGCTGGCGGTGCTCTTGGCGGTGCTGCCTGCGGGTTGGGGGATCAGCAGGTCATCAATATTGGTGGTGCGGTCGTCGTTGATCATGAAGCGCACGTACGGCTTCTCGAAGTTGACCCTGGTCACCGACAAGCTATCGCCGTGCTGGTATTTCACGTCCTCCAGCACCAGTTTTTGCCACTTGAGGAAGTCGCGGTCTTTGAGTGTGTCCAGCGTGTGCAGTTGATCGACCTGTGCACGGCCCTCTACGGTAAAGGCCAGTGGCTCGGTGCTTTTGAGATCGACCGCCAGGTCGCTGCCGAGCATGCCGCTGCGCAGTTCAAGTCGTATGAACGGATCGATGTAGGCCTGGGCGATACGCAGGTCGATGTCCTTGGTTGTAACCTTGAGCCTGGCACTCACCGGGCTCAGGTTGACGTCGCCACTGGCGTCAAGCTTGCCTTGCTTGCCCACACCGGTATCCAGTTTGAGGGTGAAGGGCGAGCGGTTCAGGCTGTCGAAGTTCTGCAGGTTCAAGTTAAGCGGACCGATATCCAGCGCTACCGGGGTTTTGGGCTCTTTATCGGCGAGGTGTACGCGATAGTCGCGTAATTCAACATCCTTAAGCAGCACTTCCCACGGCTTGCCCGGTGCTACGGGTGCTGATTTTGGTGCTTCAACCGTGACGACTTGTTCTTTTTTGGACGGTGCCTTTGTGGCTGGAGTGGCAAACAGTTTTTGCCAATCAAGCTGGCCATCCTTCTCGCGGGTGGCCCAGGTTTCGAGGTTGCGGCTGTTGATCTTGCCGACGACGACTTGCTGCTTGGCCAGATCCACGCGGGTGTCACTGACATCCAGGCGCTCCAGTCGTACCAGGGGGCGCCCGTCTGGAGCGTTGATCTTGAACGGAGCAATGCTGGCCGAGGCATTGGTCAGCACCATCTCGGTTTCTTTGGACAGGTTCAGGCTGTAATCGGTGCTGAAATTCAGCACGCCATCTTCCAGTACCAGTGGCAGGGCATCGCGTACATAAGGCCACCAGACCTTCATCTGGCCATCGGTAACTTTCAGTTTGCCGGTGGAGGCTATAGGCACCAGGCTTAACGTGCCGCTCCAGTCAATACGCCCGCCCGCCGGGCCGACAGCCACCAGGGTCATGTCGGCGTTGTCATCGGGCAGGGTGCTGAGGTTTTTCAGCTCCAGGTCCATTGAGTCGTACAAAAATTCAATGGGTTCGCCGGGACGCATATCGGTGAAGTGCAGGTAGCCGTCAGCCAGCTTGATGCTGTCGAGGCGCACAGGGAACGGTTTGCTGTCGGGTTCGCTCGGGGCAGGTTCGCTGGCCGGCAACTTGAACAGTTGGGTCAGATTGAGTGAGCCATCCTTGTTGAACAGCACCTCGGTCTTGGGCTTGTCCAGTTGGACTTCAGCCAGGTGCAACGCTTTTGTCCACAGGCTATCGAGCTGAAGATTGACGTACAGCCGTTCAAAACCGATCTGTTCCTTGCCTGGTTCGCCGGTCCTGAACCCCCACAGTGTCAGCTCCAGGCTGAAAGGGTTGAATTCCAGCCGGTCGAGTTTGGCGGGCACCGTGGCGTAGTTGGCAAGCTGCTGGTTGATGATGCGCAGGCCAATGCCCGGCAAAATCAGGAAGCCAAGCACGCTGTACAGCGCGATAGCAATCAGCACGGCGCCGATGGCGCGGATCAATCCTTTGAGCATGTAGGGCGTCGTCTATAGCAGTCGGAGTGCCTTTGAGTATGGCACGCGTTTCTGGTTCCGAGACGAACGCTGTACTCAGAGGATGTTTTAAAACTGAAGGATCAAGGTTTTCAACGGTGGCTGCTGATCCTGGGACGGGAAGTCACTGGCCGGGGTCAATACTTGCCAGTCGCGAACCGGGCGGCCTGCCTTCTCGGCACAGCGCAAAACCTGTTCGCGCCAGTCGTCCATGCTGACCTTCGCCAGGTTGTTGCAACAAATCAGCACGCCGTCCGGGGCGGTAGTCAACACCGCAGGCTTGAGCAGGCTTTGGTAATCGCGCAGCAGATCGACTGTGCCGAATGCGCTTTTGGCCCATGCAGGGGGGTCAAGCAACACCAGATCATATTCACGTTGATCCAGTCGCGGGTAGGCGGGCAGCTTGTGGCGGCGTTGAATAATCGGCAAGCCGGCCAGTTGGCGGATGGCTGCAAAATAGTCGGACTGCACGAACTTCATCTTGGGCAATTGAGGGTTCAGCAGGCCGTTTTCCCGGCCCACCGCGAGGTTACCCTCGGCGAAATCGAGATTGCAGACTTCACGGGCGCCACCCGCAGCCGCACTCAGGCCCACGCCGCAAGTGTAGGAGAAGAGGTTGAGTACGCTTTTGCCGGCACTGTGTTGTTTGACCCAGCCGCGAGCGTTGCGCAGGTCGAGAAACAACAGAGGGTCTTGCCCGGCATGGCGCCCGCGCACGCGGTACTTCAGCCCCCATTCGTGGCCGACGGTGTCTTCGAGTGCGGCATCTTCAGCGCGGTACACGGTATCTTCGCGATCAATGCGTGAATTGCCCTGGGAGCGGTCGTTGTAAACCAGCAACAGGTCGAGGCCCAAGTGACGATTGATCGCGTCATGCAGTTGCAGCAAATCATCGCGCTCAAGACGCTGATGAAAGCTTTGCACCAGCAGTTGCGGGCCGTAGCGGTCGATGGTCAGTCCGCCAGCGCCTTCCTGGCTGCCGTGGAACAGGCGATAGCAGTCAGTGCCCTGAGCATGCAGCTCGGCCAACAGGTCGTGACGGTTATCGAGGGCGGCGCGCAGCGCCTGATTCAAGGAAGACATGCCATGCGCCTTGGGGGATAGATAAGGCGCGGCAGTTTAGCAGAATAGGGTGTACGAAACTTCAGTGTGGAAGCGGGCTTGCTCACGATCGTATCCGCGCGGCTTGACCGACAGACCGAGTAGTCTGCATCGCGAGCAAGCCCGCTCCCACAGGGTGTGCGGTTACTCCCGCTCGATCGCCAGCGCCACGCCCTGGCCACCGCCAATGCACAGGGTTGCCAGGCCTTTTTTCCCGTCGCGCTTGATCATTTCGTGGAGCAGGGTGACGAGGATACGGCAGCCCGACGCTCCAATCGGGTGGCCAATGGCAATAGCCCCTCCGTTGACGTTGACCTTGCTCGCGTCCCAGTTCAACTCTTTGCCCACTGCCAGCGCTTGTGCCGCGAACGCTTCGTTGGCTTCGATCAGGTCCAGTTGCTCAAGGCTCCAGCCTGCCTTGCTCAGGCAGCGCTGAGTGGCGCTCACAGGACCGATACCCATGATGGCCGGGTCTACGCCAGCGTTGGCGTAGGCGGCAATCCTGGCCAGCACCGGCAAGCCAAGGGCTTTGGCCTTGGTGGCACTCATCAGCATCACTGCGGCTGCGCCGTCATTGAGTGAGGATGCATTACCCGCGGTCACGGAGCCGTCCTTCTTGAAGGCTGGACGAAGCTTGGCCAACGACTCGGCAGTGGTGCCTGCGCGAGGCTGTTCGTCGGTGGCGAAAGCGATCGGATCGCCTTTGCGCTGCGGGATCAGGATGGGGGTGATCTCATCGACAAAGCGCCCGGCTTCAATAGCTGCCGTGGCTTTTTGTTGCGAGGCGGCGGCAAAGGCGTCTTGCGCTTCACGGCTGATGTCGTACTTATCCACAAGGTTCTCTGCAGTGATACCCATGTGGTAGTCGTTGAACGCATCCCACAGGCCATCGCTGATCATGGTGTCGACGATCTGGCCGTGGCCCATGCGCAGGCCGGTGCGGGCACCGGGCATGATGTAGTTGGACAGGCTCATGTTTTCCTGTCCGCCGGCAATGATCACCTCTGCATCGCCGCAACGAATCGCCTGGGCGGCCAGGTGCAGGGCCTTGAGCCCCGAGCCGCAGACTTTGTTGAGGGTCAAGGCAGGAACCGCGAAGGGTAGCCCGGCCTTGATTGCAGCCTGGCGAGCAGGGTTTTGCCCGGCCCCGGCGGTCAGTACCTGGCCCATGATCACTTCGTCGACCTGAGTGCCATCCAGCCCGGTTTGCACCAGTAACTGGCGGATGACCGCAGCGCCCAGTTCCACGGCGGGTACATGGGCCAGGGAGCCTTGAAAACTGCCAACGGCAGTGCGGGTAGCGGCAACGATTACGACATCTTGCATTGCTAGAGTCCTCTTTATTCTTGGAGTGTTGTGCTCGGAGTCAGGCGGGCATGGTGGCATGAAATTCACCCATGGGTGTAGTCGCTGCCGCAGGCTACGATTGCATCGGTACAGTCCGTCAGATTGGTCGTTGCAGTTGTATCGCAGCCTGCGTTCCTCGGCAGCGACTACAGGCTTTTGTTGCTCAGCCCCATGCGCCGCCGTGCTCGTTGCACGGAGCCATTGCGCACGGCCCAGCGAAGGATCGGCGCCGTACTGTTCACTTCGGCCCGCACCAGCTTGCGAATCAGAGGACGCTGGTGCAGTCCCAGTTGATCGCTGGCCCAGTCAGGCAGCAAATCAATCCCGGCCTTCATCATCAGCGCGCCAAAGGGTTTGGCCAGCAGGCTGGGGGAGGGAGCATTGAGCAGCAGGCGAATCACCTCGTGGCTACGCTCATCACACAGCAATTGTGGACGGATTGCCTCGAGGTAGTCGGTCACTTGCTGGCGTGAGCGCGGAACGTTTGTAGCGCCCAGGCGTTCAGCGATCATGGCTATTTCGTCGTAGTAACGATCCTGATCTGCACCGGATAAATGGGGGTTGCGATAGCGCAAGTGGGCGGCGAGGAAATTGCTGACCTCTGCCACATGCACCCAAGTCAACAATTCGGGGTCGCTGGCGGCATAGGGGCGACCATCGAGGCCGGTGCCGGTGACTTGCAGGTGGATGGTACGCACCTTGTCGATCAGCCAGTTGGCATCACCGGTGGCACCGAAAGTGGTTCCAGAAATGAACTGCCCGGTGCGGCGTAACCGACCCAGCATGTCCTGACGAAAATTGGAGTGGTCCCACACCCCGGCCAGGGCCAGTGGGTGCAAGGCTTGCAGCATCAAGGCGCTGATGCCGCCAATCAGCATGCTGGTGAAATCACCATGTACCTGCCAACTGATGGAGTCCGGGCCAAACAGGCCGGGATCGCCCTTGGGGTTTTCGAGGTCGAGCTGGCCGAGGGAGAGCCCGGTCAGGCTCATGATCTGGCGTTCGATGGGGCGGCGGATAAGTTCCATGATGCCTTTCTCGATGGTGCCAGCCAGTCGGTGAAGACTGGCTGGCTATCAATCAACCGCGATGGCGACCGCGGAAGTAGTTGATCAGACCTTGGGTCGAAGCATCGTCGGCCGGCTCTTCCTGGCTGCCGACCAGGCGGTTGTAAACGCCCTTGCCCAGTTCCTTGCCCAGCTCGACACCCCATTGGTCGAAGGCGTTGATGCCCCAGATCACGCTTTGCACAAAGACCTTGTGCTCGTACAGCGCAACCAGCGCGCCCAGACGACGCGGGCTGATGCGTTCAACCACCAGGGTATTGCTCGGACGGTTGCCTGGAATCACCTTGTGCGGTGCGAGTTTTTGCACCTCTTCTTCGGCCATGCCTTTGTCGCGCAATTCAGTTTCGGCTTCTTCGCGGGTTTTACCCAGCATCAGAGCCTGGCTTTGCGACAGGCAGTTGGCATACAGCCACTGATGGTGATCGGCCACAGGGTTGAAACTGACGATCGGCACGATGAAATCGGCCGGGATCAGCTGGGTGCCCTGATGCAGTAACTGGTGATACGCATGCTGACCGTTGCAGCCTACGCCGCCCCAGATGACAGGACCCGTGTCGGTGGACACCGGAGTGCCGTCCTGGCGCACGCTTTTGCCGTTGGACTCCATGTCCAGCTGTTGCAAGTGTTTGGTGATGTTGCGCAGGTAGTGGTCGTACGGCAGGATCGCGTGGCTTTGTGCGCCCCAGAAATTGCCATACCAGACACCCAGTGCGGCCATCAGCACAGGCATGTTCTGTTCAAACGGAGCGGTCTGGAAGTGCTGGTCCATGGTGTAGGCACCGGACAGAAGCTCCTTGAAGTTGGACATGCCGATTGCCAGGGCAATTGGCAAGCCGATGGCCGACCACAGCGAGTAACGCCCGCCGACCCAGTCCCACATCGGGAAGATGTTCTCTTCGCGAATACCGAAGGCCACAGCGGCCGCGTTGTTGCTCGATACGGCGATAAAGTGGCGATGCAGCTCTGCTTCCGAACCGCCCTGGGCCAGGTACCAGGCCCGGGCAGCCTGAGCGTTTTTCAGGGTTTCGAGGGTGTTGAAGGATTTGGACGAAACGATAAACAGCGTGGTTTCGGCGCGCAATTTGGCGGTCAGTTCATGGAATTCACTGCCGTCGATATTTGCCAGGTAGTGGCAACGCACCCCTTTTTGGGCGTAGGACAACAGCGCTTCAGAGACCAGCTCGGGGCCCAGGAAAGAGCCACCAATGCCAATGTTGACGATATCGGTGATCGGTTTTTCGGTGTAACCACGCCACAGACCGTCGTGAATCCTGCCGACCAGCTCGGTCATCTGGTTCAGGACTTTATGCACCTCGGGCATGATGTTCACGCCGTTCACCGACAGTTTGTCGGCAACCGGGCGGCGCAGCGCGGTGTGCAAGGCTGGACGGCCTTCAGAGGCGTTGACGATTTCGCCACCAAACAGCGACTTGATCGCGCCTTTGAGATCGACCTCGTTGGCGAGATTGACCAACAGGTCGCGGGTCTCGTTGGTGATCAGGTTTTTCGAGTAGTCCAGAAACAGCCCGCAGCTGCTCAGGGTGAATTCTTCAAAACGTTTGGGGTTGCTGTTAAACGCGTCGCGCATGCTGAAATTTTGCATGTCAGCGCGGTGGAGTTTCAACGCTTGCCAAGCGGGCAGAGCGGTAACGTCATGAGGGGTGCGGTAGTACGCCATCGCTGCGGATATCCTTTTTGCTTGAACTGCCTTTGGACACTGAAAACGCCTGCACCTTTTTATTATCGAGGTGCCCGGTCGGTCTGATTCTGCACGTCAGCTAGAAGCAGGGCGATTACAGTACCTCTCTCGCCTGCTTCTGTCTTGGCTTTGTCTGACAACAAACGGTAACTTTTGTCACCGCTGTGTCACACGAGCTGAATCGTTTCAGTGTTTCTTTATGGAGTGCGGGTCATTCCGCGGGTCCGCGCAGTCGGCTCTGTCAGAGCGCGCTGTCGAGGTTTAAGTGCACGTTGTCGATTAAACGGGTGGCACCCATAAAAGCCGCGACCAAAATCACCAGGTCACGATCAGTGGCCGTGGCCGGGAGCAAAGTCTGGCCGTGACGCACTTCCAGGTAGTCGGGGCGAAAGCCGATGGCTTCGATCTGCGCCAGATGCTGGCTGACCAATGCCGGGTAATCGCGCTCACCAGCTTCAATGGCGTGAGCCATCTCGCTCAAATGACGGTACAGCGCAGGTGCCAGGGCACGCTGCTCTTCGCTCAGGTAACCATTTCGCGAAGACAGGGCCAGGCCATCTTCGGCGCGTACGGTCGGTTCACTGATGATCTGGATCGGAAAGTTGAGGTCGTTGACCATTGCACGAATGACTGCCAGCTGCTGGTAGTCCTTTTGGCCAAAGATCGCCAGATCAGGCTGAACCATATTGAACAGTTTGCTGACCACCGTGGTCACGCCATCGAAATGCCCCGGGCGACGGCTGCCGCACAGTTCATTGCTCAACTTGGCGGCAGTAACACGGGTCAGGCCCTCCATGCCGTTGGGGTACATTTCCTCGACGGTTGGGGCAAACAGCAAATGGCAACCTGCCTGCAGGAGTCTTTCCTGATCGGCCGCCAGAGTGCGCGGATAGGTGGCGAGGTCTTCGTTGGCACCAAACTGCAGCGGGTTTACAAAAATGCTGGCCACTACAAAGTCAGCCTGTTGCGCGGCGGTGGTAACCAGGGCGCCATGACCGCTGTGCAGATTGCCCATGGTCGGAACCAGGGCTATTTGTTTGCCTTCGCGGCGTGCACGGGCGATAACGGCGCGCAATTCGCGAACGGTTTTAACTGTGTTCATGCAGAGAACCCGTGTTCGGTAGCAGGAAAGCTGACGGCTTTGACTTCAGTGACGTAGGCACTCAGGGCGGACTGGATGTCAGGCTGGCCGGTCATGAAATTCTTCACAAACTTGGGCACACGACCCGTCAGCGACAGGCCGAGCATGTCGTGCAGCACCAGGACCTGTCCGTCTGTGTCACTGCCGGCACCAATGCCGATCACCGGGATTTTCACTGCGTGGGTGATTTCTGCCGCCAGTTCGCTCGGTACGCACTCAAGCAGCAGCATGGCTGCGCCTGCTTGCTCCAGGGCAATGGCGTCGGCACGCATCTGGCGCGCCTGGTTTTCGTTGCGTCCCTGAACTTTGTAACCGCCCAGTACGTTCACCGTCTGCGGGGTCAGACCCATGTGCGCGCACACAGGGATACCTCGTTCGGTCATGGCGCGAATCGATTCGGCGAGCCACACGGCGCCTTCGACTTTGACCATGTGCGCGCCGGCTTTCATCAGCAGCGCGCTGTTGTTCAGGCTTTGTTCCAGGGTCGCATTCGCCATGAAGGCCATGTCTGCGAGAATCAGGGCGTCCTGGTTACCGCGTTTGACGCAAGCCACGTGGTAAGCCATGTCGGCGGTCGTCACAGGCAATGTGCTGTCATGCCCTTGTAGAACCATGCCCAGGGAGTCGCCTACCAGTAACACTTCAACACCGGCCTGATTGCAGGCATGGGCAAAGGTGGCGTCATAGCACGTCAGCATGGTGATTTTTTCACCTTTTTGCTTAAGGCTTTGCAGGGTGGTCAGGGTAATAGCTGGCATGAAAAGGATCCTCGTCAGGCAGTGTGATAACCACTGCGAGTAACGCGTGTGATTCATCGTTATGAACAGGCACACCTTTATAGAGGGCGCTTATAAAGCCTGCTTTTCACATTGCGCCATCCAGCGGATGGCAGCGGGATGCCTATAGTCGTGACGAGCTCACAGGAAGTCAATTCCGGGTGTTACCGCAAAGGTGTTACCCGGTTATTGATTCGTTTCAGCTTAAGCGGTGATGCGCTCAAGCCCGATGAATGGGCAGTCGGCCAGCAATTGCGACAGGCTACGGCCATCGGCGAGTTTCAGGGATGCTGGCGCCACTTCAGCCAGGGGGTAGAGCACAAAAGGTCGGGCGTGCATGTGGTAGTGGGGGACTTTGAGGCGGGGTTCGTCGATCAGGCGATCGCCAAACAGCAAAATGTCGAGATCCAGGGTGCGTGGGCCCCAGCGTTCGTGGCGTTCGCGACCTTGATCTAGCTCGATGGCTTGCAGTGCGTCGAGCAGGTCCAGAGGTGGCAGCGTGCTGTCGATGGCGGCCACGGCATTGGTGTAGCGCGGCTGACCGGGTAGCAATGAATCGCTTTGATAGAACGCCGACACCCCGACGAGTCGGGAGTCAGGCAATTGCGCCAGTGCCTGGACGGCACTGCGCAATTGCTCTTCAGGGGCGGCCAAGTTGCTGCCCATTCCAATGTAGACGCGCTCCATCGCTTACTCGTCCGCTGCGGCGCTGCGTTTGCGCTTGGCACCGCTGGTGCGGCGACGTTTACGCGGTGCAGGCCCGGTGCCGTCATCCTTGGCGTTGCTCAGGTCACGAATCATGTCGCGGCGACCGCTGTCATTGGCGTCCTGATAGTCCGTCCACCACTCGCCCAGGCCATTGGTCTGCTCGCCTGCGCTTTCACGCAGCAGCAAGAAGTCGTAGCCGGCACGGAAGCGCGGGTTGTCGAGCAACATGTCGGCACGTTTGCCGCTGCGCCGTGGCAGGCGCTCCTGCATGTCCCAGATCTCGCGAATCGGCATGGTGAAACGCTTGGGAATGGCAATGCGCTGGCACTGTTCGGCGATCAGTTCGTGCGCGGCTTCCTGCATGGCAGGAATGGGCGGCATGCCTTGATCTTGCAGACGCAGTACACGGGCCGGCAGGGCAGGCCAGAGCAGGGCAGCAAACAGGAAGGCCGGAGTTACCGGTTTGCCCTGTTTGATCCGCAGATCGGTGTTGCGCAAGGCTTCGCTGATCAGGGTGTGGGTGTATGTCGGATTGTGTTCCAGTGCTTCGGCGCTGGCCGGGAACAGTGGGTCGAACAACTCGAGGTCAACCAGCATTTCGAAGGTGTCTGAAGCGTTACCCGAGAGGAACAGCTTGAGGACTTCTTCGAACAACCGTGCCGAGGGGATTTCGCGCAGCATGGGGGCCAGTTCGCGAATCGGCTCGGCGGTGTGTTTTTCGATGCCAAAGTTGAGCTTGGCGGCAAAACGCACTGCGCGCAGCATGCGCACCGGATCTTCCTGGTAGCGCTGTTGCGGGTCACCAATCAGGCGCAGCAAGCGGTTACGTATGTCGTGTACGCCATTGGCGTAGTCGAGGATGCGTTCGCTGACCGGGTCGTAGTACAGGGCGTTGATCGTGAAGTCACGACGCTGGGCGTCTTCTTCAAGGGTGCCGTAAACGTTGTCGCGCAAGATGCGCCCGCTCTCGTTACGTGAGGACTGGTTGCTGTCTTCCTCTTCGTCGTTTTGCGGGTGATTGGCACGGAAGGTTGCGACTTCAATGATTTCGCGACCAAAGTGGATATGCACCAGTTTGAAACGTCGACCGATGATTCGCGCATTGCGAAACTCGGCGCGCACTTGTTCAGGCGTGGCGCTGGTAGCGACGTCAAAGTCTTTTGGCGTGATGTTGAGCAGCATGTCGCGTACGCAACCGCCTACCAGATAGGCCTGGTAACCGGCGTTCTGCAGGCGCTCGACGATGTTGACCGCGTAGCGGCTGAACTGGGCACGTTGCAGCGAGTGTTGGCTGCTGTTGAGCACTTCAGGGGTGCTGCGCAGTTGTTGCGTACGACGCTTGGGGGAACGGAATGACTGGAACAGCTTCTTCAGCATGGGATGCACTGTTTGAAGGAATGTTCGGCCAAAACGAAGAATGACCGCATGATGGGCGGGGATTCTAGCATTTAGTCAGGGGATGGTGTAGGACGCTGAGTCGCTCTTGTGAGCGAAGCTGCAGGTAACAGGCAAAAATAGCTGCGAGAACGTTGAGGTAGAGCCGTGGGAGTTTTTTCTGAATCGCAGCAAGCACAAGGGGAGCCAAAGCTCCCCCAGAATGAATTGCATGCTCTATTTTTATTATTGATTGCGGGCTTTTTGTTTTTGTTAATCGCCCTGGTTACAGAGGTCTTGCCTGAGTAACCCTCCCAATCGGGAGATAAGAGCAAACGGATTGCTTTGGTCGCTGTGTTGATGTGATCCATGATCCAACTAGTTCAGGCTCTGCTTTAAGTGCAGTTTTTGTTGTTCTCTGCCTAGTCGTGGGGCAAGCCCCATTTACAACGCCTCTCCAAAACAATCAGTTAGCTGCGCCTCCGCCGTGTTGTTCTTGTTATGCGTGAGCCGATACGTCTTATTTTTATTGTGTGTTGCTGTGATTCTTATTGTTCTTGTACGAATACATATAGCAGGGGTCGTGCCAACTTTTGCACGGGCCAGCAAAATAAGGGTTTTTAAGTGTTTTTGCTTTTTTCAGGGCAAAAAAAAGCCGGGTCATCGTTACCTTAAGACCCGGCTTTTGTTACGTGATTTGACTGAGGTAACAGTTTTTTTACATTTAAACGTGTTACCTAGCCCTCGCTTGGCACGCCGGTTTTGCGCCGAGGAATGCCCAGGCGTTGGCGCCGCTCCCACAAGCACTTGCGGCTGACCCCCAGTTTGCGGGCCAGTTCTGTCTCGGTCATGTGGTCCTGATGCTCAAGCACGAAGTGCTGGAAGTAGTCTTCCAGTGACAGATCTTCGGTCGGATCAAGGCTGGTGTTACCGTTGACGATGCTCTGCTGCGGGGCCAGGCCGATAAAATCATCGTCTTGCAGATCGCTCAGCTCAATATCGATACCCAGCAGTTCAGCCGAAATTTCCGGGCTTTCACACAGGATCACCGCTCGCTCTACTGCGTTTTCCAGTTCACGCACGTTACCCGGCCAGGAGTAATGACTGATTGCCCGCTCGGCATCGGGGGCGAATTTCAGGTCAGTGCGGCCAATGCGGGCACTTTGGCGTGCAAGAAAAGCGTTGGCGATTTCGTTCACGTCAGCGCCACGCTCGCGCAATGCGGGCAGCTTGAGTGCGATGACGTGCAGGCGGTAGTACAAGTCTTCGCGGAACTGACCGACCTTGGCCAGGCTTTTCAGGTCGCGGTGCGTCGCGGCAATCAGGCGTACATCGACCTTTTGCGACTGCACGGAACCTACGCGGCGAATCTCGCCCTCTTGCAGCACGCGAAGCAGACGGGCTTGGGCCTCAAGCGGCAGTTCGCCGATTTCATCAAGGAACAGTGTTCCGCCGTCGGCCGCTTCAACCAGGCCTGCACGGCCAGCGCTGGCGCCGGTAAACGCGCCTTTTTCGTGGCCGAACAGTTCGGACTCGATCAGAGATTCAGGAATGGCTGCGCAGTTCACCGAAATCATCGGTGCCTTGGCACGCCGGGAAAGATTGTGCAGGGCGCGTGCAACCAGCTCTTTGCCGGTACCGGATTCACCCTGGATCAAGACATTGGAATCGGTTGGCGCGACTTTGCGGATCTTGCTGTACATGTCCAGCATGGGTGGGCAGGAGCCGATGATGCCGATTTCACCGTTGCTGTTATCCACAGCACTTTTGTCGCTGACACCCGGTTTGGCAGGGCGCTCGACAGGTGCGCTCTGGACGTTTTGCCGGTCACGCAGAATACGCGCCACCGCTTGCAGCATTTCATCGTGATCAAAGGGTTTGGCGATGTAGTCGACAGCGCCCATTTTCATCGAGTCAACAGCCGAGCGCAGGCTGGCATAGCTGGTCATGATCAGCACCGGCTTGCCTTGGCCGAGCTTGATCAGCTCGGTGCCCGGAGCGCCTGGCAGGCGCAGGTCGCTGACAATCAAGTCGAACGAGGGGATGCTGAAACGCTCCTGTGCTTCTTGCACCGAGCCGGCCTCGCTGACCTGGTACTGGTTACGCTCCAGTAAACGGCGTAACGCGGAGCGGATGATGGTTTCATCTTCGACGATCAAAATATGCGGCATTGATTCGGTTCTCTCGACGGTCTCAGTTCACAGCGGACGTCGCTTCGACATGACGCGGTAGTGTCACCCGGATACGGGTTCCGCGTTGGCTGTGAATGTCAGCCGGGCTGTCGATGGTGATTTGTCCATAATGCTCTTCAACGATGGAATAGACCAGTGCAAGGCCCAGACCGGTGCCTTCGCCAGGGTCCTTGGTGGTGAAAAACGGTTCGAACAATCGATCCATGATGTTCTTGGGGATGCCTGTGCCTTCGTCTTCCACGATGAGGTCGACGGTGTGCTCGCTGGCTTCGCTCTTGACCCTCACTGCACTCCCGGCCGGTGAGGCGTCACGGGCGTTGGAGAGCAGGTTGATCAATACTTGGGCGAGTCGTTGCGGGTCTCCGTCGACCCAATGATCAGGGTCGCAGAGGTTATAGAACTGCACCTCGAAATTGCGTCGGTTCAGGGCCAGCAGGCCAATGGCATCCTGTGCCACTTCGGCCAGACAGACGGGCTCGTCATTGTGCTGGTGGCTGCCGGCATGGGCGAAGCTCATCAAGGACTGGACGATGCGCGAGATACGTTTGGTCTGTTCAAGAATCTGGCTGCTGATTTCAGTCAGCTCGCTGTCGTCTTCGCGTTCCTCGCGCAGGTTTTGCGCCAGGCAGGCGATCCCGGTGACAGGGTTGCCGATTTCGTGAGCGACACCCGCCGCCAGGCGTCCGATGCTGGCCAGTCGCTCGGAATGCACCAGCTTGTCTTCGAGCATCTGGGTTTCTGTAAGGTCTTCGACCAGTAACACCAGGCCGCTGTTTCCTGGGGCCAGAGGTTCATCGATCGCGGCTTTGTGCAGGTTGAGCCAGCGAGTCTGGCCATCCAGGGCCAGGTGCTGCTTGTGCAAGTGTTCGTCAGGCAGGTCGATAAAGCCTTGCAACAACTCTCGCCACGGATCTCCCAGGGTGCTAAGGCGCGAACCCACCACACGCTGGGCCGGGATACCGGTCAACTCTTCCATGGCCTTGTTCCACATCAGGATCTCTTGATCCTTGGCCAGCGAACAAACGCCCATGGGCAGCTCTTGCAAGGTTTGGCGGTGATAACGGCGCAAGGCGTCGAGTTCGGCTGCCAGCCCCGTCAGGCGTGAGTGGTAGTCCTCAAGCCGGCTTTCAATGAAGTGGATGTCTTCGGTGACGTAGTTTTCGCCGCCCGACTTGTAGGGCAAAAAGGTTTCGACCATGTCCTGGGCAACGCTGGGGCCCATCAAGCCTGAAAGGTTGGCTTCGATACGGTCGCGCAAACGGCGCAAGGCGTAGGGGCGGCGCTCGTCGAACGGTAAGAACAGGTCACGCAGTGCTTGCTCGACTTCTTTTTGTGCCGCCTTGGCGCCCAACGGTTTGGCCAGCTGGGTGGCGAATTCTTGCGGTGAGGCGGCGTGCAGCTCGCGCCGTTGTGGACGGCGTACGTTGTCGACGGCGCAAGCTTCGGCGGCACTGGCCTCTTCGGGGCTGGCATTGGTGAACAGCGAAATCAGGGTGAACATCAGGACGTTGGCTGCCAGTGAGGCGATTGCCGCCATGTGCCAGCTGGTGTCGTCCAGCACATAGATCATGTTCAGCCACGGGATGTAGAACCCCTGGAAGTTGCCGATCAGCGGGAACAGCATGCTCGCCATCCACACCAGAATCCCTGCCAGCAATCCGGCAATAAAGCCGCGTCGGTTGGCGGTCGGCCAGTACAGTACCGAGAGCACGCCCGGCAGGAACTGCAAGGTCGCGACGAATGCGACGATACCGAGGTTGGCCAGATCCTGTTCGGCGCCCAGCAGCAGGTAAAAGCCATAGCCAGCCATGATGATGGCTACGATCAGTGCCCGGCGGGTCCACTTCAGCCAGCGGTAGATGTTGCCCTCGGCGGGTGGCTGATAAAGCGGCAGCACCAGATGGTTCAGGGCCATGCCGGACAGTGCCAGGGTGGTGACGATAATCAGCCCGCTAGAGGCAGACAATCCGCCGACATAGGCCAGCAACGCAAGGGGTTTGCTGTTGGCGGCGATGCCGATACCGAGGGTGAAGTACTCGGGATTGGTGGTGGCGCCCAGCTTGAGGCCAGCCCATAGAATCAGCGGCACGGCCAGGCTCATCAGCAGCAGGAACAGCGGCAGGCCCCAGCTGGCGCTGACCAGTCCGCGCGGGTTGAGGTTCTCGGTGAAGGTCATGTGATACATGTGCGGCATCACGATGGCCGAGGCGAAAAACACCAGTAGCAAGGTACGCCACGGGCCTTCTTGCAATGGCGTGTGCAGAGCGGCGAGGGCGGTCTGGTTTTGCAGCAGCCAGACTTCAAGCTGTTGCGGGCCGTCGAACACACCATAAAGCGCGTAGAGGCCCACCCCGCCAATGGCGATCAGTTTGATTACCGACTCAAAGGCGATCGCGAAGACCAAACCTTCGTGTTTTTCACGGGTGGCGATGTGCCGCGAGCCGAAGAAGATCGTAAACAGGGTAATCAGCGCACAGAAGCTCAGGGCGACGCGGTGTTGCACGGGTTCGCGTGTGAGGATGCTGATGGAGTCGGCCACGGCCTGGATCTGCAGGGCCAGCAGCGGTAACACGCCTATGAGCATGAAAATCGTGGTCAGCGCACCGGCCCATGTGCTGCGAAAACGGAAAGCGAACAAGTCAGCCAGGGATGAAAGCTGATAAGTGCGGGTAATTTTCAGGATGGGGTAGAGCAGCACGGGCGCCAGCAAAAAGGCCCCGGAAACCCCCAGGTAGCTGGATAGAAATCCATAGCCGTATTCGTAGGCCAGGCCCACGGTGCCGTAAAACGCCCAGGCACTGGCATAGACGCCCAGCGACAGTGTGTAGGTCAGCGGGTGGCGAATGATTGCGCGCGGGATCATGCCGCGTTCACTGATCCAGGCCACACCAAACAGTACCCCCAGGTAGGCGGCGCTGATCAGGATCATCTGGGTCAGGCTAAAGCTCATCGGCATCTTTTTGGCTCTGAAGAATAAAGGTCACAACGATCAGAATCAGCCAGAGCAGATAGGGCCTGTACCAGGCACCTGTTGCATCGATCCACCAATCCATGATGGCGGGAGAAAACAGGTAGATCCCGACAACCAGCAACAGGACCAATCGATAGATATACATCCCGCCCTCACTTTTACAGGCCGCATGCCCAAAAACGTGCGGCGATGGTAACGGATGGCTGGCAACCTGCAAGGGTTGTCAGCGTAATTGCGCTTCGGGGAGGGTCAGTGTGCGCGGGATTTTGGCTGCGCTCCAGTGAACGATGCCCCAATCCAGGACTTCACGCGGGGTGGCGTCGTTCAAGCATTCGTCAGGCGTCTGACCCAGGGCGCGCAAGGCGCGAAGCAGCAATGGTGTTGCCTGCTCGGGTGTCAGGGGCGGCGAGCGGTACGATTTGCCGAGCTTGTGGCCATCGGGCTGCACGATCAGCGGCACATGCAGGTAGCGCGGTTGTGACAAGCCCAGCAGCTCCTGCAGGTAGAGCTGGCGCGGTGTGGAGTCCAGCAGGTCGGCGCCACGCACGATATCAGTCACACCCTGGGCGGCGTCATCGAGCACCACGGCCAGTTGGTAGGCATACAGGCCGTCCCGGCGCCGAATCACAAAGTCCCCCACATCCCGTCCCAGATGCTGACCAAACAAGCCCTGAACCCGATCCTCAAAACGGTATTCGAGCTCGGGGACGCGTATGCGGATAGCGGCGTTTTCCATCGAGTGGCCCGCATTGCGGCACAGCCCCGGATAAATGCCGTTATAGCCTTCAAGCTGTTTGCGCGAACAGGTGCAGGCGTAAGCCAGGCCCATGCTGAACAGTCGGTTCAGCACTTGGGCGTATGCCTCGTGACGGTCGCTTTGGCGAACCAGCTCGCCGTCCCATTCAAAACCGTAGCGTTCAAGGGCATCCAGAATGGCGGCTTGTGCACCGGGCATTTCGCGGGGAGGGTCGAGGTCTTCCATGCGCAGCAGCCAGCGGCCACCCACAGAGCGGGCATCCAGATAAGAAGCGAGGGCGGCGACCAGCGAGCCAAAGTGCAGGTGGCCACTGGGCGTTGGGGCGAAGCGCCCGATGTAGGAGGGAGCAGTCATGGACGTGGGCCGGTTTTGTGTGGGAGCGGGCGTGCTCGCGATGGGGCTACCCGGTTTAGAGCGATTGGCGCGGTGATGCTATCGCGAGCAAGCCCGCTCCCACGCAGGACACAGAAAGTCCAAAAACAAAAATGGGGCGTTCGCACGCCCCATTCAGTCAAGCCAGCGATTACTTGCCGACTTGTTTTTCCTTGATTTCAGCCAAGGTCTTGCAGTCTACGCACATGTCGGCAGTAGGACGGGCCTCGAGTCGACGAATACCGATCTCGACACCACAGGATTCGCACCAGCCGTATTCCTCGTCTTCGATCAGTTGGAGAGTCTTGTCGATTTTCTTGATCAGCTTGCGCTCGCGATCGCGGGCGCGCAGTTCCAGGCTGAACTCTTCTTCCTGGCTAGCGCGGTCGGATGGGTCAGGAAAGTTTGCCGCTTCGTCTTTCATGTGATCAACGGTGCGGTCGACTTCCTGCATCAAGTCCTGTTTCCACTTTTGCAGAATCTTGGTGAAGTGCTTGCGCATGGGCTCGCCCATGTACTCTTCGCCCTTCTTTTCAACGTAGGGTTCGAAGCCGCTAAGTTGAGTATTCTGTTGCTTGGTTTGTGTGGGCATGAAATGGACCGCCTCTCATTCTTCTAATCCATTGCGCAGGATTGCAACATCACCGACACCTGCCGGCCCTGCGGCTGCAAGCGGGCGAACTTACCAGATCAAATCGGGCTGCGCTACTCCCGCATGTCTAGCCCGTTGTCAGTGGTTGTGTACAGAGCCTGTGGTGCTTGAGATTAGTACCTGAATATTAATTTTAGTCGAGCTATGACCAAAGGCTGGGTTGTTTGGTTCTATAGGCCGCTTGCCTAAGACAGTAATTAGCTCTCCCTTGTGGCACTGCTTGGGTAGAATCAGGCTTTTGCTTACCCAGGAAGGCAGGCTCATGGCTCAGTCTTACAGTGCGCGCAGCCGCGCAATCGAACCGTTCCACGTGATGGCGTTGTTGGCGCGTGCCAACGAGCTTCAGGCTGCGGGGCACGATGTGATTCACCTGGAAATCGGGGAGCCGGATTTCACCACGGCTGAGCCGATCATTGCCGCGGGGCAGGCCGCCCTGGCTGCCGGAAAAACCCGCTACACCGCAGCACGTGGTCTGCCGGAGCTGCGCGAGGCGATCTCCGGGTTCTATCAGCAGCGTTATGGATTGAACATCGATCCTTCACGGATACTTGTCACTCCAGGTGGTTCTGGCGCCTTGTTGCTTGCATCCAGCCTGCTGGTCGATCCCGGAAAACACTGGCTGCTTGCAGATCCTGGCTACCCCTGTAATCGACATTTCCTACGTCTGGTAGAGGGAGCCGCGCAATTGGTGCCGGTTGGCCCGGAGGTGCGCTACCAACTGACGGCGGATCTGGTCGAGCGCTACTGGAATCAAGACAGTGTAGGTGCGCTGGTGGCATCCCCGGCCAACCCTACCGGTACGATCTTGAACCGTGATGAGCTGGCGGCACTGTCTACGGCGATCAAGGCCCGCAACGGGCATCTGGTGGTGGATGAGATTTACCATGGCCTGACCTATGGCTGCGATGCGACGAGCGTGCTTGAAGTCGATGACAGCGCGTTTGTGCTCAATAGCTTTTCCAAGTATTTCGGCATGACCGGGTGGCGTTTGGGCTGGCTGGTGGCACCGCCTGAAGCCGTGGCTGATCTGGAGAAGCTCGCGCAGAACCTCTATATCAGCGCGCCAAGCATGGCTCAATACGCAGCCCTGGCCTGTTTTGAACCGCAGACACTGGCCATTCTGGAAGAGCGTCGGGCCGAATTCGGGCGGCGTCGTGACTTTCTGTTGCCGGCCTTGCGTGAGCTTGGCTTTGGTATTGCGGTAGAGCCAGAGGGTGCGTTTTACCTGTACGCCGATATCAGCGCGTTTGGCGGCGATGCGTTTGCATTTTGCCAGCACTTTCTTGAAACCCAGCACATAGCCTTTACGCCGGGCCTGGATTTTGGGCGCTTCAAGTCAGGGCACCACGTACGGTTTGCCTACACTCAAAGTTTGCCGCGCCTGCAGGAGGCCGTTGAGCGGATCGCCCTTGGTCTCAAGAGCTGGAAAGGCTGATGCGTTTTTCACCTGAACTGGAAGAAGGGCGGCTGATCAAGCGCTACAAGCGCTTCCTGGCGGATATCGAAACCACCACTGGCGAGTTGATGACCATCCACTGCCCGAATACGGGCTCCATGCTCAATTGCATGGTCGAAGGTGGTCAGGTCTGGTTCAGCCGCTCCAATGATCCCAAGCGCAAATTGCCGGGCACTTGGGAAATCAGCCAAACCCCGCAAGGGCGGTTGGCGTGCGTGAATACCGCGCGAGCCAATCACTTGATCGAGGAGGCGTTGTTGGCAGGGGTGATTACTGAGCTTGATGGCTTCACTGCACTCAAGCGTGAAGTCCCTTACGGCCAGGAAAAAAGCCGGATTGATTTCCGTCTGGAATACCCCCAAGGCTTTGCCTTTGTAGAGGTCAAGAGTGTGACCCTGGGTTTTGACGACTCTCGTGTCGCTGCATTTCCGGATGCTGTTACGCAGCGTGGTGCCAAGCATCTGCGCGAGCTTGCCACCCTGGCGCGTGAAGGGGTGCGTGCCGTTCAGCTGTATTGCGTCAACCTTACGGGTATCGACGCGGTGCGTCCGGCCCAGGAGATCGACCCCGGTTACGCGGCAGCGTTGCGCGAGGCGGTCGCAGCCGGAGTGCAAGTGCTGGCGTATGGCGTAAGCCTGACGCCTGATGGAGTGGTGGTTGATCGCCGACTAGACGTCATCCTCTGACACTTGTGGCGTAATCCAGATCCCTTGACTGTCTTCACGGCAGTCAAGGGCTGTCAGAAACTGCCCGGCGCAAGGCCCGGCAACGCATTCACCGCTTTCGATCAGAAACAGTGCCGAGTGAGTCGCGCACTGGATCAGGCTGGCGCTTGAGTCGAGAAACTGATCCGGTTGCCATTCCAGTGTTACCCCGCGATGGGGGCAGCGGTTTTTGTAGGCATATACCTGGCCTTCACGACGAATGACGAGCAGGCTCAGCTCATCCAGCTCGAAGCCACGGCTGGCGCCTTCGCTTAGTGCCTGTGAGGGGCATAAAAACTTCATGGCAATCCTTAATAGCAGCCAAACGGCTGTGTGGTTGACGTGTTTCAGCGTGGGTTAAGAGGTTGACGTGCAAATGCAAACAATTATCAAATGGCGGCTTGCTCTGCGATGTGCTGTTTTCACGGCGTGACAATCCCCTTGTCCCGTTGAGCCCTCTTTTTCAAGGAATGCCCCTGTATGCGCCTGAGTACCCGCCTGATTTCGCTCTGTGCAGGCCTTATGATCAGTCATGCCAGCCTGGCTGGCGAGTTGCCACAACGCTGGGTCAGCGCGGGTGGAGCGCTTTCGGAGTGGGTAAGCGCGCTGGGCGCGGAGTCTAAATTGGTTGGGGTCGATACCACCAGCCAACATCCTGAATCACTCAAGTCGCTGCCCAGCATCGGTTATCAGCGCCAGCTTTCGGCAGAAGGGATCCTGAGCCTGAAACCGGATGTCCTGATCGGCACTGACGAGATGGGACCGCCGCCGGTTTTGGCGCAGATTCGCGGTGCAGGTGTCCCGGTAGAGATGTTTTCGGCCAAGGCCGATCTTGCAAGCCTTGAAGCCACCTTGAAGCATTTGGGGCGACTGCTGGGTAACGAGGCGCAAGCGGGGCAACTGTTCAATGACTACCAGCAACAACTTGTTCGTCATCAGCAGCAGGTAAAGGCGGCACAAGCCGATCACAAGAAGCCTGGGGTGCTGTTGTTATTGGGGCACGCGGGGGGCAAGCCGCTGATTGCCGGCAAGGATACGGCGGCAGACTGGCTGCTGACTCAAGCTGGCGGACATAACCTGGCCACCCACACCGGCTACAAGCCGTTTTCTGTGGAGGCGCTGGCAGGGCTCAATCCTGAAGTTTTGGTGTTTGCGGATCGCAGTTTGACAGGTGAGGCGGCTCGCACGGCACTGTTCAAGGAAAACCCGGTATTGGCGTCTATCCGTGCGGCTAAAAATGGCCGCGTGTACGAGCTGGACCCAACACTGCTGGTGGGTGGACTGGGGCCACGATTGCCAGCCAGCTTGAAGCAACTGACAGCAGACTTTTATCCCGCGGCCCCGGCTAACCCATGAGGACCCTGGTTAAACCCCGATCATTGTTTATTGGCCTGAGTGCCCTGTGCCTGTTGGCGACGTGGTTGTCGCTGGCGCTGGGGCCTGTGAGCTTGCCGTTGTTTGACACCCTGCGCGCGGCTCTGAGGTTGCTGGGCATACCGATACCGGGCGAAGGTCTGGAGCAGGCCGAGCTGATCCTGGGGCAGATTCGTTTGCCTCGGACATTGCTGGGGTTGGCAGTTGGCGGTGTGCTGGCGTTGTCAGGTGTAGCCATGCAGGGGTTGTTCCGTAACCCGTTGGCCGACCCCGGGTTGGTCGGTGTGTCCAGCGGCGCAGCCTTGGGTGCGGCGATTGCGATTGTGGGCGGATCTGCGTTTGGCGGGCTGCCAGATTTTATCGGACCCTATTTGCTGTCGCTGTGCGCGTTTCTCGGGGGGTTGGGTGTAACGGCACTGGTGTATCGGCTGGGGCGGCGCAACGGTCAGACCAATGTCGCCGTCATGTTGCTTGCGGGGATCGCGCTGACAGCTTTGGCCGGTTCGGCGGTCGGATTGTTTACCTATCTGGCAGATGACGCGACATTGCGTACCCTGACTTTCTGGAATCTGGGCAGTCTTAATGGCGCCAGTTACGCGCGGTTGTGGCCCTTGTTGATTGTTACTGTGGGTGTTGCCTTGTGGTTGCCTCGGCGAGCAAGTGCGCTCAATGCGCTGTTGTTGGGAGAGTCGGAGGCCAATCATCTGGGGATCGACGTCGAAGGCCTTAAGCGCGAGCTGGTGTTTTGCACTGCCTTGGGTGTGGGCGCTGCTGTGGCGGCGGCAGGCATGATTGGTTTTGTCGGGCTGGTGGTGCCGCATCTGGTACGGCTGCTGGCAGGGCCTGATCACCGCGTGCTGTTACCTGCTTCCGTGCTGGCAGGTGCCGCGTTACTGCTGTTTGCCGACTTGATTGCACGACTGGCCCTGGCACCTGCAGAGCTGCCCATCGGGATTGTTACCGCATTCCTTGGGGCGCCGTTCTTCCTCTACTTACTGTTGCGAGGTCGCCACTGATGCTGCGTGCGGAGAATCTGCAGATCCGTCGTGACCGGAAAATCGTGTTGGCGGATGTCACTCTTGATGTACGTCCGGGTGAAGTGCTGGGCGTGCTGGGTCCCAATGGCGCGGGTAAAAGCACACTGCTGGCCGCGTTGTGCGGGGACTTGGCTCCGAGTGGGGGGCAGGTCTGGCTGGACCAGCAAGTCCTGGGCAACTTCAAGGGCGCGCAACGGGCCCAGCGTCTTGCGGTCTTGCCGCAGACCTCTACCCTGGATTTCGCCTTTCGTGTTGAAGAAGTAGTGGGTATGGGGCGACTGCCACATCAGACAGGTCGGACCCGCGATTCAGAAATCATTCACGCCGCGTTGCAGGCGGCTGACGTTGAGCACTTGGCGGGGCGCAGCTATCTGGCGTTGTCGGGTGGTGAGCGGCAACGGGTGCATCTGGCGAGGGTGCTGGCGCAATTATGGCCAGGGCAAAGCGGGCAAACCCTGTTGCTTGATGAGCCGACCTCCATGCTCGACCCTTTGCATCAGCACACGACGCTCAAGGCCATTCGTGCGTTCGCGGACCGCGGAGCGGCGGTACTGATCATCCTCCATGACCTGAATCTTGCCGCGCGTTACTGCGATCGTCTGTTGTTGCTTGAGGAGGGACGTCCCCGTGCCCTGGATTGTCCGCAAAAGGTGCTGCAGCCGGACGCGCTAAAAGCCGTTTTTGGTCTGGACGTTTTAGTGCAGCCTCACCCGGAGCTGGGCTGCCCGATGGTGATTGCCCGCTGAGCAGGTAGCGTGAGTCATTTGGCTGGCGCTTTTCGGCAGGCAAAAAAAGACCCGGCAAGAGCCGGGTCAAATAACCGTGATTAGCCTGATGAGGAGATTTTCTGAGAGTCCGAACCAAGGGCCTTTCAGAAGATCGACTGGTCTCGCGACCAGATGGCGTAATCATAACAATTCTCATTACCATGTCAACAACTGTTTTTTACCGTTCATCGTGCGTGTTTGAAATGAGTCACTTCAGGCTTTTTTCAACGTGGCCAGGTGATCCACCTGCTGGTTCAGCTCTTCTTTGCGCTGCGCGGGGATATCGTTCCAGTGAACATCCAGCAAGGCTCCTTCAATCGCATACAGCAATACTTTAGAAGCCCTGAAGCCCCGGGCCTTTACTGCTCGATATGCATCAACAGCCCCCAGACGTCTCAAGTCCGAGGCGCTGTGAATACCAACAGCGTGAAGCCATTGCGCTGAGGTCTTCCCAAGATTTTTCAAATGCTGGAGTTCATCATTCATCAGCTCTCCTTGCGACGGCGTGAGCTCAGCGTTTATGGGGCATTTTGATTCTACGAAGTGTAGCGCTCAGTAGGAAAACCGCAGTCCGTTAGTCGGTTTTGGAACAAAGGATTGGCTCTAAACAACAAGGATTTTGTCAGAAGATGGCGGGGGCGTAGGGGATAGAGCGTCTGAGGCGGTGCAACCCTGCATGATCCATTGCACTGCATGTGTGCTGGATCGGGTGTCGTAATTGTATTACCGGCAGTGCTGGCGAGTACGAACACTAAAGGCCGCTCAATTTCACCGGTGCTCAATTGAGCCGTGAAACCATTGCGGTTTCACGGCTAGCGCGAATCCTTACAGGCCTGGCAAGCGCTGGCGAATATCAGCGATCAGAGTGTCGAGGCTTTTGCTGTTGTGGGTTTCAACACATTTGCTGCGCAGGATTTCATCGGCGCCCAGGGCTTCGCGACTGGCTTGCTGTGCCTTGACTACTTCCAGAGTGGCGTCAGAAGGGTCGGTGCCAATGGACTTGCGATGGGCCAGCCAGCCTTCGATCACGGCGTCTGGCGCTGTGCAGTCAAGGATCAGGCAAGGCACGCCGGTGGCTTCTGCTACTTGAGCGGCGGCATCGCGCTGTTCACGCTTGAGGTAGGTAGCGTCGATCACCACGGGGAAACCCGCACGCAGCACGATGCCAGCCAGTTCATGCAGCTTGTTGTAGGTAGCAGTACTGGAGTCGGCATTGTAAATGCCATCGCCTACCGCGTTTTCAGTGGTCTGCTGTCCGAACAACTGCTTGCGGATAACGTCTGAGCGCAGACGAATCGCCCCCAGTGCCTCGACAAGTCGCATGGCGACTGAGCTTTTGCCTACAGCCGAAACACCGTGGGTGATCGTCAGGAAGCGTGAAGGGATAGTGCTGTAGCTTTCCGCCAGATTGGCGTAATTGCGGTATTGGCGCAGTGTGGCCGCGCGCTGAACAGGGCTGGCTTCTGCAGGCATGCTGAACAGGCTGATTTTGGCGCGAACCAGTGCACGGTAGGCTTTGTAGAAGTTCAGCAGCTCCAGGCCCTGATAATCGCCTGTCAGTTCCAGGTACTGGCTGACAAACCGTCGAGCCAGCGACTTAAGGCCACGGTCTTCAAGGTCCATCGCCAGAAAAGCGGTGTCGGCATACACATCGGTAAAGCGGAAAGGCTCGTTGAATTCAATGCAGTCGAAAATCACTACCTTGCCATCAATGATGGTGGCGTTGCCCAAGTGAATGTCACCGTGGCATTCGCGGATGAATCCCTGTGCCTTGCGCTGCTCGAACAACGGCTTGAGGCGGGTAAAGCTTGCTTCTGCCCAGGCCTGGAGCGCGTCCAGTTGCAGCAGGTCAGCTTTGTCCGAAAGAAATGGGCGAATCTGATCGAAGTTCTGACGGACAGGATCCATCACGGCTTCTGGAGTACCTTGGTAGTGTTCAGCAGGAACGTGGGGCGCCTGAGTGTGGAACAGGGCGATCTGCTGGGCCATTTCGTCGACATGGGCGGCATTGAGTTCGCCGTTGGCTTGCAAGGTGCTCAGCAGCTGGCTTTGCGGGAACTGACGCATTTTCAGCACATATTCGATGGCCGGGCCTTCGCCGCCCAGTGCTGGCGCTTCGGCAGTACCGGTGATCGGCAATACGTCGAGGTACAGCCCTTCGGTCAGGCGCTGGTTCAGGCGCAGCTCTTCATTGCAGAAGTGCTCGCGACCGCTGAGCTCGGTGAAGTCCAGAAAGCCAAAGTTGACGGGCTTCTTAAGTTTGTAGGCGTACGGCCCCGTAAGGATGACCCAGGAGATGTGCGTCTCGATAACCTGAAACCCATCGACTTCATGGGGGTAGAGGTCCGGGTTTTGCAGGGCGGCAATCAGGTTCTGGCTCACGGTTGATCCTTCAAGGTCTGGAAAATTCGATGCGCCATTATGGCGGCTGACAGCGGGAGTGCAAACCGCCGGGCTGCGCATGATGAACATGAATAAAGTGCGTATAATCTCGCGCCATGACTCGTACCCGATCTCCTCGTTCTCGTTCCAAACGTCCTTCTGGCGGCCTTCGGCCCTGGCTGGGCTGGGCAATCAAGCTCAGTCTGGTCGGTCTGGTGGTGCTGGCAGGTTTTGCCGTCTATCTGGATGCCATCGTGCAGGAGAAGTTCTCCGGCAAGCGCTGGACCATCCCGGCCAAGGTTTATGCCCGGCCGCTGGAGCTGTTCGTCGGCCAGAAGCTGAGCAAGAATGACTTCCTCACGGAGCTCGATGCGCTGGGCTACCGCCGTGAAAGCGTGGCCAATGGCCCTGGTGCCGCAGCAGTCAATGGCAACACGGTCGACCTCAATACCCGTGGCTTCCAGTTTTATGAAGGTGCTGAACAGGCACAGCCGGTACGTGTACGTTTTTCTGGTGACTATGTAGCAGAGCTGTCATCGACCAATGGTTCCAAGCTGCCTGTGGTGCGCCTTGAGCCGTTGCTGATCGGTGGCCTCTATCCGAAAAACCTCGAAGACCGGATCCTGATCAATATCGATCAAGTGCCGCCGTTTCTGCTTGAAACGCTGGTAACGGTAGAGGATCGCGATTTTTATCATCACTTTGGCGTGTCGCCAAAGTCGATCGCACGTGCCATGTGGGTCAATACCTCGGCCGGGCAAATGCGTCAGGGCGGCAGCACATTGACTCAGCAGTTGGTCAAGAACTTCTACCTGACCAACGAGCGCAGTCTGAGCCGCAAGTTGACTGAAGCGATGATGGCCTTGTTGCTTGAGATGCATTACGACAAGCGCGAAATCCTTGAGGCATATCTCAACGAAGTGTTTGTAGGTCAAGACGGTCAACGGGCTGTTCATGGCTTTGGCCTGGCCAGTCAGTTCTTCTTCAGCCAGCCGCTGGCCGAGCTCAAGTTGCATCAAGTGGCGCTGCTGGTAGGCATGGTCAAAGGGCCATCTGCCTACAATCCGCGACGCTACCCTGAGCGAGCGCTTGTTCGCCGTAATCTGGTACTCGACTTGCTTGAGCAGCAAGGTGTTGCAACGTCTGAGCAAGTGGCTGCTGCCAAGAAAATGCCACTGGGCGTGACCACGCGTGGCAGTCTGGCAGACAGCTCGTTCCCGGGTTTTCTGGATCTGGTAAAGCGTCAGTTACGTGAAGATTATCGAGATGAAGACTTGACCGAAGAGGGGTTGAGGATTTTTACCAGCTTCGACCCGATCCTGCAGATGAAGTCTGAAGCCGCAATGGGTGAGACCTTCAAGCGTCTGACCGGGCGTAAGGGTTCGGATGAAGTGGAAGCCGCAATGGTGGTCACGAATCCCGAAACCGGTGAGGTTCAGGCCCTGATCGGCAGCCGTGCACCGCGCTTTGCAGGTTTTAACCGTGCCCTGGATGCGGTACGGCCCATCGGTTCGTTGATCAAGCCTGCGGTGTATCTCACGGCGCTTGAGCGGCCGAGTCAGTACACGCTGACCAGTTGGCTGTCAGATGATCCGTTGTCGATCAAAGGCGCGGACGGTCAGGTCTGGAAGCCTCAGAACTATGACCGGCGTTCTCATGGCACGGTTTTCCTCTACCAGTCGATGATGAACTCCTACAACCTGGGTACTGTAAGACTGGGGCAGGAAGTCGGCGTGCCTAATGTGCTCAAGACCTTGGCGCGACTGGGGGTTGAGCGTCAGTTCCCGGCGTTCCCGTCCATGTTGCTGGGTGCCGGTGCATTGAGCCCGATGGAAGTGGCGACCATGTATCAGACCTTGGCCAACGGCGGCTTTAATACGCCGATGCGCGGGATTCGCAGTGTACTGACAGCAGAAGGCGAGCCACTCAAGCGCTATCCGTTCCAGATCCAGCAACGCTTCGATCCGGGTTCTATCTTCCTGATCCAGAATGCGATGCAGCATGTAATGCGCGAAGGTACGGGGCGTTCGGTTTATAACGTACTGCCCAGGAATCTTGCGTTGGCAGGCAAGACCGGTACCAGTAACGATTCGCGTGACAGCTGGTTCGCAGGTTTTAGTCAGGACTTGCTGGCAGTGGTCTGGCTGGGTCGCGACGACAACGGCAAAACGCCGTTTACCGGCGCAACCGGTGCTCTGCAAGTGTGGACCAGCTTTATGAAGAAAGCTGACCCGCTGCCGCTCGATATGCCTCAGCCCGATAACATTGTTCAGGCCTGGATTGATCCGCATACGGGTCAAGGATCTGACGCCAGCTGCCCTGGCGCGGTACAGATGCCGTATATTCGCGGCAGTGAGCCGCCAGCGGGGACCAGTTGTGGCGGGCAGGCGCCTGCTTCAGGTGAGGCCGTGATGGATTGGGTCAAGGGCTGGTTGAATTAAGCAAAGAGGGTTTTACGTGAATAAGTTGTGGATTGCGGCTGTTTCAGCCCTGGCTTTGCTCAATGGTTGTGCCAGCGTGCCTCAGGGTTCGATCCCTGTGGTCGATTCTGGTGTGGCGGTGTCGAATAACGAACGAGTTTCGGCCCAGCGTACGACTGGAAACTACCCACAGGCCACTGCGCCGCGTGCTACTCAGGCGCGCACGATTACCGAGGACTCGGGCGTTGTCGTGATGATCCCGGGTGGCGCTGCAAGCGTATCTACGCCGATCAGCACCCAGCCGTTCACGCCCGGACCGATTACGCCTGGCCCGGCGGCAGCGCCCATCAGCACGGGCAGCTATACACCGGGTAATACGTACAGCGCCCCGGCGCCGATTACGCCAAGCGGAATTCCATCGAGCAGTAGCGGCGTTCTGGCTGCCGACGAGCAGCTGGATGGTCCAGTGCTGGCGTTGCTTACCACTGCTCAGCAGCAACAGTCGAGCGGTGACTTGAATGGCGCTTCGTCGAGTCTTGAGCGTGCTCAGCGCGTGGCGCCTCGGGAGCCGCAAGTACTCTATCGCTTGGCGCAAGTGCGGATGGCACAAGGTGACGCCGCTCAGGCGGAGCAGTTTGCCCGTCGCGGTTTGACGTTCGCCAATGGTCGTCCGGACCTGCAGGCCAGTCTGTGGGGCTTGATTGCCCAGGCGCGTGAGAAACAGGGCGATGCTGCAGGCGCTGCACTGGCCCGTCAAAAAGCCAAGGTCAGCCTCTGATGGTCATGGATTCCCGTACTCCTGAAGTCGCCGGGTTCTTGTTGCTCATCGAGCAGGAAATGCGCACGCAGGGGTTGTGGAGCGACAAGGTTCCTACGGAGCACGACTTGTCCAGCCAGGAGCCGTTCAGCGTCGACCGGCTCGATTTTGAACTGTGGGTGCAGTGGATCTTCCTGCCGAAGATGAAAGTCATTGTTGAGCAGGGCCTGCCACTGCCAAATGTTTCGGGTATTCGGCATATGGCTGATCAGGTTTTTGCTCAGCGTCGCGGAAACTGGAAGCCACTGCTCAAGCACTTCGAAGGTTTTGATCTGCTGATTAGCCCCTCCGCCTGAGGTCATGGCTGCCAGCTTTTACTGTCAGTCATCCATTTTCTTGTCAGTTTCTGGCGTTTCACGCGTTTTTTTGTGCGTTCCTGTCAATTTATGAAAATAAATCTCATAGATGGCTTGACTTGGGCAGGCCTAATGACAAGAATCGAAGTCCCGCTGTAGAGGGACTGCCAGAAGCAGACCCTCTCAGCAGATCATGAGGCGCACACCCGCGCCGACCTGCTACACCCGCAACGCGTTACCTCGCGCTGGGTGGGAAACCCCCGCAACACTTGGGGAGCTCCCAATACTTGCTCAGTCAGTGCTGACGTAGTCGGCGACCACCGTCGCTCATGCTCTGCTGAAAAGTAAACCTATTAAGACCCGTTCGTATTTTTGTGAACGGTATTCTGGCGTTTTAGAGGTGAACAACGTGGAGCTTTTATCTGGCGGTGAGATGCTCGTGCGCTTTTTGCGCGACGAAGGTGTCAAATATATCTACGGGTACCCTGGTGGTGCTCTGCTGCATGTCTACGACGCTTTGTTCAAAGAACCGGAAGTTACCCACATCCTGGTTCGCCACGAACAAGCGGCTACCCACATGGCTGACGGCTATGCCCGTGCAACGGGTAAGGCCGGTGTAGTTCTGGTCACTTCCGGACCGGGAGCAACCAATGCCATTACCGGGATTGCCACTGCCTACATGGACTCCATTCCGATGGTGATCATTTCTGGTCAGGTGCCTAGCACCATGGTCGGGACTGATGCTTTCCAGGAAACCGACATGATCGGTATCTCCCGGCCCATCGTGAAGCACAGCTTTATGATCAAGCATGCTTCGGAAATCCCGGAGGTCATGAAAAAGGCGTTCTACCTCGCTCAATCCGGCCGTCCTGGTCCGGTTGTGGTCGATATCCCGAAAGACATGACCAACCCGGCCGAGAAGTTCGAATACGTTTTCCCGAAAAAAGCCAAGCTGCGTTCTTACAGCCCGGCCTTGCGTGGTCACTCAGGCCAGATTCGCAAGGCGGCAGAGATGCTTCTGGCAGCCAAGCGCCCTGTGCTTTATGCAGGCGGCGGCGTAATTTTGGGCGGCGGTTCGGCTCCGCTGACCGAGCTGGCAAAAATGCTCAACGTGCCTGTAACCAATACGCTGATGGGCTTGGGTGCCTACCCTGGCACAGACCGTCAGTTCGTCGGCATGCTCGGCATGCACGGCAGCTTCACTGCCAACATGACCATGCACAATGCTGATGTGATTCTGGCTGTAGGCGCACGCTTTGATGACCGCGTAATCAACGGTCCGTCCAAGTTCTGCCCGAACGCCAAGATCATCCATATCGATATCGACCCGGCGTCCATTTCCAAAACCATCAAGGCCGATGTACCGATCGTGGGTCCGGTGGAGAGTGTGCTCACCGAGATGGTCGCAATCCTCAAGGACATTGGCGAGAAGCCAAATCCAGAGGCAGTTTCCAGTTGGTGGAAGCAGATCGACGAATGGCGTGGCGATCGCGGCCTGTTCCCTTATGACAAGGGTGACGGCAGCAAGATCAAGCCTCAGGCTGTTATCGAGATGCTTTGCGAAGTGACCAAGGGTGATGCGTACGTAACATCCGATGTGGGTCAGCATCAAATGTTTGCGGCCCAGTATTACCGCTTCAACAAGCCTAATCGCTGGATCAACTCTGGCGGCCTGGGCACGATGGGGTTCGGCTTCCCGGCGGCGATGGGCGTAAAACTGAGTTTCCCTGAGGCTGACGTTGCCTGTGTAACAGGCGAGGGCAGTATTCAGATGAACATTCAGGAGCTGTCGACGTGTTTGCAGTATGGCTTGCCAGTAAAAATCATCAGCCTCAACAACGGCGTGCTGGGAATGGTGCGTCAGTGGCAGGACATGAACTACGGCAGTCGTCATTCGCATTCGTACATGGAGTCGCTGCCTGATTTCGTCAAGCTGGCTGAGGCTTATGGGCATGTAGGTATCCGGATCACTGATCTGAAAGACCTGAAGCCAAAGATGGAAGAAGCTTTTGCCATGAAGGATCGCCTGGTGTTCCTGGATATTCAGGTTGATACCAGTGAGCACGTTTATCCGATGCAGATCAAAGATGGCTCCATGCGCGACATGTGGCTGAGCAAGACGGAGCGCACTTAATCATGCGGCACATTATTTCCTTGCTTCTTGAAAACGAACCGGGCGCCTTGTCTCGCGTTGTTGGGCTTTTCTCGCAACGTAACTACAACATCGAAAGCCTGACTGTAGCGCCAACCGAAGACCCGACTTTGTCGCGTCTGACGCTGACCACGGTGGGCCATGATGAAGTGATCGAGCAGATCACTAAAAACCTGAACAAGCTGATCGAAGTGGTCAAGCTGGTTGACCTGTCGGAAAGTGCTCATATCGAGCGTGAACTGATGTTGGTCAAGGTCAAGGCAACGGGTGCACAGCGCGCAGAAATCAAACGCACCACGGACATATTTCGTGGGCAGATCGTTGATGTCAGCGCCAGTGTGTACACCGTGCAGTTGACAGGAACCAGTGAGAAGCTCGACAGTTTCATTCAGTCGATTGGTACCGCCTCGATCCTGGAAACAGTTCGCAGTGGCGTCACCGGGATTGCCCGTGGCGACAAAGTACTCAGCATCTAAAACTAACAAATGCTAATTGGCCTGAATGGCCTGGATATAAGGGAAAATCATGAAAGTTTATTACGACAAAGACTGCGACCTTTCGATCATCCAGGGCAAAAAAGTAGCCATTATCGGTTACGGCTCCCAGGGTCACGCCCAAGCCTGCAACCTGAAAGACTCCGGCGTTGACGTTACTGTTGGTCTGCGCAAAGGTTCGGCCACTGTCGCCAAGGCTGAGGCTCACGGCCTGAAAGTGACTGACGTTGCCAGCGCTGTTGCCGCTGCAGATCTGGTCATGATTCTGACCCCGGACGAATTCCAGTCGGCGCTGTACAAGGACGAAATCGAGCCGAACATCAAGAAGGGAGCCACACTGGCTTTCTCCCACGGCTTCGCTATCCACTACAACCAGGTTGTACCGCGCGCCGACCTTGACGTGATCATGATCGCGCCAAAAGCACCGGGTCACACCGTGCGCTCCGAGTTCGTAAAAGGCGGTGGCATTCCTGACCTGATCGCGATCTATCAGGATGCGTCGGGCAACGCCAAAAACGTAGCCTTGTCATACGCGGCTGGCGTTGGTGGCGGTCGTACCGGCATCATCGAAACCACGTTCAAGGACGAAACCGAAACCGACCTGTTCGGCGAACAGGCTGTTCTGTGTGGCGGTACTGTCGAGCTGGTTAAAGCCGGTTTCGAGACCCTGGTTGAAGCAGGTTATGCGCCAGAAATGGCTTACTTCGAGTGCTTGCACGAGTTGAAGTTGATCGTTGACCTCATGTATGAAGGCGGTATCGCCAACATGAACTACTCGATCTCCAACAACGCCGAGTACGGTGAGTATGTAACCGGTCCGGAAGTGATCAACGCAGAGTCCCGTCAGGCAATGCGTAATGCTCTGAAGCGCATTCAGGATGGTGAATACGCGAAGATGTTCATCACCGAAGGTGCTACTGGCTACCCATCGATGACCGCCAAGCGTCGTAACAACGCCGCTCACGGTATCGAAGTCATCGGCGGGCAACTGCGCTCGATGATGCCTTGGATCGGCGCGAATAAAATCGTCGATCAAACAAAGAACTAAGTTTTAGCCTGTAGAGAAAACGCGGCCTAGGCCGCGTTTTTTCGTTTAAGCGACAGCTTCTGGTATAAAGCAGGATCGTTTGCGGGTGTGTGCTGGCCCCAAGCTTCCACCGAAACTTTCCATATCGTTGCAAGGTAATGTCCATGAGCGAACGTCCCGAAGAGCCAAAAGCGGCTTCAGACGCCGATAGCCTGCTGCCTATCGATGAGCATGTCGAAGAAGGGCATGACGCCGAAGGCCGTAAAGTCCGGCATCGTGGTATCTATCTGCTGCCGAACCTGTTCACCACCGCGAACCTGTTCGCCGGTTTTTATTCGATCATCAGCTCCATGAGTGCGCAAAGCGCGATGAGTGCGGGTGATGCTGCAGGAGCAAGCAAGTATTTTGCGTTTGCTGCTATCGCGATCTTTGTCGCAATGGTGCTGGACGGTCTCGATGGCCGCGTAGCCCGTATGACCAATACTGAAAGTGCTTTTGGCGCCGAGTACGATTCCTTGTCGGACATGGTTGCCTTTGGCGTTGCACCTGCATTGCTGGCCTTTGGCTGGGCCCTGGGTGATATGGGCAAGGTGGGCTGGATGGTGGCTTTCATCTATGTCGCGGGGGCTGCATTGCGTCTGGCGCGTTTTAACACCCAGGTAGGTAAAGCGGATAAGCGTTACTTCATAGGTCTGGCCAGTCCGGCTGCTGCTGGTGTAGTGGCGGGTATCGTTTGGGCGTTCAGTGATTACGGAATCCAGGGTTCGAAAATGTCGTTCCTGGTTGCGCTGCTGGTGGCTGCAGCCGGTATGCTGATGGTCAGCAATATCAAGTACAACAGCTTTAAAGAGCTGGATTTGAAAGGGCGCGTTCCTTTCGTGGCCATCCTGGCGGTAGTGTTGGTGTTTGCTGTTGTGTTCAGCGACCCGCCGCGCATCCTGTTGTTGGCATTCCTGGCGTATGCGGCATCGGGACCTATCCAGTACTTGTTGCGTTTGCGCCGTAACAAAAACGCCGAGTGATGTAATTTCTCCCATACTCCGTAGTCTATTGGTGCATCAGTCCTCCAATACTGCGGAGTTGTCATGCTTATCAAGCTTCCTAAGGCGTCCGACTGCAAAGAGTCGGACGTTACGCCTGAATCCTTCTATTTATCCCGTCGTGCATTACTTGGCAGCTCGCTTGCCGGATTGGCTGTAGGCGCGCTACCGCGTTGGGCCAGCGCCGAAGATGCGGTGCGTTACGCGGATGTCGAGCCGGGCAGGGCGCCGGCATGGTTTGCCGATAAGCTCCCGCAGACCAAATGGCAGGCTGTCACGGTTAGCGGGGAGGCGATCACGCCTTTCAAGGACGCAACGCACTACAACAACTTCTATGAGTTCGGGACCGACAAGGGGGATCCGGCGCAGAATGCTGGTGCCTTGAAAACCGAGCCTTGGACGGTGGTCGTGGATGGGGAAGTGGGCAAGCCGGGTCGCTATGCCCTTGAAGACTTCATGAAGCCTTATCAGTTGGAAGAGCGGATCTATCGTTTGCGTTGCGTAGAGGCCTGGTCAATGGTTATTCCATGGATGGGCTTTCCCATATCGGCATTGCTCAAGCAGGTGGAGCCGACGTCGAAAGCCAAATTTATACGCTTTGAAACCTTACAGGATCCGAAGGTCATGCCGGGGCAGCGCTCGGGTTTCGCCTTGATTGACTGGCCCTATGTTGAGGGGTTGCGTCTGGATGAAGCGATGAACCCGCTGGCGATTTTGGCAGTGGGCATGTATGGGCGCGAATTGCCGAATCAGAATGGAGCGCCGCTACGTTTGGTCGTGCCTTGGAAGTACGGGTTTAAAAGTGTGAAATCCATTGTGAGAATCAGCCTGGTGGAGGAGCAGCCGAAAACCACTTGGCAGAGCATCGCTGCGGATGAGTACGGCTTCTACGCAAATGTGAATCCGCAGGTCGATCATCCGCGATGGACGCAGGCGCGTGAGCGGCGTCTGCCGAGCGGCCTGTTCAGTCCTAATGTGCGTGATACCCAGATGTTTAACGGGTACGCGGATGAAGTGGCTTCTTTATATGCGGGTCTCGATTTACGGAAGAACTACTGATGAAGTTCCTTTCTTGGCGTATTGGGGTCTTTGCAGCAGCGGCTGTGTGGCCTTTGTACTGGCTTTATGAGGCCTGGATCTTTGCCTTGGGCCCGGATCCGGGAAAGGTGCTGGTTGATAGGCTGGGGTTGGGGGCGCTTATTCTGCTGCTGGTAACACTGAGCATGACGCCGATGCAAAAGCTTACGGGGTGGCCTGGATGGATTGCAGTGCGTCGCCAGATAGGCTTGTGGTGTTTTGCCTATGTGGTGCTGCATGTGTGTTCATACCTGACTTTCGTGCTGGGGTTTGACTGGTCGCAGCTGGGTGTGGAGTTGCGCAAGCGGCCCTACATTATTGTAGGTGCTCTGGGTTTTCTGTGTTTGCTGGCCTTGGCAGTGACTTCAAATCGATACAGTCAGCGGCGGCTGGGTGCGCGCTGGAAGAAACTCCATCGTCTGGTGTATGTGGTTGTAGGATTGGGGTTGCTGCATATGCTTTGGATTGTGCGGGCGGACCTCAAGGAATGGTCGGTTTATGCCTTTATAGGTGTGTGCCTGCTGATGCTGCGAATACCCGTGGTCATGAGTCGAATTCCGCGTCTATATAAGAAGAAACCGATATCGGTATCAAGAGTGAAAATTAACCCTTGACTCAGATCTGTAACGGCCTATAATTCGCCCACTTCCGGCGCAGTCGAAACGGAAAACTCCTTGAGTTTCAATGAGTTGGATTAGTTTTCGGCGGTGTCAGCTTCAAGTCATCGAAGCAGGAAATGAGGTGTTGACAGCAGCGTGCAACGCTGTAGAATTCACCTCCCGCTAACGAGAGATCGAAAGCGCAAGTGGTTGATGTTGCAGAGGAAACTTTGAAAACATCTTAAAATAACCGCTTGACAGTAACAGAGGCTGCTGTAGAATGCGCGCCTCGGTTCAGCGAAAGCTAAACCAACCGCTCTTTAACAACTGAATCAAGCAATTCGTGTGGGTGCTTGTGGAGTCAGACTGATAGTCAACAAGATTATCAG
>NZ_JCBCUZ010000087.1:0-592 GCF_059862735.1 Pseudomonas sp. MF06569 | reverse complement strand
TGGACGGCTTTGACGTTGACGTCGCCAAGGCCGTGGCGCAGCGCCTGGGGGTCAAGCTCAAGCTGGAAACACCGTCCTGGGATGTGATCGCCGCAGGCCGCTGGAGCGGGCGTTACGACATCTGCGTGTGCTCGATGACCCCGAGCAAGGCCCGGGCTGAGGTGTTCGACTTTCCGGTCGAGTATTACCAGTCGCCGGCAGTGATCGTGGTGAACGCCAAGGACAACCCCATCGTTGAAGGCAAGGACTTGTCCGGGAAAAAAGTGGGCGTGATCAGCGCGTCCACCTATGAAGCCTATCTGAACAAGGACCTGGTGATTGAAGGCGCCGAAGACAAGCCGCTGAGCTACCCGTTCGAGAATGTCCAGATTGCTCCGTACGACAATGAAACCGTGGCGTTCCAGGACCTGGCCTTGGGCAGCGGGGTGCGTCTGGATGCGATGGTCACCAATCTGATCACAGCCCGTGAGCGGATTGCCCAGGATCCGCGCTTCAAGATCGCTGGCCCCGCGCTTTACGCAGAACCCAACGTGGTGGCGATTGAAAAGGGCGATCCGCAGTGGAGTGCCAAGGTGACTGAAGCCATTGCCGG
>NZ_JCBCUZ010000086.1:0-594 GCF_059862735.1 Pseudomonas sp. MF06569 | reverse complement strand
TTCACTTGACCATATAACCCCAAGCAATCTGGTTATACTATGAAGACGACATTCGCCGAAAATTCGCATGTTCAATTAAGAACGTTCACAAATTTTACCTTAGCCTGAATAAACACCAGTGAAAGTGCTATCCAGTCTAACTTTCTATTACATACCCAAATTTTTAAAGAACGATCTAATCAAAAGATCAGAAATCAACATTCACCATCGTTTGATGGAATGCTCATTTCTAAGCTTTACGATACAGAAGCAGTATATGGTGGAGCCAAACGGGATCGAACCGTTGACCTCCTGCGTGCAAGGCAGGCGCTCTCCCAGCTGAGCTATGGCCCCATATTTCTACAGGTACTTCCATACAAAATTGGTGGGTCTGGGCAGATTCGAACTGCCGACCTCACCCTTATCAGGGGTGCGCTCTAACCAACTGAGCTACAGACCCAATTTTGGTCTACTTCTATCGTCTTCTTCAATGAATCAAGCAATTCGTGTGGGAACTTATGGAGCAGCTGATGTCGTCGATTAAGGAGGTGATCCAGCCGCAGGTTCCCCTACGGCTACCTTGTTACGACTTCACCCCAGTCATGAATCACACCG
>NZ_JCBCUZ010000085.1:0-616 GCF_059862735.1 Pseudomonas sp. MF06569 | reverse complement strand
TTGGGATCCCTGGTCTGAGTGAAATAGCAGGCCTTGCGGCTTGCCACGCTGCTCGTAAGCCACATCCAACGCCTTGATCACCAAGTCTGCATCCGGCTTTTCTGATAACGCCCAGCCCACCACTCGGCGAGCGTAAAGATCCATGACAACCGCAAGGTAGTGCCATTTCCCCTGTGCCCAGATGTAGGTGATGTCGCCGCACCAGACCTGGTTGGGCGCTTCGACATCAAATTCTCGGTTCAATATATTTGGGATATCCGGCCGCTCGACTGTCGCCTTTTTATAGGCGTGTGATCCTGGCTGCTTGCTGACCAACTCCAGCTCACGCATCAGCCTGCGTACCTTAAACCGTCCAATTTGCTCACCTTCTTCTTGCATCATCAACGTGATGCTTCGACTGCCGGGAGCACTTCGGCCCTGGGTGAACAACTCGCTCACTCGGCTACGCAGCCTGAGCCGCTCAACATCTGGTGTTCGCCGCCTTAGACGATGCGCGTAGTACCCCGAACGAGCGACCTCAAACGCCTCGCACAAGCAGTCAACAGGCTCATGGACGCTTAGCTGATTGATCAGCGCGTACGCTCGAGATCTTCCGACATCAAGAGCGCGGTAGCCT
>NZ_JCBCUZ010000084.1:0-636 GCF_059862735.1 Pseudomonas sp. MF06569 | reverse complement strand
CTTACCAAACCGATGCAAACTCCGAATACCTACAAGTGCCGAGCATGGGAGACACACGGCGGGTGCTAACGTCCGTCGTGAAAAGGGAAACAACCCAGACCGTCAGCTAAGGTCCCAAAGTTATGGTTAAGTGGGAAACGATGTGGGAAGGCTTAGACAGCTAGGAGGTTGGCTTAGAAGCAGCCACCCTTTAAAGAAAGCGTAATAGCTCACTAGTCGAGTCGGCCTGCGCGGAAGATTTAACGGGGCTCAAACCATACACCGAAGCTACGGGTATCACTTAGGTGATGCGGTAGAGGAGCGTTCTGTAAGCCTGTGAAGGTGAGTTGAGAAGCTTGCTGGAGGTATCAGAAGTGCGAATGCTGACATGAGTAACGATAATGGGTGTGAAAAACACCCACGCCGAAAGACCAAGGTTTCCTGCGCAACGTTAATCGACGCAGGGTTAGTCGGTCCCTAAGGCGAGGCTGAAAAGCGTAGTCGATGGAAAACAGGTTAATATTCCTGTACTTCTGGTTATTGCGATGGAGGGACGGAGAAGGCTAGGCCAGCTTGGCGTTGGTTGTCCAAGTTTAAGGTGGTAGGCTGGAATCTTAGGTAAATCCGGGATTCTAAGGCCGAGAGCTGATGACGAGT
>NZ_JCBCUZ010000083.1:0-709 GCF_059862735.1 Pseudomonas sp. MF06569 | reverse complement strand
CTAGTGTCTCGAGCGGTTAGTTCATTAGCTTATTCTTCATCACACTCAGCTTTGCCATATGTACCGAGCTGATGATGGCCGCTGCGGTCTTTGTCCACTTGAACGGCTTGGCTGAATGCTCGTTATGAGCAGTAATGAACTGGCGGATCGCGACTTTCAGATCAGTAACACTGGTGAAGACACCTCGATACAGTGCGCGTCTCTCCAGCTGTGAAAACCAGCCTTCCACCGCGTTTAGCCAGGACGCACTGGTCGGCGTGAAGTGCAGCTTGAAGCGCGGATGTTTTTCCAGCCAGGCCTTGATCGCTGGGGTTTTGTGGGTCGAACTGTTATCCAGGATCACATGGAGATCCAACTCGGCAGGCGTGTTCTTATCAATCTGCCGGAGGAAATCCAGGAACTCCTTGGCCCGGTGCCGCTGGGTAATCCGGCCCATTACTTCACCGGTCATGATGTCGAACGCGGCGTACAAGCTCGCCGTGCCATGGCGCTTGTAATCATGGGTTCGCCGCTCGATCTGCCCAGGCCGAAGTTGCAGCATTGGCTGAGTACGATCCAACGCCTGGATCTGAGTTTTCTCGTCAACCGACAGCACCATGGCGTTGTCCGGAGGGCTCAGGTACAGCCCGACCACATCGATGACCTTCTCAGCGAAGTGCGGATCGTTGCTGATCTTGAATGTCTTCAGTCGGTGCGGCTTGAGATCCGA
>NZ_JCBCUZ010000082.1:0-718 GCF_059862735.1 Pseudomonas sp. MF06569 | reverse complement strand
GGTTTACTGGCGTTGATCGAGCCGTATTATCCGAAGGCTGGTGGTGGCCGAAAACCGTATCCGCTGGAAACCATGCTGCGCATTCACTTGCTGCAAAACTGGTTCTCGCTGAGCGATCCTGCCATGGAAGAAGCGCTGTATGAAATCACGCCCATGCGCCAGTTTGCGCACTTGACCCTGAGCGCGCCGATCCCTGAAGACACCACGATCATGAACTTCCGACACCTGCTGGAGAATCATAAGTTGGCGCCGGCGATCCTGGCGGTCATCAACGGTTATTTGCAGGAGAAAGGCCTCTCGCTGCGCCAGGGCACCATCGTCGATGCGACGATTATCCACGCGCCCAGTTCGACTAAAAACGAGGACGGTAAACGCGATCCAGAGATGCATCAGACGAAGATGTATGGTCAGCCCACCTCCCGCAACCCAGCGTGATGAACGGTAAAACATGCTTGCGCTAATGTATCCGGGCTCATTGTGAGCACGGTCATTAGTGCTCGGCCCTTGATGAGAAGTCGCTCCCAACAGTCCTTGATAAAAGGATCAGCTACGAAAAAAGCTATCTTCGTCTTCAGGTTTTCAGTCGGGATGTTTGCCGTTTATCGTCATCATCACTGTCGTCGCAAAAGCCGGTGGTAATTCGGTTAGATCAAGCCGTTTGTTCCACGTTGTAGCTACCGCCTCGGGCTAACACAGCCCAGACGATTCTTGCCATTTT
>NZ_JCBCUZ010000081.1:0-790 GCF_059862735.1 Pseudomonas sp. MF06569 | reverse complement strand
GCCATCTGCGAAGCAGCGTCGCGACCCAGAACCCACTCGGTTCCGGTAAAGACCCTTGAACAGCAGATCCTGTCGACCGAGCACAAGCTGCGCAAGTCTTGGGTGGATAATCGCACGGGAATCATCAACCAGGTGCACGGCTTTCTGTTGGAGTTCGGCATCATTTTCCCCGTTGGATATGCGGCTCTGGAGCAGGTACCGGCGTTAATGGAAAACCACGAACTGCCGATTCGACTGCGCAATGCGGTTGAGCGAATGCTGCTCGATATTCAACGCCTGACTCGAGATATCAAAACCATCGATGTCGAGATCAAACAGCAACTGTCCGAGGACGCAGCCGGCATGCGCTTGTTGAGCATCCCCGGCATCGGCCCTCTCACCGCTAGCGCGCTGCTGGCCGATGTCGGCGACGCTTCGACTTACAAAAGCTCGCGCGACTTTGCCGCCTCACTCGGGTTGGTGCCTCGACAGTATTCAACCGGTGGCAAGACGAGCTTGCTCGGCATCAGCAAACGCGGCGACAAGTATCTGCGCAGCCTACTGGTGCAAGGCGCTCACGCACTGATGATCCGAATCGACAAGCGAAACGATGCGCTCGGAGCCTGGGTAAGAAAGCTTTTGGCTCGCAAGCCGCCGAACAAGGTCGCCTGTGCGCTAGCCAACAAAATGGCAAGAATCGTCTGGGCTGTGTTAGCCCGAGGCGGTAGCTACAACGTGGAACAAACGGCTTGATCTAACCGAATTACCACCGGCTTTTGCGACGACAGTGATGATGACGATAAACGGCAAA
>NZ_JCBCUZ010000080.1:0-989 GCF_059862735.1 Pseudomonas sp. MF06569 | reverse complement strand
CCCCCTAGCCGAAACAGTGCTCTACCCCCTACAGTGATACATGAGGCGCTACCTAAATAGCTTTCGAGGAGAACCAGCTATCTCCGAGCTTGATTAGCCTTTCACTCCGATCCACAGGTCATCCGCTAACTTTTCAACGGTAGTCGGTTCGGTCCTCCAGTTAGTGTTACCCAACCTTCAACCTGCCCATGGATAGATCGCCCGGTTTCGGGTCTATTCCCAGCGACTAGACGCCCTATTAAGACTCGCTTTCGCTACGCCTCCCCTATTCGGTTAAGCTTGCCACTGAAAATAAGTCGCTGACCCATTATACAAAAGGTACGCAGTCACCCAACAAAGTGGGCTCCCACTGCTTGTACGCATACGGTTTCAGGATCTATTTCACTCCCCTCTCCGGGGTTCTTTTCGCCTTTCCCTCACGGTACTAGTTCACTATCGGTCAGTCAGTAGTATTTAGCCTTGGAGGATGGTCCCCCCATATTCAGACAAAGTTTCTCGTGCTCCGTCCTACTCGATTTCACTGCAAAGATGTTTTCGCGTACAGGGCTATCACCCACTATGGCCGCACTTTCCAGAGCGTTCCGCTAACATCAATACAGCTTAAGGGCTGGTCCCCGTTCGCTCGCCACTACTAAGGGAATCTCGGTTGATTTCTTTTCCTCAGGGTACTTAGATGTTTCAGTTCCCCTGGTTCGCTTCTTAAGCCTATGTATTCAGCTTAAGATACCTAACTTATGTTAGGTGGGTTCCCCCATTCAGACATCTCCGGATCAAAGTCTGTTTGCCGACTCCCCGAAGCTTTTCGCAGGCTACCACGTCTTTCATCGCCTCTGACTGCCAAGGCATCCACCGTATGCGCTTCTTCACTTGACCATATAACCCCAAGCAATCTGGTTATACTATGAAGACGACATTCGCCGAAAATTCGCATGTTCAATTAAGAACGTTCACAAATTTTACCTTAGCCTGAATAAACACCAGTGAAAGTG
>NZ_JCBCUZ010000008.1:0-188724 GCF_059862735.1 Pseudomonas sp. MF06569 | reverse complement strand
TTAATATCCAGCTCGACCAGCGCAGCCAAGCCGTCGATGGATTTTCGGAAGTCCACCGGCTTGGGGTACAGATACACTTTTTCGACTTTGGCATCGGGTCGCATCATGGCGAGCTGGCTCCTGAGGGGATCGGGAGCACAGCATCCGGGATCAGCTAAGCGCTTTGAATGTGGGGTTTATGGAGCGCTTACTGTCATTTTCGCTACTCTGGTCGGAGCACTGGTTCTAGCACGCGGGGCTGAGAGCACGGCCTTAAAGGACAAGATCCTCGACATAACGCGTAGCGCCTTGAAGCAATCAACGCCACACACCTGAATACGTGCGCCACGAATAAAAAAAAAGCCAGTCAATGACTGGCTTTCTTCGCTTAACTGCCCGGGTTACTTGACCGCAACCTTATCCCGATTCTTTTCAAAGATGGCTTTGCCTATCCCTTTGACCTCAAGCAACTCATCGGCTGACGTGAAGTCACCGTTAGCCTCGCGGTAAGCCACGATCGCCTTGGCTTTAACAGCACCAACACCAGAGAGTTCACGTTGAAGCGTCGCCTCATCCGCGGTGTTGAGGTTGATCGTCACCACTTGCGCATCTGATGCAACTTGCGCAGCGACAACCGGCTCAGTTGCCTCTACCGACGGGGCAGCATGAATCACGCTCGAAAAACCCACCATCAAAGCCAAAAAAATCGAAGAGATAAAAGCGATACGCATAAGTGACACTCCATTACATCGTTAAGTGGAATACAGCTCTCCTGAGCTGTATTCCAAACGTAGGCGATGGGGGTCGAGTGTCAAAAATCAGTGCATTGCAGAGTATGTAGTCAGGAAAACTCGCTGCGACGCTGCTGATGGATCCAGTCCACGATTTCACCCTCGGGCGCATAACCACTGACGGTCTCACGCAACAACTGGCGTACCCGGACATAGTCATCCACATCAACAGCATCAAGCAGTTGAGACAAGCGCTCTTTCAACTCATCCCAAGGCAACATGTCCTCATTCGCGCACATGATCATTGGATGACGAGTTGCGACTACGTTGTCACCAATCAGTAACTCTTCGTAAAGCTTTTCGCCAGGCCGCAAGCCAGTGAACTCGATTTCTATGTCGCCATGCAGGTTTTTATCAGAGCGGACACTCAAACCGGAGAGGTGAATCATCTTTTCGGCCAACTCGACAATGCGCACAGGCTCGCCCATGTCCAGGACAAAGACATCGCCACCTTGCCCCATTGAGCCGGCCTGAATGACCAACTGCGCGGCCTCAGGGATAGTCATGAAATAGCGGGTAATCTTGGGGTGGGTCACTGTCAGCGGACCACCGGCCTTGATCTGCTTATGGAAAAGCGGAATCACAGACCCGGAAGAGCCCAGTACATTGCCGAAACGAACCATAGTGAATCGGGTCTTGTTAACCCGTGACACATTAGCGGCATCGTCAAATAGCACAGGCGCAATCTCGCGACTGAGTGCCTGCAACGTCATCTCGGCCAAGCGCTTGGTGCTACCCATCACATTGGTCGGCCGCACAGCCTTGTCAGTTGAAATCAGTACAAAATTCGCGACACCGGACTGCAGAGCCGCCTGGGCGGTATTGAGCGTGCCCATGACGTTATTGAGTACACCTTCGGCGATATTGTGCTCAACCATGGGCACATGCTTATAAGCCGCTGCGTGATAGACCGTATCGACATGCCAGGTCTTCATCACATCCAGTAATTTATGGGGGTTACGCACCGAACCCAAAATCGGTAGCACCTTCACCGAAAGGGACTCGCGACCAACCCGCTGCTCCAGCTCGCCATAAATACTGTAAAGATTAAATTCGCTATGCTCGTACAGCAGCAAAGTAGTCGGTCTAAGAGCCAGAATCTGGCGACACAGCTCCGAGCCGATGGAACCACCTGCCCCGGTCACCAGGACACACTGATCTTTAATGCAGTGTTCCAGCAGCTCACCCTGGGCCGGAACCGGATCACGCCCCAGCAAATCGGCTATGTCCACTTCCTGAATGTCATCAACCTTGACCCGGCCACTGGCCAGATCCATAAAGCCAGGAACACTGCGAACATGCAGCGGAAAGCCCTCAAGCAAACTCAGGATCTCACGACGCCGACCGCGGGACGATGAAGGAACCGCCAACAGCACTTCCTGGGCTCCCGTACGATCAATCATCTGCTGAATGTGCTCGGGTTTGAATACCTGCAAGCCGGAGATGATGCGACCAGCAATCCCCTCATCATCATCTATGAACGCCACAGGCCGCATGGCCCGCCCCATTCGCAACGCTGCAACCAGCTGATTACCTGCTGCACCGGCACCGTAAATGGCTACGCGCGTCAGGCCATCGTCGCGGCTGGTGAAGGGTACGTGCTGAGCAGCAGAGAACCAGTCCCCCAGGAAGTATTGCCGCATGGCCAGACGTAAGCCGCCAAGCATGATCAGACTCAGCCACCAGTAGTTAAAGATAATTGAGCGTGGCACAACGTTTTCAGGCGTGCTGTACCAGTACATGACAACAGCCAGGATCAGCGATGACAAGCTGACGGCTTTGATAATGGCAATAAGGGCGTCATTGCCAAAATAGCGCATCACCGCACGGTACATGCCAAATCGGATAAACAAGGGGATGGCAATCAGAGGCGCGAAGGCGAATAGCCATAGGTGCATCCTGAAAGGATAAGCCATGTCGTCAACACCGAGTCGCACGACAAAAGACAGCCACAAGGCAGTCCAGACCAATACCACGTCGGTAATTACTTGAATAGAACGTTTTTGTCGTCGTGACAGGTTGAGTAAGTACGCTCGTATTTTGTCCATGATTTCCTTGACCATCTTTTTATACTTTGGAACGAGCAGGGTTATAAGTACACCCGTCCTTGAGCTATGGTTTTTTGATTCGAAAAGGTCAGCTCCCTACAGGCCCATCGATAACTTCCAGTTCCCCGGCATGGTATCTAACCGCCAGGTACATCAAGGGCAGATAAGCCAGCACCACACCCAACAGACCATCAAGCCCCATTACAGTTACGCACCAGGCTACGGGGAGCAGCCAGAAAATATTGATCAAGACCACCGCCATCGTCACCGGCAAGTGTTTGCCATGAAGACGCGAGGCAAATTGATAGGCATGACTGCGATGTGCCTCGTATACCTTGTCGCCACGTATCAATCGTCTGATCAGGGTAAAGGTCGCATCGACAATGAAGGTTCCCAGCAAAATCAGCCAGGCCCAAAAAAGTTGCGAAGAAGCCGCCGCAGCCTGAATCGACAGGCAGCCCAAAACAATGCCAAGGAAACCACTTCCGGCATCGCCCATGAAAATCCGCGCTGGCGGGAAATTCCAGAACAAGAAACCTGCGACCGCCATTGCGAGTAACAGTGGCAACCAGACCAGATGTTCAAAACCACTTAAGCCATACAGTAGACAGGCGCTCAGGCAAACCGTAATCGCTTCGACACTGGCAATGCCGTCAATACCGTCCATGAAGTTGTAAAGGTTGAGCATCCAAACCAGATAAAAAACCGCCAGAACGCCACCCAGCCAGCCTAGATCAATCGTCATGCTGAGCATGTTGATCGCAGGTAACCCGCCAAGCCAGAAAAGAGCCCAGGTGGCAGCAATGAAATGCCCCAACAAACGCCAGCGCGCAGCAATATGACCGTGATCATCCATAAAGCCGATTACGGCTATCAAAGCCCCGGCCCCGCCCACAGCCAAAATGACACCTGATGGCAGGAGACTCAGCCAGCCTAACAGCGGTAGCGCCAACAAGAATGCAATGACAATTGCAACGCCACCACCCCGCGGAGTTGGCACCGAATGAGAACTTCGCTCATTAGGGATATCCATAATGCTGCGCACCAATGCGTAGCGCCGTAACACTGCAGTCAATGCAAAAGACACAAATGCAACAATCGGGAACAACCACCAGCACATCATTGTTTTATATGTTTCCTATAATGCTCAGCAACTGCTTTCAACGCAGAATCAACTGTTACCGGAGGCACCCATTGTAACAAGGAGCGTGTTTTTCTGATATCCACTTGCAGCGAGCCGCACAGGCGCTGAGACAATGATTTTTTACCCAACAGGGTCGCTGTACTACTCAACATCCAGCTTGGTACAGGTAACAGTCGCGCAGTCTGACCCAGCGCTTGCGCCATGCGACGAAGCAATTGAGTGGTTGATAAGTCTTCACCATCACTGACCAGAAAAGTCTGATTGGCAGCGGCAGGATGGCTGATGGTTGTTACAATCAAGTCGACGAGATTATCCAGAGCCACCAGGCTGCGGCTGTTGTGAATAGCTCCGAAAGGCAAAGGTACACCTTTGTCCAGCCAGCGCATCATACTCAGAAAATTGGCCTTAACACCTGGTCCGTATACCAGCACCGGACGAATGATAACGACCTCCATTGCGGTTTCGGAGGACAGCGCTCTCAACGCCTGCTCAGCCTCCATTTTGGAAATACCATACGGGTCAGCAGGTACTGGCTGGTCATCGGCAGAGTAAGGGCTTCCTGTCTGCGTCCCTTCGCCATTGACCTTGATCGAACTGATAAATACAAAACGCTGGACGCCGGCCTCAACAGCTTGCCGCGCCAGATTCAAGGTGGCTTCAACATTGACCTGGCGAAAGGCGATCAGCGGATCAGCATCCGCCTCATTCATCACATGCACCCGAGCGGCACAGTGAACAACGGTTTTCACCCCAGCCAGCGCGTCGCTCCAGCATGCACCTGCAAAAGAGTCGAACGGGATGAAGGCAACGCCCTTTTCCTGCTTAATCGAGCTTGACCTTACCGGAGCAGTGATGGAATAACCGTCTTCCACCAGCCGGTGCAACACGGCTCCACCAACAAAGCCTGTGGCTCCGGTCAAAAATACAGAGTGCGACATTAACGATGCTCCTTACGTAAAGTTGCATCTTGAAACAGCTTTTCCAAGCGAGCCATCAGCTTAGGCTTCGAGTAATTACTCTCGTAGTATTGGCGGCCACACGCCCCCATTCTGGTTCTGGCAGGTACATCCAGTGCAGCCAAACGCAGAGTAATCCCGGCTAACGCCGCAGCATCACCCGACGGGCATGAAAAACCGGCACCCGACTCCTGTATGACACGAGCAGCCTCGCCATTGATCATGCCCAAAATCGGTTTTCCAGAAGCCAGATATGCCTGAACTTTTCCAGGAATCGTTTTTTCAAATACGTCATTGGTCTTCAGCGATACAAGCAATGCATCAGCACTGGCAAACAGCCCTGGCATTTCCTCTAACGGATGACGGCCCAACAAAAGGACGTTATCCAGGTTGCGAGCACTCACCTCCTCAGCCAACCAGCGACTCATCCTGCCGTCACCTACAATGACCCAACGCACGGGAGCTTTACCCTTCAGCGACTCTGCGGCATCGATGATTGCAGCAAAATCCTGGGCTTCGCCCAGATTCCCGGCAAATACAACAGTGAATACAGAGTCATCGCGCTCAAGCAGCGTAGAACCAACGACCGCCGAGTCAGAAAAATCATTCTCTGCCCAACTAGGAAAATAAATCACGCGCTCGGATGAAATATCCTTGGTGCAGTAGCTTCTGACGTTGTCAAAGAAACCATGAGATTGCAAAAGCAAATAGTCAGCACGGTTATAAATCCATGACACCATCGCCCCTACCGGCTTGAGCAGCAGTGGATGCTTTACAACCCCGACAGCCCGCAGTGTTTCAGGCCAGAGATCAAGTACCCAAATAAATACCGGCGCCCGCTTCAGTCGCCCAATGACCAGCGCAGGAATAGCAGCCATAATGGGCGAAACGGCATAAACAAAAACGCTGTCGTAGCGCTTTCCACGCAATTTCCAGGCCCCCAAGGTGGACGCCAGGCAAAAGAAAGAAAGGTAATTGAGTATTAAACGAATACTACTATTGCCCCGCGAAACCAGAGGCACCCTGACCACTTTCGCCCTCCCGTAACTCATGAAATCAGCCGGAGATTGGCGATAAGCTTCGTACACTTTGCCTTCTGGATAGTTTGGTTGGCCGGTCAACACCGTGACCTCATGCCCCTTTTCGGACAGGTCACGCACCAGGTCATTTATTCGCATATTTTCTGGCCAGAAATACTGCGTCACCACCAAAATATTCATCTTCACTTCAGACATTTAAATAACTCGTTCAGTAGCGCTTCCAAACAATTCGATTCACATAGTCCGTGTAACTGTGAAGAATTCTGGCCACTTTTTCCGAAACGTTGGGCATGCTGTAGTCAGCCACAAGACGCAAAGTACGATGACCACTCACTCCCTGGCTTTCCAGCAGATTCAAGCCTTGCAGAACTCGATTGACCTCAAGGCCAACCATCATGACAGCAGCCTCCTCCATTCCCTCCGGACGCTCATGTGCCTCCCGCAGATTCAAGGCTGGGAAGTTCAGTATCGAGGACTCTTCGTTAATTGTGCCACTGTCAGACAGCACCGCCTTTGCTGACAGTTGCAACTTGTTATAGTCCTTGAAACCCAGCGGTTTGAGCAACTGTACGTTGGCGTGAAACGTTACAGCCATCGCATCAACACGCTTTTGCGTGCGCGGATGAGTTGTCACGATAACCGGTAAATCATAGTGCGCCGCGACGGTATTGAGCACTTCGACTAATTTCAGAAAATTCTTGTCCGACTCTATGTTTTCTTCTCGGTGAGCACTGACCACAAAAAACTTGCCGGCTTCAAGCCCGAGACGTGAAAGCACGCCCGACGCTTCAATACCGTCACGGTAATAGTTGAGCACTTCAAACATTGGACTCCCGGTCTTGATCACCATGTCCGGAGACAGACCTTCTCGCAACAGGTAATCACGGGCAATTGAACTGTAAGTAAGGTTGATATCGGCCGTGTGGTCGACAATTCGACGATTGATTTCTTCTGGGACCCGCATGTCGAAGCATCGATTACCCGCCTCCATGTGGAAGGTAGGTATCTTGCGACGTTTAGCCGGAATCACGGCCATGCAACTATTAGTATCACCCAATACCAACAGGGCTTCGGGATTAACTTCAGCCAGAACCCGGTCAACGGCAATGATTACATTGCCAATGGTTTCTGCTCCGCTGCTGCCCGCCGCATTGAGAAAGTGATCCGGTTTGCGAATACCCAGATCCTGAAAAAAAATCTCGTTCAGCTCATAGTCATAATTCTGCCCTGTATGCACCAGGACATGATCACAATGTCTGTCGAGCGAATCAATGACACGCGACAAACGAATGATTTCAGGACGAGTGCCCACAACCGTAACAACTTTCAACTTTTTCATGACTGTCTCAACTTGAAAATGTGTTTAGGCTTCAGTGCCCACAGGCAAGGCATAGGTATCGGGATGTTCACGATCAAATATTTCGTTAGCCCAGAGCATGACAATCATCTCGTCATGGCCGACGTTGGTTATATCATGAGTCCAGCCAGGAACGGTTTCTACAATTTCCGGCTTTTCACCGGTGGTGAACAACTCGTAGAACTCGCCTGATACAATGTGCCTGAAACGGAAACACGCATGGCCTTTAATAACCAGAAACTTTTCAGTCTTCGAGTGGTGGTAATGCCCCCCTCGAGTGATGCCAGGGTGCGCCGTAAAATAGGAGAACTGTCCCGCATCGCGGGTTTTCAGCATCTCGACAAAAACACCGCGCTGGTCACCATATTGAGGGACCTCGTAGGTAAAACACTCGGGGGGCACATAGCTGAGGTAAGTGGAATAAAGTGCTCTCGTCAGCCCGGTGCCAACGGCCTCCGTTATCAACGTTTCGCGGCTATCGCGAAAAGCGGTTAACTGGATCGCCAGCGCTCCCACGGTGATTTCATAGGCAGGCTCAACCGTTATGAAGGGATCACCTGCCAGCTTGCCATCCATCACCGCAATGAAATGGCTGATTACATCATCGATATACGCCAATGTAATAGCAGCGTCAGGAGTGTTGATCTGGATTGGCTGATGACGGGCAATATTATGGCAGAACGTCGCGACTGCTGAGTTGTAGTTGGGACGCGCCCATTTCCCAAAGACATTGGGTAGCCGGAAAATATGTACCTGAATACCATGCTCAGCCGCCAACTCAACCACTGCCTGCTCAGCCCCCAGCTTGCTTTCTCCGTAGGCATTAGTGAGCGCTGCTTGACTGGATGAGCTGTAAAGTAGCGGAATCCTTCTGCCACTGGCTGCAATACCGTCACACACTGCACGGGTAAGATCGGTATTACCGGTTTTGAAGTCTTCAGGCGATTGCGGCCGATTAACACCAGCCAAATGAAATACAAAATCGGCTTGCAACAATCTGTCGTTCAAAGACGAGATGCTGTCTCCCCGAGAAAATTCTAACACCTCAATATCCTGGCGCTCACGCAAGAACGCAATGAGGTTTTTAGCGACAAAGCCCTGGGCGCCTGTGATCAGTACCTTCATTGCTTACTCCTCCGGAGTGACAGGTTCACCACGCTGGATAGCGTGCATGAATTCCAGCTTCAGGAGCAGCTTTTGCATACCCTCGATATCCAGGCGCAGGGTGTTATGGGAATTATAATCTTCCATGGTGGAGATTCTTTCTTCGCCCTGCTCGACAAACTTGCTGTAGTTCAAATCGCGCAGATCAGGCGGTATTCGGAAGTAATTGCCATGGTCCTCGGCACAGGCCATTTCTTCTCGGCTCAAGAGCGCCTCATACAACTTCTCACCGTGGCGGGTGCCAATAATCTGAATCGGGTGATCCGCCTGCCCCATCATGCTGGTAAGCGCACGAGCCAGCGTTTCTACGGTCGCCGCGGGGGCCTTTTGTACGAAAAGGTCGCCGTTATTTCCGTGCTCAAAGGCATACAAAACCAGATCTACTGCATCCGCCAACGTCATCATGAAACGCGTCATGTTGGGGTCAGTAATTGAAAGCGCCTTGCCGGCTCTGATCTGATCAATAAACAATGGGATGACGGAACCACGGGACGCCATGACATTGCCGTAACGCGTGCCGCAAATGACCGTTTTTGTCTCGTCGACATTACGGGACTTGGCGACCATGACTTTTTCCATCATGGCTTTTGAAATGCCCATTGCGTTGATGGGGTAAACCGCCTTGTCGGTGCTCAGGCATACCACCCGTTTTACGCCGTTCTGAATCGCAGCCTCCAACACATTATCGGTACCGATAACATTGGTCTTCACCGCCTCCATCGGGTGAAACTCGCACGACGGGACTTGCTTGAGTGCCGCCGCATGAAAGATATAATCAACACCACGAGTCGCATTCAGCACACTTTGGTAATCTCGGACATCACCAATATAGAATTTCAACTTCGGATTATTGTAATGCTTGCGCATGTCGTCTTGCTTTTTTTCATCACGACTGAAAATTCTGATTTCAGCAACATCCGTTCCTAAAAACCGCTTCAGGACTGCATTGCCAAAAGAGCCGGTACCGCCTGATATGAGAAGTTTTTTTCCGTTAAACATAAATCACCCAAACCTTTATATGAATTCCAAATCAGTCAGAACACGGCTCAAAACGAAGATATCTACTTTTCCGGCAATTTGAGACGTCAGAATGCATAGGAAAAAGAGCTGATTGCCACACCTTGCCAGACTCAATTTTCCCTGCCAAAGCGGCGAGCCCATGTGCAGGAAAAACTCGAAGCATGCCATCTCGCACGCCTGCACTTGCCAGCAAGCAGCTCACCGCTCGCACACCAAGTTTGACACGGCTAATACCGCGACCGCTGAGGTTCGCGGCAGCAAAAAATCAGTCTGACTTCAAGGCCGAGAATACCAGCGCATCCTTTTCTGCAGCACCAGGGTAGCTAATCAGCACAGCACGATACGTACCTTTAAACACAAAAAAACTGCCTGCTGCTACACCCACAACACCACAGGCCGCAATGACCTCGCCCATATGTTCAAGTGAACCACAGCCACCCAAAATAGTGACCGGGATACTCACCGCCTTGCGCAGCGCCGTCGCCAAGTCAATATCATAACCCTTCATCCGACCGTCATTATCGATGGAGTTGATCACAATTTCGCCCGCGCCAAGCTGCTCCATCTCGACAGCGACATCCAGCACGCTGCGCTTGGTATTACGTGTGCCGTTGTGTGTCCAGACATCGTGTTGTTTGCTGAGCAAGCGCTTCTTGTGATCCAGTACTACAACGACACTTTGTCGGCCGATTTCATCAGCAATCCGAGTGATCAGCTGTGGGTCTTCCAACGCCGCAGCGCTGATAGCGACCTTCTCCACGCCCGATGCAATAATCCGTTTGGCTTGCTCAGGGGTACGAATGCCGCCGCCGTAGCACAAAGGCATTCGACATTCAGCAGCCAAATGGGCGATCTGCCTGTAGTTAGGTTCATGCCCATTAACAGTGGCGTCGATATCCACCACGATCAACTCATCGGCTTCTTTCTCATTGAATATCTTCACCGCGTTGATCGGGTCCCCCACATACTTGGGATCCTTGAAACACACGGTTTTTACCAGCCCTCTGTCCTGGATCAATAAGCAGGGGATAATTCTAGGTCTTAACATTTCATAGTTCCGCGAAGTTTTTAAGAAGACCTACTCCACAGTGATGGCTCTTCTCCGGGTGGAACTGAACGCCATAAACATTATTCACAGCTACTGCACAACTGAAGTCCAACCCGTATGAAGCACGGGCCGCTGCATGGGACTGCTGATTACATTCGAAGTAAAACGAATGCAAAAAGTAGAAACGTGCCTCGTCCTCAAACCCTTTGAACAAGGGATTGGAGTGCAATGGCTGGACGTCATTCCAGCCCATGTGAGGCAGCGCAAGACGCTCCAGCCCCGGCACGGAGCGAAAGTGTCGTACCCGCCCAGGTACCCAACCAAGCCCAGGCAAGACGCCCTCTTCACTGGAGTCTGCAAGGATCTGCATACCAACACAGATACCAACAACCGGAATTTTCTTTACCAGCACCAACTCATCGAGCGTATCGCGCATGCCGGAGGCATTCAACAGCGCCATGGCATGATCAAACGCACCGACGCCCGGCAATATCAGCTTGCTGGCGCCCAGCAACTCCTGCGGGGTGCGGGCCACAACCACGGGGATATGCAGGCGTTTGTAGACATTCACAAAAGCCTGAATATTGCCCAGCCCATAATCGATTATGGTAATCATCTGAACAGTCTTCTTTCCAGACCCAGCGCACCGAGCACACGCGCCCCCAGACCGATCAGGAAACGTTTGCTCTTATAGTCGTGGAATGTTTTATTCGGCCCGTCAAACAGCGCTTGCAGCTCATCCACACTTAAATCGAGCTTGTTGGCGACATACTCAAACTCCGAGGCCAAGAATTGCTCATCCAGTTCGGGCCGGGAAATTCGCTCCAAGGCCGCATCACGGGTCATTTGGCCGGTCATGATCAAGCTGGAAAAGTGCGCTCGACGCTTTTCATAACCGAACTTGCGAGGCATCCAGTAATCTTCGTAAAACCGGGTAAAGCGAGACTCATGATGTTTATGCTGAAATTTCTTCCAGCCGAACAGCCGCTCCAGTGTCTCTTCCGCATCTTTCTTGATGTAGGGCAACAAATTTAGGGGCCGCACCACCTGCATGCCGAGAACATAGCGGTAGTAAATTTTGTAGGCCAAGACATCCACAATCGGGAAGCTTTTCAACTTGCGCGAGCCAAACTTTTTATGAATATCATTAATCAGCGTTTTATCGATACCCGGATAAGCGCCCCACTCTTCGGGCTCACGGCAGCACTCGGTAGAAAAGTTACCTCCGGTCAACACATATTTGATTTTGTGCGCCTTGGCAAATTTATACAGCCCGGAGAAAAAAGCGGTATCCTGGGGAATATCCTGATCAGCAACCTGAGCCTTTAAAAAAGCTAGCTGCAAGCTTTTCATCTCTTCCCAATTGATTACCTCGGTATAAAGATCCAGGTTCAGACCGTCAACCAGCTTCTCAATATTGCCAACAGCTTGGTCGGTATTCCAACCGGCATCGACGTGAAAAAGCAACGGCCTCAGGCCCATTTTTTCCTTGGCCAAGTATACAAGATAAGAGCTGTCCAGCCCGCCACTCAAGCCGATGATGCAATCAAAGTCGCGTCCTTTACCATCAGCCTTGATCCGCTCGGCAACCTTCATCAACTCAGCCTCACCCCGGGCATCGACGTGCCAGTTGGGCTGGATGTTGGTCCGAAAGTTTCCACAGTATTCACAGCTGCCCTGTGCATCGAAGCTGATGTGAGGGTCGGACGTATCCATGATGCACGTATTACATATTTGGTAGCTCATGAGGCCCCCCATTCAAAACTCGCCATTGGCATTGCCGCGCTCCATAAACATTTGTATCGAGCGCTCATCCTTTAGAAACAAAACATTTTTCCCTAGCGCCTTGTACTCATACCCCAAGAATGAATCATAAGAAACCTGATAATCGCAGTCCGGGAATACCGCAGGCGCAGCCACATGGTCGGCCAATGCCGTCAGCCGTGAGACCGACTCATCGTAAACGTGGCGGGGATGAAGCTTAACCACAATAAAAAAATCAAATTCACGCTTGACACGCTCAATAAAATTTATCTCCACTTCAAGAAACGGAGCGGACGAGGCTAAAAAAAGCACCTCTTTGTCACTGCCCATGTCATCGAGTTTAAGCCTAGGCTTGATGATATCAGTTCTTCTAAATTGATAATATCGTGAGAAAACCTGCTCAAACTCAGCGTCAAAGATATACAAACATTCAACCTCGCCAAATGGGTGAGCGAACTCAAGGTCGGGGTGGATGTAAGCATGCTGAATAATCGAACAGTTGCCAGTGACATGGGTCGCTATATAGTCCCAGCGCTGCAAATTGCAATCAGTAACAAAATGCCGCCCTGAGTCTGAAACCTTGCACAAAAACAAAGAAAACCAAACCAGCGGCAGCAGATCCAACGCATGAAAAATCAGATCCTGACGCCGCACGCCGTGTTGCGACGAATACCTCAGAATGGACAGCACTACCCGCCAGACAATCAGCACAGCACTCAGATAGTCCTTGGCCTCGAGATACCTCAGCACCGCCCAAGGTCGTCGACATTCGAATCGGGGGCGTTGGTCGAAGTCTTTGTATAGATAATGGAACAGCTTCAAGTGCTTGGTATTGGGCAAGCACACCGTTTGCGGCAAATCAGTGACGGCACAGTGAAAGAAGCGCGACATGGAAACCAGTGCCATCAACACGTTGCCTAAAGCAGCCAGTGCAAGCACCGGCAAGATCAAAACAGTCATCAGTGACAACGCCCACTGCAGTGGCTTGCCGTAACGCTTGCGCAAAGTCAAAAGCGGCATGATCTTGTATTGAGGCAATGTATCTGCCAAAGGTTCCGCTGCCAGGAACTTCGCCTTCAACGAGCGATCAAGACAGACCTCGTTCACGTATGCCTGAAGGATCAGTGCGGGTAATGCAGAGAGACGCTTATGGCTCATCAGGACTTACTCGAATAAAAAGCAGGCGACTGCACAATAATAAAACACCGTAAAAAGCCATATTAAACGGTGCAATCCACTGCAACATACTCCCTCGAAACATACTGAGGAAAAATAGCAGTTCGCAGACAAAAATAAACAAGAACACCGGCCCTAACCGATAGCGGAACGCATACAGCCCACCCACATAAAGGGCATAAATAAATATCGGAACAATCCAAAAAATATAGTATCCATAGTTCAAATACAGCTCTGTCTCTATCGGCCACTGCTGGGTCGCAGACCCTTCGAACCATTGTTCGGGGTAATAGATCGACGTCAGCCAACGGCTGATGTCGTGCAAGTACTCCTCCGACACAAATCCGACAAAGGTCGACCATTTATTCAACGGGTAACTCATCGTCAGAAACACATCGGGCGGCATATCCCTAAGGATCATGTCATGCAGAAAAATCGTATTGAAATAGCTCAAAAAATACTCAAGCAACATTTCTGGGGTACTGTAAAAACCATTCGAACGAAAGTACATGGCAAAACTGAAGATCAAGATAAAGCCGAAAAAAATTAACGCGCCCTTCTTCAGGGTCAATTTCGCCACACTCAACCACGGTATGCTGAAGAAAATAGCAAAATAGAAAATTCGGCTTTTAACACCCTGAATGAAAGCACAGAAGGCCAGGACCAATAGTACAAACACAACCAGCGACCAACGAAACTGACGCTGAGTGCGCAAGTAAAATGCGAGCACAAAGGCCAGAAAATTCGAACTCATGATCAATAAAAAATTAAGAAAACCGTACCCCTTCTTGTTTTCAAGGTAGGTGTCGCTATAGTTATTAAACCATGCGTCAGCGCCGCCAGTGACTTGAAAAAAATACACCGCCCCTGTCAAAATCAGGGCGCTCCCGATAAATAACATAAGCGGACTGATACGGTACGTTGTAAACAACTCCTGCGCCGAGGCCGGCGGCAGAGCAAGCTCTAAGGACCGGGTAAACAGGAAAAACAGACTAAACACATAAGCAAACGACAGGAGCGCCTCATCAGAAAGTCTCGACCAATCGTTAACCTTCCCCCATGGCAGCACGTACTCCCACTCCACCCACTCCAGCACATAAAACAGTGTGCCAGGGAAGATCAAGTAAAGAAAATAACTGCCAAAGACGATATTCGATGGGCATAGCACTTCCTTATTCCTGAACGCCAGGAATACCACCATCATGAATACCATAACCATAAATAACATAGCTTTACCACATCCTGTATTCAGAACTTTCAACAACGCGCCAAGGCCGCACTGACAGCCTCAAACACCTGCTTATGTCCTGTCGCGTTCAAATGATGGTTATCACTTAGGAAAATATCTTGACCGCGGGCTGAGTAACACTCCGCAAGAAAACCCTTGGGAAAATGTTCTGCCAGCAGTGCGTTATATTGCTCCACTGCTGCTTCTATACAGGGGTTTTTTTTGATATACGCAATTGAAGGAGGTGCTATAGGGACAATCAATAATATTGACTGAGGAAAGCGCTCGCAAAGACGCAGAAGATTGACCTTGAACTGACTCGGCTGAACGTAGCGAATTCCACGCCTGACGATGAGCTTGGCATAGTTTCGCTTCACCCATCGATGGACCAACCGGCTGACGACGCCAGGCACCCTCAATAATAACGACAGTTCGTTTTTCTTTATCGCACGCGGGTAGCAGTCGACAATCCCAACCTGAACGATCACCACATCGGCCTCGATGACCTGATAGTAGTCATCCACCATTGATAGCAACTGATTGGTGTCCATACCTGGCACACTGACCATCCGAAACCTGTGACGCCCTGCGTACTGATCAGCGAGGCGATAGGTCCAGCATTGCTCATCATCTATCCGCTCCGGCTTTGCCCGAGGCAACCCCAGAGAGTCAGTTAATACAAGTATTTTCTTCATGCCGGTTTTGAACACTTATCCTTTTAAGCAGATAGACCACAAGAGTACCAACGAGCACAGCATTGAGCAGAGGCAAGAACACCATAAACGTCGTGCCAATGAACACATAGCCATAAAGGAAGGAAAGCGAGAGCCCTAGCCCCATCAAGCCAAGGTAGGCGACAGCCAGAACATGCTCCAGACGCTGAGCCAAATAGAAATTACATACGAAGCCCAAACAGATCAGCAAGGTCTTTAGTGTCAACATCGACACCAGCACACCTACTAACGCCCAACTGAACTTATGAATAATTAGAAGGAATACGACAATGGCAATGACAAAGCCAACCACGACCACCAACAAGTAAGTTACGTACTTCGCTACCATCGCCGTAAAGACCCCGTGCTGTTTCACACCAACACGACTGAAGCGTTTCAACAGCCCGGGCGTAAAGTAATACAGCACTGAGGTCATGCCCAAAAAGTAAATATTGGTCAGAACATCAACGTACTGAAAATCGGCTCTTAATTTCTCAGCAGCGCCCAAGATATTTAACACCAGTCGATCGGAGGTCAACAGCACCACCAAACCACTGGACATCAAAAACATATACTTTGAAGAGTTCAAGACGTTGAAGAACAGCGCCCCGTTTGCATTGGCCTGCCGCCGAAAGGCGTTCAGCGCAAATAAGCAGAATGTAAAGAATGAGCAGATCACCAATGCCGCTGAGGCGCCCCAAGCACTGAAAAACCTCACCTCCAGCGCAATGTCCCTGCCTAACCAGGCCAGCACAGAGAACGAGACAAAAAAAACGGAAGCCCACGCCACGTTCAAGGTATTGAGCAATGCATCGTTGCCCTGCAATCTGAATACCGTTTGGCAGGCAGTTTTGAGATGATTGGCACCGCCAATGAACAGACCGGCCATCAGGTAAAAGTTATCCCGCGCCACCACTGCAGCAACGATTAGGCAGCAGGCGACAAACGCTGAAAAATAAAGTTCAAGTCGCAGGATATTGTCTTTTTCATCGCCACTTGCGCTGATCGCACCATCCCGAATTACGCCATTGTGAAACCCCAGCGCCAGAAAAGTACTGTAGGAAATCACAATAAAAGCGACACTTGAGTCAGCGAGGGCCTGCTGGCTGGCCATATTAGTGAAAAATAGTGTCAGCAGCGCCACCAGCGCAAACTCACTGTAAGTTGCCAACACATAGGTTATTACGCCTGCACGTCCTTCCTGCCTCATAAGGCTGATACGCTGTTCGACGCCTGTCTAAACTCAAACATACGCAGCAATTCGCGCATAGAGCTTACTATTTTCCAGGTGTTCTTCCAGCGTGCACAAGCCTGTCTTTTCCAACGTCAGAAAATGCTCCACTTGCAGGTACAACCCTGGCTTGTAGTCGACGTCCAAGCGGGAGTCGACCTCAACGGCTTCTGTTGCAACAGTGTTGATAAGCTGCACTTGCAACTTTTCCAGCGGCTTGAAGATAAAACGGCGCGAGCGGGTCAATATTTCAACCGCCCAACGACCCGGAGCCTCCCAATCGCCTGAATAGGAAAACAATGCTCCGTCTGTTGTTTCTCCCGCACCCGCAAAGCGCGCAGCCCTGCTGTGCCAAGGCAAGTCTCCTGCGGTAAATGTAGCCATCTGCCGAGGCTTACCACCCAAGTAAAAGGCCAGGTCGGTCACATGACTTGTATTGGCAAAGAACCAGTTTTCCTTGACGCCCTCAGCCTTGGGTATTTTCTGAATAGTGTCAGACCACTCGGTAATTTCGAAATTAAAGCTGGTAACGCCACCATCCTCTTCGATCAACTCACGGGCTTTTATTACAGAGGACAGGAACCGCCTGTTGTAAGCGATATAAATTGAAGCACCCAGTGACTGCGCAAGCACCTGGATTCGTTCGATCGCCTCTAAGGTCATAGCACCCGGCTTTTCCACCAGCAAGTGTTTAACACCCTTGTTCAGAAGATAAGTACTGGAGTACTCCAACTGTTCAACACTGACTGCGACGATCGCATGGGTAATGGGTTGGACCGACGGGGAAAAGTTTTCGACCCCTCCGGTAAGCGGCTGAACACCCACCTGGGTGTTGAAAGCGTCCGCAGATTGCTGACTGCGCCCGACAACAACGAAGGGCTTTTCCATGCCTTGCAGCACTTTTGCATATTGAACGGCCATCGGGCCGGCACCGACTAGTAAAATCATGATAAACCTGAGTCAGGTGATTGGGCAAAGGGTGTGGGTATGGCCATCTTGCTTGTTGAAATAATCAAGCAAACCACTAAGGAAAGGCTCATGCAACGAGGCAGACTCGTTAAAGGAGGTCAGCGTACAATGCCCACTCACATTACTAAATAGCTGTCTGCCAATCTCGTGAGACAACTGGCTTTGATAGAGGACAACAAATGCAAGTATTTCCTCCTCTGCCGTTTCTTTAGTCTGGATCGTACACTGCCCTGCTGACTCATTGACATTGACTATAAAGTTTTCCGTTTCAATACGGATGCTCAGCGGCTCCGTTTCGGAGCCCACTGTCGATGTTAAGGTAAAGCCGCTATCACCCGACGTACCGGTCACTGTTCCTGATACTTCTTTGTAACCGGGGCGCTTGCTTTCAACGGGCGTGACATCAAGGCCGTCAGTATCAAGTGCATAGCTCTGATCACCTCCGAGCATCGCCCACAGATCGATAAAATGGATCGCATTGCAGGCCAGCCCCCAGTTGCTGCCCCGAACCTGCAGGTTTAGGGTTTGCTCATTCGCCAGGCGCTTTTGCAGCTCTTGGTAAATCGGAAACATTCGGCGCGGACAGTTCACCCACGCTTTCGTTTCCAGCGAAGCGAGAAGCCGACTGGCCTCTTGCAGCTGTGCGACTGACTGGAAAAGCACCTTTTCGAGGACTAGCTGGCGAACACTAGTGCTCGCAAATAAATCCTTAAGCACCTGTAAGCGACAGTCCGCATTGGTTGCGATGATGCAAAAATCGATGCTGCAATTGACTTTGGACACATCGGCCAAGAACTCAATCGACTTGATATTTTCGCTCTTGGCAACCTGTTCCCAGCGTTCTTGAGCGACCTTGCGAGCTTGTGCAGATGGCTCCACCACCTGGATGCAAATATCAGAAAAATCCGCAAGCGCCAACGCTTGCAGGTGACGACTGCCCAACTGACCCGCGCCTACCAGTAAAAAATTCAACATATTTGGACAATTTCTTTAGTGAGCATAAAATTACAGGCTAAAACCATCATCGACGATGATGTTCTGGCCATTGACGTAACGAGCGTGATCAGAAAGCAAAAACTTTATCGAACCGAGCACATCACTAATATCGAGCATGCCTTTACCCAGCGTTTGCTTCTTGTACTGCTCAAGAAATTGCTCGGGCTGATGATCAAAAATGCCGCCAGGGCTTACACTATTCGACCTGAATGCGCTATCTGAAACATAACTGGCCAAATACTTGCTCAGGTGCAGAAGCGCTGACTTGATAGCAGCATACTCAACAGGCATGGTCATGGATGTGTCGTCATAGACTTCAAACTTTGGAGCCACAACACCATAAATGGAGGATATGTTCACCAGGGAAAATGGCGTCTGCTCACGTTTGAAATACACAGCACACTGTTGCATAAAGAGAAAGGATGAGCCCAAGTGCAAAGACACGTTTTCATTGAAGTCAGCAAGGGTGACATCAAACAATTTGGCGCCGTAGCGTTTGTTGCGCGGGTACGAGCAATTGACTGCGCCATCGACACCGCGCAGATTGGCGAATAATGCCTGCACGGATGGCTCATCGTTCAGATCAAGTGTTACACAGGTCAACGATGCGCTACTTGCATCCACCCCTTGCTGCACTAAACGCTCTGTCATTAGTGCCTGATTGATATCAGCAGCAATGACATGAGCTCCGTCAGCCACCAGAGCAGCCGTCAGTTTGCTGCCCAGCAACCCGCCCGCTCCGGCAATCAGAAACTTCTTATCCTTCAACATCGGTTCTCTCTTTATCCGCCAGGAGCATCTCGGCCATTTTGAAGTCATAGATATCATCGATATCGACCGCCCGCTCACGCGGCACCACAACTGACCTTACACGACCCGAAAAGATACGTTCATTATTTAAAATGAATTCGGGGTAAGCCACATAAGCCACTGTCGTCATGTCATAAACTGCCGGTGCGTCCTGCCGCCGGTGCACGTTCTCACCGGCACATACCAACTTGCTGGCACCTTGAGCATCGCGTACGACCATGTTGAAATAGGGGCTGCGCGATGCTGGCGTCACGCTGACCACGACATCCGTATTGTTATCCAGACAAGCCAGGCACTGCTCTACATCCTCGACGCTGCGTAACGGACTGGTCGCCGGTAAACTGACAAACACATCAAACTCATGCCCCTCAGTACGCAGGTAAGTGATCGCATGTCGCCATGCCAGCCACTCAGGCGCGATATCTGTTGCCAGCTCAGCAGGTCTTTTTATCACGCTGGCGCCATAGGCTTCAGCCACAGCGGCAATTTCGTCTGAATCGGTAGACACAAAGATTTTGTCAATGCCGACCACCTGCTGCGCCACTCTGATGGAGTGAGCAATCAAAGGGTGACCGCCTAAATATTTTATATTCTTTCCTGGCAATCCTTTGGAGTTGCCCCGTGCAAAAATAAAGGCGTATACATTCACGCTTGAATATCTCCGATTTTGACAGCCTGGCCTGTAGCAACAGATTTTCTCATGGCCTCAATCAGACAAAGTGTCTGGAGTCCATCGTCAAGTCCGATAACGGGCGCTGCCAAACCTTGTGCAACCCGAGAAAAGTGACGAAGCTGATCAAGGTACATGTTGTTACGGTCATAGTCAGGATCTTCGAACAGTACACGCGACTGATCACGGCCTGTGTGCAGGATAATTCCGTTATTAAGAATATCCCATACAAGGGTCCCCTGCTGTCCGACAACCTTGCAGGTCCGTACCGGAGCCCGCTGAAGAAAGTCCATATGCACATTAACCGCAAGCCGATCTGAACGAACCAGCAGCGCATCGACAGTATCTTCGACATCAATTTCCAAAGCGCCCGTATTTCGTGCGACGCAATAGGCCGTTTCGAATCCACCCAATAGCCAGCCGAGGTAATCCAGTTCATGACTGAGTTCCAGCAAGACCCCACCACCCAACTCACGTTGGGCTGACACATTTTTACGGTAATCACTCGAGGGGCGCCAGTCTGGCAGATACTGCCCAACCTCAACGCTGACGCTGCGCACCTCACCTACGGCGCACGAGTCCAATAGCGCTTTGAACTTCAGCGCCGAAGACATGAATCGCAGATTGTAGGCAATCTCAATTCGGTCTTTGTGAGCTGCCAGTACATCACGGTAAACCGTATATCGTTGTAGCGAGTCTGATAACGGTTTTTCAATCAGAACCGGTATCTTCCTGCTGAGTAACTGCGCCGCATAGGCCGCATGCAAAGGCGCTGGCGAAGCAACAATGCCGAACAGCGGATTGTCGTCAAGCGCCTCATCCATGGAACCGTAGATGACCGTATCATCGCCAACGTCATCCGCGGACAATTCTCTGCCTGATGCAGAAACACAGCCGACGCGGGCTGAAACAAAAAGCTTTTTAATATTTCCAATATGCCTTTTGGCAATACTTCCGCTACCAATAACCAGATAGGTCGCCTGCTTGCTCATAGCCCGCCTAACTCTTGCTGAGCACGCTGAAAGTCTTCCATACGACCAATATCAAGCCAGTATTCATGTACCGGGAACATATTGACGTCACGACCGGCGGCAATTTCATACTCCAGCAGGGTCGGCATATCCACTCGTTTATCTGCTGCAACACTCTTCACCAATTCAGGAGAAAGCAGATAGATTCCGGCGTTGATAAAAAAGCGTTGAATCGGCTTCTCGACCATCGATTGAATACGATGCCCGTCACTCTGAATAACGCCATAAGGCACGCAATACTCATACTCACGCACGCACATGGTCGCCGCGCCAAGATGGCCTTCATGAAACTCCAGAAGATTCTCGAAGTTGAGCGTAGTCAACAGGTCACCATTCATCATGAATAGGGGCAGATCAATTTCATCATGGGGCAGTAATCCCAGCGCTCCACCAGTACCTAGAGGAACCTCTTCATGAATATAACGAATCGATACGCCCCATTGGCTGCCATCGCCAAAATGCTCACGAATCATTTCCGGCATGTAATGGGTGGAGATAAAAAAGCGGTGGAAACCGGAATTGATAAACCGTTCGAGAATCAACTCCAAGATCGGTTTTTCCCCGACTTTCAGCAGAGGTTTTGGACAATTCTGGGTCAATGGCCGCAAGCGAGTGCCAAAGCCTCCAGCCATCAAAAACACTGGATTATCCCGGCGTCGCTTATGCAGCAAGTCGTGCAATGTTTCCAGACCAATAACTTGTCCGAGGGGATCCACTACAGGCAGCTGTAGTAACTGATAGGTTTCCATCACCGCCAGTATTCGCTCCCTGCTCCAGCCCAGACCTGCCGTACGCGGCGTGATGCACATGATTTCCCGGATAGGTGCCGTCAACGGGCGCTGCTTCAACAAGGCCCGGCGGACATCGCCATCGGTTAGAGTGCCCAACAGGCGTCGTTCCTGATCGACAACCATGACAATACGGACCGCAACCCGATCAAGCGTCGCGATGGCTTCCTCCATTGAGCACTCTGGACCAACGAGTGTTAACTCCCACTGCTTCATTAAATACCTTCTCTTTATTTACTCGTCCGACACAGGTCTGGAACGAGGTGCTTGCCCTAACAAAATATACCGCGAGGGCAAGTTACGAAGCATCACGGCGCCGGCACCGACAACTGCATACTCTCCAACCACCAGGCCTTGAATCACTGTCGCGCCAGCACCGATAAAAGCACAGATTGACACCTGAACGTTTCCACACAGGGTCGCGCCTGGGGCGATATGCACATGAGCAGCCACATTACAGTCATGGTCCACGCTGGCTCTGGTGTTAATTATCGTGTTGCTGCCTATTTTCACATCCGGCTGGATAATGGCTCCCGCCATTACCTGTACACCTTCCGCCAAAACCGCAGATCCGTCGACAAACGCCGTAGGATGCACAAGTACTGGAAACCGAAATCCCTTACTCACTGCACGCTCATAAATCTTTTGGCGCAGGTTACTCCCGACCACCTGCCCGATCCCGTTGATCAATCCTACATTTGCGCAATCGAGTTGATCCAGTGCCTCGTCCCCTCCCAAGACCCGGATCCCGCGCCACGTGACAATGCCCCGTCGATAGAGCTCAGGATCACAGATACCCTGCACCTGACGACCACTGGCGATTACCAGAGAAAGCAACACCTTCGCGTGCCCACCCGCCCCCAGCATGACCAGCGTCATCGACTCACTAGGCCCGGCATTCATTGCTCAACAATCTCACCGGCCTCCACGGCCCGTTGATTGCGAGTACCAACAAGCCCCCACAAAGCCGTAGGCGGCAAGCCGGAACTACTGCGAGCGGTTGTAAGGTCATCTCTGGATATGATTGCGCCAGCACTGATGTCTCTTGCTGCAACCACTTGCTGACGAGCCGCTTTACGGGTATCCCACTCACTGGGCTGAGGTGCTTTGCATGCATCCCCAAGCGCTAACTCCAAGGTGCGAATCTGACTGACCATGAACTTCAGCTCGTCAGGCTCCAGCGATGCCTTATGGTCCGGCCCCGACATAGACTGATCCAGCGTGAAGTGCTTTTCGATGAGCTTGGCACCGCGCGCCACTGCCGCGATGGATATCAGGCTGCCTTCGGTATGGTCAGAGTAACCCACCGGCAAACCGAATGCTTTCAGCGTGTCCATTGCCCGCAGGTTGACCTCAGCCCAGGGCGTCGGGTACTGAGATGTGCAATGAAGCAACGTGACATGACCCTGAAGACGCTGACGAGCCTCAACGCGACTCCAGTTTCGCCAGACTTCGTCCATATCAACAGGCTCGCGGTCAAAGATCATGGCATGCGCCACAATCGCCAGCCCCTGCTCTACCTCGCTGAGAGTAGCCATGCCCGTAGATAGCACGAGCTTTTTGCCAGTGTGTGCAAATTGCCATAGTAGCGGACCATTCGTGAGCTCACCCGAGGGAACCTTGAAAAATGGCAAACCCATTCCGCACAGAAACTTGAGGCTCTGCGTATCAAATGCGGTAGACAAAAACTCGATACCTGCGCGGCGCGCATGCGCTTGCAAGTCGAAATGCCACTCCTTGGGCAACTCAAGCCTCTTGAGCATCGCGAGTTGGCTTTCTTGCGCATCCGTGCTCTGCTTTTGATATGAAGCTTTGGGCGCGGCCTTGGAGGCCAAACGCACGGCGTCAAAAGTCTGAAACTTTACGGCATCGGCACCTGCAGCCGCAGCCGCATCAACAAGCGCGAACGCCAGATCACGCTCACCATTATGGTTTACGCCTGCTTCAGCGATGATATATACCGAGTCTTCGTTGGATGCTTTCATCGTTTAACTCAAATCGTGAAATGACTTGTGGTAGGTTCCATCGAAGCGCTCGAGCACATCAACAATGCTCTGGGAAGCATTACCGGCCCCGTAAGGATTGACAACTTCCTTGCAGTCACTGGCAAAATCAGCAGAGCACGCTCGGCGAATCGCAGCTTCGATCGATCTTGCATCAGGCTCGCAATTTATCACGGAGGCAGCAGCGAGACGACCGGCCTGGCGCGAACCAACATTGACCGTCGGAACACCGAAAGCCGGTACTTCTATGATGCCACTAGAAGAGTTACCTACTACTCCATCGGCCATCGCCACTGCACTTAAATAGCGCCTGAAACCGAGCGAAGGAATCGCTTTGACGCGTCCCGGGTTGCGCAGGGCATAGTCTTCCAGCAACGGAACAATAGCGCGCCCACCATTATCTGCATTGGGATACGTAAGAATGATTTTGTGCCCGGGAAACTGATCAAGGGCGGACAGCAGCGCATTGAAGCTTTGCACCGGATCCTCTGCAAGCATTGTGACCGGGTGGTAAGTCACCAACAGAAAAGCCGAATCAAGTTCAAACTCAAGGCTCTCGGACAACTCCTTCCGGGTCATTCGCGGGCTACGCAGTAAATGGTCCAGACCTATCGCCCCAACATTAAATACCCGCTCTGGGGACTCACCCATCTGGATAACGCGCTGGCGATAAGTTGGGGTGGCCACAAAATGGAAATACGCCATCTTGGTGATAGCGTGACGAATGGCGTCATCGTAAGCGCCCTCGGTAATTTCGCCTCCATGCAGGTGCGCGACAGGAATCCTCATGATCAGAGCGGCCTGTACAATTGCCAACGCTTCGAAACGGTCTCCAAGCACAACCAGAACGTCGGGCCGCAATCGGTCCAGGGCATCAGCAAAACCCAAGGTCCCGAGTCCCATGGACTTAACGACACCTACGTCGCTATCGGAGGACAGGAGCATTTCGACTTTGGCATCGATGGGAAAACCGTCAACTTCGATGCCTTTCCAGGTTTCTCCAAACTCAGGTGAGAGATGCATCCCGCTCACAATCACCTGCAACGCCAATTGCTCACTTGCCTGAATATCCTTCATCAGCCAATAGAGCAAACCGTACTCTGCACGCGTCCCGGTAAACACTGCAACTTTACGTTTCAAACCTGCAACTCCGGTATAACACTGCTCGGCAGATTGACAACCCGCTCTTCCAGCCATAGCGCATTGCTCAAGTCACCCCGCAGACTCGAAGTAAAAGCAGGCAAATGGGTCATCAGTTTCCAGATTGGCCGCGTCATAACGCCAGCCTGATTGCTGAATGCCAGCAACTCATCGCGCTGCGCGAGATCTTCACAAATCACGGCATTGAGCCAGTAATTGGAACGACTTCCTGGGGGTTCTACAACAGACTGAAACGGACTGTGCGCAAAGAATGCCTGGTAACGCCCTGCCAGGGTTCGTTTGGCTGCAATAAAAGAGTCCAACTGCTCAAGCTGGGCGCACCCCAAGGCGGCATTCAGATTCGGCAGCCGATAGTTATAACCAACCTCATCATGAACATACTCGTATGGATGAGCCTTTTTCGCCGTTGTCGTGATGTGCTTTGCTCGAGCGCCCAGTACATCATCGGTCAGGATCATGCCACCGCCGCCAGTAGTGATGGTCTTATTACCGTTAAAACTCAACGTGCCGACACAACCGAACGTACCGGTATGACGCCCTTTATAAAGACTGCCCAGTGACTCTGCGGCATCCTCAACCAGCGCAAGCCCCCAGCGCCCACAGACCTCAACCAGCAGATCAAGCTCCACCGGATGGCCAAATGTATGCATTGGCAAACAGGCACGGAGCACTCTGTTACAACTTTTCACCCTGCAGACACCGTCTCCATCCAGGTAGGCATGCTCTTGCAACCAGTGTTCCAAGGCAACCGGCGAAAGCCCCAGCGTATGCTTGTCTACATCGATAAATACCGGCTCGGCCCCGCAGTAGGCAATCGCATTGCAAGTAGCGACAAAAGTCAGCGGCTGAGTGAGGACTAAATCACCGGATTTGACCCCGGCCAACAGCAAGGCGATATGCAGCGCGGCTGTACCATTGACTGTTGCGATAGCGCGGGAGCTGCCAGTATAGGCCTCCATGTCACGCTCGAAACGATCAACGAACGCACCGACGCTGGAAACAAACGTCGAGTCGACAGTTTCCAGGACGTAGCGCTTTTCGTTCCCGGCAAAGATAGGCGCATGCAAGGGAATGAATTCATTTGTGCGATATTGTTCCCGCACAAACTTCACAAGTGAGTCGAGCATGACAGCCCCTCAGACGTTGTATAGATCGGCTTTATACTTGGCCAGGTTCTCGGGACGGGTAAACCAGTCAATGGTTTCTTGAAGTCCTTGGCGAATTGAGTACTGCGGCTCAAAGCCTGTCAGGCCGTGAATCTTGGTGTTGTCGCACCACAAGCGGAACACTTCTGACTTCTCTGGGCGTAAGCGCTGATCATCCACCAGAAACTCCACATCACTGCCCATCAGCTCACGAATGAGATTGAGGGTATCGCCTACCGTAATTTCGTAGTTGGAGCCTATATTAACGACTTCACCGACCGCCTTCTCGCAACGCAACAGGTCCAGAAAACCGCGGCAGGTGTCCGCCACATAATTGAAATCCCGCGTTGGCGAGACATCACCCAGTTTGATCTGTTTCTTGCCACTGGCAATTTGCGTGATAATCGTTGGAATAACGGCTCGCGCGGATTGACGGGGACCGTAAGTATTAAACGGACGGGCAATGGTCAATGGAAGATCGAAAGCATTGAAAAAGCTCATCGCCATGGCATCAGCGCCCATCTTCGAGGCGCTGTAGGGCGACTGTGCTTGAAGTGGGTGTTTTTCATCAATCGGGACATATTGTGCAGTGCCATAAACTTCACTGGTCGACGTGTGAATTACCCGTTGCACGCCATTGTCGATTGCAGCCTGACAAATATTCAACGTGCCCTTGACGTTCGTATCAACATAACTGTCAGGCGCAACATACGAGTAGGGGATGGCAATCAATGCGGCAAGGTGAAACACCCCATCAACACCCTTGGTAATATGCTTACAGTAGTGTGGATCGCGAACATCACCATTCAAGACTTCAATATCTTTCAGGCAGCTCACATCTTCCAGCCAGCCCCAATAATTGAACGAGTTATATTGAGACAGGGCCTTGACTTCGTACCCTTCCCGAACCAAAAGCTCGGTCAGGTGCGACCCGATAAACCCATCTGCTCCAGTTACCAAAATCTTCTTCATCACGCCACCTTAACTTAGACTTTAACTACGACTGGATACCCCAGTGCAGGCAGCGTATCACGCGCCTGCACTCAGGCCGCACCCAGCGTGCACATTGACAACCGCAGGCTCAACAAAGTGAATACTTGCTACAGAGATCCTGCTGAGTGACTTCTTAAATCTGCAACAAAGGCGCCTCTTGGTCCTTGGCATTTACAAAATACGTATCCATAACTGGCCATTCTATATTGATGCCCTTGTCACCCCAATACACACTACGCTCCGAGTCTTTATTATAATAATTTGTAGTCTTGTAGCAGAACTGGGTATTGTCTTCGAGCGCAAGAAATCCATGAGCGAAGCCAGCTGGGATCCACAGCATTTTTTTGTTGACTGCCGTTAATTCCACGCCAAACCACTTGCCCAACGAGGGTGATCCCGGCCTGATATCAACAGCCACATCAAACGCTGCACCTTGGGTAACACTCACTAATTTGCCTTGCGCAAAAGGCTCAAGTTGATAATGCAATCCTCGCAGCACACCCTTTTTGGAGCAGGAGTGATTATCTTGTACAAAAGGCCCGGGCAGGGGTAGACCCAAGCGCTGCAAACCCTCTTCAAAGCGCCGCAAGTTAAAGCTCTCCATGAACCAGCCACGCTCATCTTCATAAACATCGGGCTCAATAATTACGATGCCCGGAAGTTCAGCAGCTATAAATTTCATTGTTAGACTCTCTCAGACGACAACAACTTGGTCAGGTATTGTCCATAACCTGTCTTTTTCAGTTTCTCAGCCTGAGACGCCAATATCTCGGGTGTAATCCAACGGTTATTGAAAGCAATCTCTTCCAGACACGCTACCTTCAAACCCTGACGCTGCTCAATGGTATGCACAAAGTGACTGGCTTCCAGCAGAGACTCATGGGTCCCAGTGTCCAGCCAGGCAAATCCACGGCCCAGCATTTCAACCGTTAATTGCTTTTGCTCAAGATACGCACTGTTCACATCTGTAATTTCAAGCTCGCCGCGTAGCGATGGCTTAATTTTTTTGGCTATCTCGACCACTTGGTTGTCGTAGAAGTACAAACCGGTGACGGCATAGTTCGACTTGGGCTTGACTGGCTTTTCTTCGATGCTGAGGGCACGTCCGGCACTGTCGAACTCCACAACACCAAAACGCTCAGGATCCGACACGTGATAGCCGAAGATCGTCGCCCCTGCCGTTTTGGACATGGCTGAGCGCAGGTTGTCAGAGAAATGCTGACCATAAAAAATATTGTCGCCCAATATCAAGCAGACCGGGTCTTTCCCAATGAACTCTTCGCCAATGATAAAGGCCTGGGCCAATCCATCAGGACTAAGCTGCTCGGCGTAGCTGAGTTCAATACCGTACTGACTGCCATCACCCAGCAGTTTTTTGAAGCATGGCAAATCTTCAGGCGTGGAAATGATCAAGATTTCGCGCATGCCAGCAAGCATCAGTACTGACAGCGGGTAAAAGATCATGGGTTTGTCGTAGATCGGCAACATTTGTTTCGACACACCCAATGTGAGCGGATGCAAGCGGGTACCGGAACCGCCGGCAAGGATGATACCTTTGCGCTTAATGGTATTCATATTGCGAGCATTTCCTTAACTATTAAGGTCCACCACCTATAACGCCGACAGGTGGTTGTTGGTGTTCTTTTTTAAAGCACGCTACCGCCCCAAGGTTTACTGTCAATTCCCTGAGAACGGTATTCGTTTTTTGTCCAGGTCGCGCCCAAACGGCTACCGGCTGGCGATACTCGCCAAAGGCAAACTGATTTGTTGCTGCCGGTTCATTAAGTTGATAAGCAAAATAACTCGTTCTTCGCCGTCCATAGTCATGAATATGGACTCAATACCTGCAAAGCCTTGATCAAGGATGGTGACTTTTTCACCGGGCTTGAACGCGGTGATGATGTGACTCTCTGCACGGTCTTGTAGTTGAGATACTAACTCATGACTGACTGCAAGGGGACGACCGCCAAAGGCCACAACCCGTGCTACGCCGCGTGTAGAGCGCAACGGAGCCCAGTTGGCACCTTGAGGCATGTGGATAAAAAGATAGCCAGGAAAGAGAGACTCCTGAACGTGCTGCATCTGGCCGCGCAGCAACCGCTCGCGGCGGCAGGCCGGACGTGAGCACTTATAGCCCTGGCGCAGAAGGTTCTCCTCTGCCCGCTCGTCCTGTCTTGGCTTGCATTGCACCAGATACCAGTCGCCGGACCGGGATGCAACCGGGTCCTGGGTTGCTGCGCTGCTTGTCATGTGCATGGGTGACTCATTAATAGGTTCTTCCGTGTTTACCATCGTGCAGCGCCTGTGCCAATGGCACCAGTTGAGTTCTGATCATCGCTACGAGGTTAAACCGCAGCAGGGCCAATAGCCCAAACATAACCTAAACAAAGTTGCGCACAGCTTGCTGATCTGCATGGCCAGAGCAATGCCTAAAATACAAACGCCTGCGCGAATGATACAGCGCTCCCTCTCCATTTCAACAAAACCACCTCGCAGGCCGTATTTTTGTATCACCGCGACAGGTATTCCATGTGCCCAAAAGCCTGGATAGAGCACATTGTTACCCAGCATGGCCCTGAGGGAATTGACTATGCGACCACTGGCGTACAACCGGACGAGCGCACGGCAACCTGTGTTTACGCCCTTTTAAAAGGAGAGTTAGCGCCCCCCACACAAACCAGCGGACACAGGGAGACCGGAATGCCCGTCGATTCCAGGGCAATGTATGACACTCATCATATGAATTGGTTAGGGGACCAGGAAGGGGAAGCACCTTGCACGCCTAACGTAAGCTCCGATTGATAAATCGGTTTACTCTGATTTTCAGGCGGGAATACCGCAGATACTTGTCTGAAAATAGGGAGCCGACCGCTATACAGTTACAACATGCAGAACTACAGTCGTAACCTTTATCCTGAATAAAATACAACTTTGACAAGATGAGCAACCTCACCTAATCAGACAATACTCCAATGAAACATGAGCACTGCAGATCGAAACCGAAAGAAGCCTCATAACAAAAATGAAAAATCGAACAACAAAAACCCCTTGAATAGACTCGAGATTATGGATTTTTTGCATCCTACGTAAATATCAATGAGCGCACGAGTACGCGCCAAGTACTGAGAGTCGAGCACTCTGCCAGATCCACTAAGCAATGCAAGCTAGCAACTTGTAGGAAATATCCCAAATTACAAGCCCAGCTTGATTGCGGCGCTTACTTTTCGGATATCACTCGACGCACAAAAGCCTCTCACACTATCCATATGAGAGACCTGGAAAGGCAGCCTTAAGACTCGACCAACAGCTTACGCTTCAATCGGGCAGCTTTGCGTTTGTAGGCCACAAAACCCATTGCAGGCCCGATAGCCATACCAACCAGTAAAGCACCGATAAAGAACAGCGATTGCGGAAGTTGCGCAGTGTGCCAACCCAAAAATACCAGTGCTGTGGGCTGCTGGTTTTCGAGGATAAAAATCACTATCCCGAAAATGACAATCAGGGCAAACACCACTAACACTGCACGCTTGACGCTACGCATCGGCAACTCCTGTTCCACGAAGGATTAAATGTCGTCTTCCTCATCTTCATTTACTCGATCCCGTAGCTCTTTGCCGGGCTTGAAATGAGGAACAAATTTTCCATCCAGACTGACTGACTGACCAGTCTTGGGATTGCGGCCAACTCGAGGGGCTCGGTAATGCAACGAGAAGCTGCCAAAACCACGGATCTCAATCCGATCACCGGTCGCCAGGCATTGGGACATTTGTTCAAGCATAGTCTTGATGGCCAACTCTACATCCTTGGATGAAAGCAGCCCTTGATGGGTGACAATTCGTTCGATCAACTCCGACTTCGTCATATTTTTCCCTTCTTTTTCAAGCAGCTAGATCAGCGCTTCAAAGGTTTTAGCATGATCGATAGATTTTGAACAGCCCAGGGATTGACTTATCTTTGCAAAGTTTGTCGCCCCCCCTCCAAACCTCCATCAGGCCAAGTAATAACTATAGCCCACTGCAACCACCTCCCAAGCCCTCACACAGCTCGCTCGACATAAACCCCCGCCCTTCCCAAGCCAAATCATAAGCGACCTGCAAACACGCCTACACAAGAACTCATGGACGGTAGCTATCCTGGCTATCAAATCTCAGGCACAAAAAAGGGCGACCTAAGTCGCCCTTTTTTATGGTCAATCAGAACTTAGTTCTGTTTTTCCATTTGTGCACGCAGCAGGTCGCCCAAAGTGGTCGGACCAGCAGCGATCTCAGAGGTAGCTGGCTTGTCGCGCAGGCTCTGGATTGCTTCCTTCTCGTCTTCAACGTCTTTCGACTTGATGGACAGTTGGATTACGCGGCTTTTGCGATCAACGCTGATGATCTTGGCTTCTACTTCTTCGCCTTCTTTCAGAACGTTACGTGCATCTTCGATGCGGTCACGGCTGATTTCGGATGCTTTCAGAGTAGCTTCGATATCGTTGGCCAGAGTGATGATGGCGCCTTTAGCGTCAACTTCTTTCACGATGCCCTTAACGATTGCGCCTTTGTCGTTCTCTTGTACGTACTCGGAGAACGGATCGCTTTCCAGCTGCTTGATACCCAGGGAGATACGCTCACGCTCTGGATCAACAGACAGGATAACGGTGTCAAGCTCGTCGCCTTTCTTGAAACGACGTACGGCTTCTTCGCCAACTTCGTTCCAGGAAATGTCGGACAGGTGAACCAGGCCGTCGATGCCGCCGTCCAGACCAATGAAGATACCGAAATCGGTGATCGACTTGATGGTGCCGGAGATTTTATCGCCCTTGTTGAACTGGCCAGAGAAATCTTCCCATGGGTTAGATTTGCACTGCTTGATGCCCAGGGAGATACGACGACGCTCTTCGTCGATGTCCAGAACCATAACTTCCACTTCGTCGCCGACTTGTACGACTTTCGAAGGGTGGATGTTTTTGTTGGTCCAGTCCATTTCGGAAACGTGTACCAGACCTTCAACGCCTTCTTCCAGCTCAGCGAAGCAGCCGTAGTCGGTCAGGTTGGTTACACGAGCGGTAACGCGAGTGCTTTCTGGGTAACGGGCTTTGATAGCAACCCATGGATCTTCGCCCAGTTGCTTCAGGCCCAGGGAAACACGATTGCGTTCGCGATCGTACTTCAGAACCTTGACATCGATCTCGTCGCCAACGTTGACGATTTCGGAAGGATGCTTGATACGCTTCCAAGCCATGTCGGTAATGTGCAGCAGGCCATCGACGCCACCCAGATCGACGAATGCGCCGTAATCGGTGAGGTTTTTGACGATACCTTTGACTTGCTGGCCTTCTTGCAGGGATTCCAGCAGAGCTTCACGCTCAGCCGAGTTCTCTGCTTCAAGAACGCTGCGACGCGAAACAACAACGTTGTTGCGCTTCTGGTCAAGTTTGATGACCTTGAATTCCAGCTCTTTGCCTTCCAGATGCGTGGTGTCGCGCACTGGACGAACGTCAACCAGAGAACCTGGCAGGAACGCACGGATGCCGTTAACGTCGACAGTGAAGCCGCCTTTAACCTTACCGTTGATAACGCCCTTGACCACTTCTTCTGCTGCGAAGGCTGCTTCCAGAACGATCCAGCATTCAGCGCGCTTGGCTTTTTCACGGGACAGCTTGGTTTCGCCAAAGCCGTCTTCGACCGCGTCCAGCGCAACGTGAACTTCATCACCGATGTTGATGTTCAGTTCGCCAGCGTCGTTGTGGAACTGCTCCAGCGGGATGAGGCCTTCCGACTTCAAACCAGCGTGAACGGTAACCCAACCAGCTTGGTAATCGATATCAACGATGATAGCGGTGATGATCGAGCCAGCCTGAAGATTCAGGGTTTTTAGGCTTTCTTCAAAGAGTTCTGCAAAGCTTTCGCTCATTTTAATTCCTGTTGATCAAGGGCGAAGGAATACGCCCATCTGCCACATTCCAGACAATGTGGGTTACGTTTATATAAAAGAAGGCATGCAGGACTATTTCTGGTCTCCTGCACGCTTTCTTGGTCATCAGGCAATATCGCGAAGTGCGATTTCACTCATGATGCGTTCCAGCACCTGCTCGATGGATAACTCCGTAGAGTCCAGCTGTATGGCATCAGCCGCCGGCTTAAGCGGGGCTATTGCACGCTGCGTATCACGCTCATCGCGGGCACGAATCTCATCTAGCAGACCCGAGAGACTAACATCATCGCCCTTTGCCTTCAACTGCAAGTAACGGCGACGGGCCCTCTCTTCAGCGCTGGCCGTCAGAAAAACCTTCAACGGGGCATCAGGAAATACCACCGTACCCATGTCACGACCATCGGCAACCAGGCCTGGCAACTCCTGAAATGCACGCTGACGCTGCAACAAAGCATCACGAACAGCCGGCAAAGCCGCGACTTTGGAGGCTCCAGCTGCCACAGCCTCACTGCGGATAGCGTGAGTCACGTCGTCGCCTTCGAGAATGATGCGAGCGGGCTTGCCGTCGGTCGCCCCGACGAACTGCACATCAAGATGTGCAGCCAGTTTCTCCAGTAGCGCCTCGTTATCGAGGGCAACACCGTGATTGCCCGCAGCAAAAGCCAGCAAGCGGTACAGGGCACCGGAGTCCAGCAAATTCCACCCCAGGCGCTTGGCCAGGATCCCGGCAACGGTACCTTTACCGGAACCACTAGGACCATCGATGGTAATAACCGGTGCCGAAATCACGAGTTCGCCTCTTGAGCTACACGCATGCCCACCTGCTTGCACAGCGCAAGAAAGTTCGGGAATGAGGTCGCCACGTTGGCGCAATCGTGAATACGGATTGGAGCGGTTGCACGCAACGAAGCCACGCTGAAGGCCATCGCAATACGGTGATCGCCATGCCCATGAACCTCACCGCCACCGATAGTACCGCCATCAATGATGATGCCATCTGGTGTTGGCTCGCACTTCACACCCAGCGCCAGCAAACCGTCCGCCATCACTTGAATCCGGTCGGACTCCTTGACGCGCAACTCTTCTGCCCCACGCAGGACCGTACGACCTTCGGCAACAGCCGCCGCCACGAACAGTACCGGGAACTCATCAATCGCCAGCGGCACCAGCTCTTCAGGAATCTCGATTCCCTTCAGCTTTGCGGCACGTACACGCAGATCAGCTACCGGCTCGCCACCCACTTCACGCGGATTCTCAAGGGTGATATCCGCACCCATAAGACGCAAAATGTCGATTACGCCAGTACGGGTAGGATTGATCCCCACATGCTCCAGCAGCAGATCAGAGCCTTCTGCAATTGAAGCGGCAACCAGGAAGAACGCTGACGAAGAAATATCGCCAGGGACTTCAATATGCGTCGCAGTCAGCTTGTGACCCGACTCAACCGAAGCCGTAGGACCATTAACAGTTACGGGGTAGCCGAAACCCTGCAGCATGCGCTCGGTGTGATCGCGAGTCGGAGCCGGCTCGGTGACCGACGTCTTGCCTTCTGCATACAAGCCCGCCAGTAACAGGCAAGACTTAACCTGAGCACTGGCCATCGGCAAGGTGTAGTTCATGCCTTTAAGAGCGTGGCCACCGCGAATGGTCATCGGCGGACGACCTTCTGCAGCGGTCTCGATCACGGCGCCCATTTCGCGCAATGGATTAGCCACACGATTCATCGGACGCTTGGTCAGCGAAGCGTCGCCGGTCAGGGTGGTATCGAAGGTTTGCGCGGCCAGCAGGCCAGACAAAAGACGCATCGAAGTACCCGAGTTACCCAGATAAATTGGGCCAGGCGGAGCTTTCAAGCCATGCAGGCCAACACCATGAATGGTCACACGACCATGGTGAGGACCTTCGATGACCACACCCATGTCACGGAATGCCTGCAAAGTTGCCAGGGCATCTTCACCCTCAAGGAAACCTTCCACCTCGGTCGTGCCTTCGGCCAGGGAGCCGAGCATGATCGAGCGGTGAGAAATGGATTTGTCGCCTGGTACGCGGATCCGGCCAGTAACTTGACCACCAGGATTTGCCAAAAAAATCAGATCGTTGGAATTCATAGCGTCCACATATGCCCGGCGGGCCAGGATTTTACTGAAATGCTCGCGGGCAACCCGGGCGCGCGTAAAGACGCCCAGCAATTGATGCCCATCCCCTGCATCGACCGCGTCGCGCAAAGCGTCGAGATCGCTGCGAAATGTATCCAATGTGCGCAGCACTGCCTCGCGATTCGCGAGAAAAATGTCATGCCACATTACCGGGTCGCTACCCGCGATTCTTGTGAAATCACGAAAGCCACCCGCTGCGTAACGGAAGATATCCAGATTCTCGTTGCGCTTGGCAAGAGAGTCCACCAGCCCGAAAGCCAGCAGATGAGGCAAATGGCTGGTTGCAGCCAAAACCTCGTCATGACGCTCGACCTGCATATGTTCGACGTCCGCACCCAGGGCGCGCCACATGCCATCGACCAGGTCCAGAGCGTCAGCATCGGTTTGCGCCACTGGCGTCAAAATAACTTTGTGACGCTCAAACAGGCTGGCGTTCGAGGCCTCGACACCGCTCTGTTCAGAACCGGCAATCGGGTGACCCGGGACGAAACGTGCAGGCATACCGCCAAAGGCATGGGCTGCAGCGCGCACGACATTGCCCTTGGCACTGCCAACATCAGTGATCACCGCCTGCCCAAGATCCATGCCCGCCAACAGGCCAAGCATTTTCTCCATGGCCAGAATCGGCACCGCCAACTGAATCACGTCAGCGCCCGCACAAGCGGTTGCCAGATCAGCCTCGCAGCGGTCGACCACCCCCAACTCCACAGCCATTGCACAAGACTTGGGGTCGAGATCAACGCCAACCACTTCGCCGCACAGCCCGCTCTCGCGCATACCCTTGGCGAAAGAGCCGCCAATCAGCCCCAAGCCGACAACAACCAAACGACCCAGAACAGGCTTTACCGATTGCACAGACATTACATCAACCACGAGCAAGCACCTTGGCCAGCGCCTCAAGCAAACGGATATTTTCCGCGGGCAAACCAATAGTGATACGCAAATGGTTCGGCATTCCGTAGTTAGCAACCGGACGCACGATTACGCCCTCTCGCAGCAGCCCCTGATAAACGGGAGCCGCCTCCCGACCGAGGTCCAGAGCAATGAAGTTGCCTTTGGATGGTATCCAGCTCAGGCCAAGTTCGCGAAAACCGTCCTGCAACTGCTGCATCCCGGCCTCATTAAGACGCCGGCTCTGGTTCAGGTAATCGGTATCTTTAAGAGCCGCACAAGCGGCCGCCAAGGCCAGGCTGTTAACGTTGAATGGCTGACGTACGCGATTCAGCACATCTGCAACGATTGCCGTCGACAGGCCATAGCCCACCCGCAAAGCGGCCAGGCCGTAAGCCTTGGAGAACGTGCGCGAAACCAGCAAATTGGGATACGCCGACAAAAACTCCAGACCGTCTGGCAGATCACCACCTTGGGCGTACTCGATATAGGCTTCGTCCAGCACCACGAGCACGTGCTCGGGAACATCCTGCAAGAACTCGTTCAGCGCATCGACGCCAAACCAGGTTCCGGTCGGGTTATTCGGGTTGGCAATGAAAACCACACGGGTATTGCTGTCGATAGCGTCAAGCATGGCAGGCAAGTCATGCCCCCAATCCTTGGCGGGCACTACTCGTGCCTGCGCACCTACCGCCTGGGTAACGATCGGATATACGGCAAACGCGTGCTCGCTGAACACGGCATTCAGGCCTGGCGCCAGATAAGCACGCGCAACCAGCTCAAGAACATCGTTTGAGCCGTTACCCAGCGTCACCTGATCAATCTGCACCGCACACTGCTCAGCCAACAGGCTTTTGAGGGCGAAGCCGTTGCCGTCCGGATAGCGCGTCAGCTCGGCCAGCTCAGCACGGATGGCTTCCAGAACCTTGGGGCTCGCACCCAAAGGATTTTCATTGCTGGCCAGCTTCACAATTGTGGCTGGATCCAGATCCAGCTCACGGGCCAGCTCGTCCACAGGCTTGCCCGGGACATAAGGCGAAAGTTGTTGCACGCCCGGCTGTGCCAGGGCGAGGAAATCACCGCTCATGTTTTATCGCCTCAAAGAACCGCTTTCGGGTAAGAACCCAACACTTTAAGCGCTACGGCTTCTTGACTGATCTGCTCCAGAACACTCTTGACCAGAGGGTCGCGGTGATGGCCAGCAAAGTCGATGAAAAACACATAAGTCCATTTACCGCTACGCGAAGGACGTGTCTCGATACGCGTCAGATCGATCCCGTTTTCATGAAACGGAACCAACAATTCATGCAGCGCACCAGGACGGTTGCTCATCGAGACGATGATTGAAGTTTTGTCATCCCCGGTAGGCGGGACTTCCTGGCTACCAATCATCAAGAACCGCGTGGAGTTATCCGGACGATCTTCGATTTTCTCAGCCAGTAGGGTCAAGCCGTAAAGGCCCGCAGCCATATCGCCGGCAATGGCAGCAGAATTCCACTCACCCTTGACCCGCTTGGCGGCTTCGGCATTGCTCGACACTGCAATACGCTCGACATTCGGGTAATGCGCATCCAGCCACTTGCGGCACTGGGCCAACGACTGCGCATGGGAATAGATACGGCTGATGCTGTCAGTCTTGGTGTTTTCGCCAACCAGCAGATGATGGTGGATGCGCAGCTCGACTTCGCCACAAATCACCATGTCATGCTCAAGGAAGCTATCGAGCGTGTGGTTGACTGCGCCTTCGGTGGAGTTTTCCACCGGCACCACACCAAAATTCACTGCACCCGCTGCAACTTCACGGAACACTTCATCAATAGCGGCCATTGGCTTGCTGATGACCGCATGGCCAAAGTGCTTCATGGCTGCTGCCTGGGTAAAAGTACCTTCCGGACCGAGATAAGCCACTTTCAGTGGCTGCTCCAGGGCCAGGCAAGAAGACATGATTTCGCGGAACAGTCGCGCCATCTCTTCGTTGCCCAATGGGCCTTTGTTGCGCTCCATGACACGCTTGAGCACCTGAGCCTCACGCTCAGGCCGGTAAAATAGCGGCACTTCGCCTTCAGCCAACGAAGCCATTTTGACTCGCGCCACTTCCTGAGCGCAGCGCGCGCGCTCGCTGATCAGCTCCAGAACTTTTTCGTCCAGGCTGTCGATGCGCAGTCGCAGCGCCTTGAGTTCTTGTTCGGACATTAGCCGTGTTCCTTTTCGAACTCTGCCATGTAAGCCACCAATGCGTTAACTGCATTGATGTCCACAGCGTTATAGATCGAAGCACGCATGCCACCTACCGAGCGATGCCCTTTGAGGTTCAGCAGCCCACGCGCTTCAGCACCCGCCAGGAAAGGCTTGTCGAGGCGGTCGTCAGCCAGGCGGAACGGTACGTTCATCCAGGAGCGGTCAGAGATATTGATCGGGTTGCTGTACAGGCCGCTGGCATCGATGAAATCGTACAAGGTACGTTTTTTCACTTCATTGAGCTTGCCGATAGCCTCGACACCACCCTGCTCTTTCAGCCACTCGAACACCAGGCCGGACAAGTACCAGGCCAGCGTCGGCGGCGTGTTGTACATCGAGCCGTTGTCAGCCGCGACCTTGTAATCAAGCATGGTCGGGCAGATCGAGCGCGCACGACCCAGCAGGTCCTCACGAACGATGTTGACCACAATTCCGCTCGGACCGATGTTTTTCTGGGCGCCTGCGTAGATCATGCCGAAACGGGAAACATCAACCGGACGCGACAGAATGTCCGAGGACATGTCTGCGACCAGAGGCACATCGCCAGTTTCCGGAATCCAGTCGAACTCCAGGCCGCCAATGGTTTCGTTTGGCGCGTAGTGAACGTAGGCCGCGTCTTTCGACAGGTTCCACTCGTTCTGGCCTGGAATCGCAAAGTAATCGTAAGGCTTGGCGCTGGCTGCCACATTGATGTGACCGAAGCGCGAACCTTCTTCAATGGCCTTTTGAGACCAGATACCGGTATCGATGTAATCCGCCTTGCCATTTTCAGGCAGCAGATTCAGCGGGATCTGTGCAAATTGCTGGCTTGCGCCGCCTTGCAGAAACAGGACTTTGTAGTTCGAGGGAATAGACAGCAGGTCACGCAAATCCTGCTCAGCCTTGGTCGCAATGGATACGAACTCATCGCTGCGATGGCTCATCTCCATGACCGAGAGGCCCTTGCCATGCCAGTCGAGCAACTCGGACTGGGCACGCAACAGGACAGCTTCAGGTAGCGCAGCAGGACCTGCGCAGAAGTTATAGGCTCGTTTGCTCACTTCCACTCTCACTCTGATTTGGTGGTCACGCAATAAATCAACTCTCGACACTGTGTTACTTGTAGAAGCGGGCTTGCTCGCGATACGGGCAGTAATGTCTATCTGACATACCGCGCTGATGCCATCGCGAGCAAGCCCGCTCCCACAGTGTCGCAAACTTTCATGCCGGACATACAACAAGGGGGCGAATTCTCATCCGCCCCCTGTGTGTCCGCTTATTCTTGCGGTTCTTCGTCAGCGCCAGCCTCTAGCGGCTGCTCGTCGTCAACGCCATCATGGATGGCCTCACCGTCGAACTCTGCACCGCCTTCACCCTCACCTTCAAGCTCTTCACCTTCAACTTCCGAAGGCTCCTGAACCCGCTCAAGCCCTACCAGCGTTTCGTCGCTGGCCAGCTTGATCAAGGTGACGCCCTGGGTGTTACGACCCAGGCTCGATACTTCATCAACCCGCGTGCGCACCAGGGTGCCCTGGTCCGAAATCAACATGATTTCTTCACCGTCCTGCACCTGAACCGCACCGACCAGACGGCCATTACGCTCGTTGCTGACCATGGCAATAACGCCCTGACCGCCACGCTTGTACTCAGGGAACTCGCTGATTGCCGTGCGCTTGCCATAACCACGCGCCGAAGCGGTGAGGATCTGACTGCCTTCTTCAGGGATCAGCATCGAAATCAGCTTCTGACCTTCTGGCAGACGCATGCCGCGTACGCCGCGGGCTGTACGACCCATTGCACGGACATCGGACTCTTTAAAGCGAGTGACCTTGCCACCATCGGAGAACAGCATGACTTCGCGCTCGCCATCGGTGATCGCGGCGCTGATCAGCACGTCGCCTTCGTCCAGCTCCAGCGCGATCAAGCCTACGCTGCGCTGACGGCTGAAGGATTCCAGCGGGGTCTTCTTCACGGTACCGTTAGCGGTTGCCATAAAGATGAAGTGACCTTCGGTGTAGTCCTCGACCGGCAACATGGTGGTGATGTATTCACCCTCACCCAGCGGCAGCAGGTTGACCAGCGGACGACCACGGGCAGCGCGGGATGCTTCGGGAATCTCATAAGTCTTGAGCCAGTACACCTTGCCTTTGCTGGAGAACAGCAGCAGCGTGGTGTGACTGTTGGCAACCAGCAGGTGAGCGATGTAGTCCTCATCCTTAACGCCAGTAGCCGATTTACCTTTACCGCCACGACGCTGGGCCTGGTACGCAGCCAACGGCTGAGTCTTGGCATAGCCGCCGTGGGAAATGGTTACAACACGCTCTTCTTCCGGAATCATGTCGCCCAGTGTCAGGTCAAGACGGTGATCCAGAATTTCAGTACGGCGCACGTCACCGTATTCAGCACGAATGACTTCCAGTTCCTCACGGATCACTTCCATCAAGCGCTCGGCGCTGTTCAGGATGCGGATCAGCTCACCAATCTGGTTGAGGATCTCCTGGTACTCGGCCAGCAGCTTCTCGTGCTCAAGGCCGGTCAGACGGTGCAAGCGCAACTCAAGAATGGCCTGAGCCTGCTCTGGCGACAGGAAGTACTTGCCTTCGCGCAGACCGTATTGCGGGTTGAGGTTGTCGGGACGGCACGAATCGGCACCGGCACGTTCAACCATCGCCACCACCGCACTCGACTCCCAAGGCGTGCTGATGAGCGCTTCCTTGGCTTCAGACGGGGTTGGCGAAGCCTTGATCAACGCGATGACCGGGTCGATGTTGGACAGGGCAACCGCCTGGCCTTCAAGGATGTGACCACGTTCACGGGCTTTGCGCAGTTCGAAAACAGTACGGCGGGTAACCACTTCACGACGGTGACGGACGAAGGCTTCCAGCAGATCCTTGAGGTTAAGGATGCGTGGACGGCCGTCGATCAGCGCAACGATGTTGATACCGAAAACACTTTGCAGCTGGGTCTGGGCGTAAAGGTTATTCAGGATAACCTCCGGCACTTCACCGCGGCGCAGCTCGATTACGACGCGCATACCGTCTTTATCTGACTCGTCGCGCAGCTCGGTGATGCCTTCGAGCTTCTTCTCTTTAACCAGCTCGGCGATCTTCTCGATCAAACGCGCCTTGTTCAGCTGGTAAGGAAGCTCAGTGATCACGATCTGCTGGCGACCACCGACCTTGTCGATGTCTTCGATCATCGAGCGGGCGCGCATGTAAATGCGACCACGACCGGTGCGGTAGGCTTCGATGATGCCGGCGCGACCGTTGATGATCGCAGCCGTCGGGAAGTCCGGGCCAGGGATGAACTGCATCAGTTCATCGATGCTCAGCTCCGGGTTATCGATCAGCGCCAAGCAACCGTCGATGACTTCGCCCAGGTTGTGCGGCGGGATATTGGTGGCCATGCCCACAGCGATACCGCTGGAACCGTTGACCAACAAGTTGGGAATTCGTGTCGGCATGACAGCCGGGATCATTTCCGTGCCGTCGTAGTTCGGCACCCAATCCACGGTCTCTTTGTGCAAGTCAGCCAGCAGCTCGTGGGCCAACTTGGTCATGCGCACTTCGGTGTATCGCATCGCAGCGGCATTATCGCCGTCGACCGAACCGAAGTTGCCCTGACCGTCTACCAGCAGGTAGCGCAGGGAGAATGGCTGAGCCATTCGAACGATGGTGTCGTAAACGGCGGTATCACCATGCGGGTGATACTTACCGATCACGTCACCGACCACACGGGCAGATTTCTTGTACGGCTTGTTCCAGTCGTTGTTCAGTTCGCTCATCGCAAACAGCACACGCCGGTGCACGGGCTTCAAGCCATCGCGTGCATCAGGCAGTGCCCGCCCGACAATTACGCTCATCGCGTAGTCGAGGTAGGACTGTTTCAGCTCGTCTTCGATATTGACCGGGAGGATTTCTTTGGCCAGTTCGCCCATGAGAAGCCTGATTCCTTTTTCGGGTGAAACTTCGCCACATCCATTCGGGACGAACGAAGCTCGCCGCCGCTGGCCACGTGCCATGCAACGACTTACGACAAATCAACAAGTTATGTCACGGATTTGCGCAGTAAGGGCAACCCTTGCGGGCGACCCTGGAAACCGCCGAATGTTATCACAATCGCCGCCACGCACCTATCCCTCAGATGCGCATGGAGCGTAGTAATTGCGACGCTTGTCGGCGTGAAGGGGCTCAGAGGGACTCTGAAGGCGATTTGAAGGCCGTAGCCGCTGCCGAAGGCTGCGAAGGGTTGCGTAGCAACCCGTTAATTTGGAGCCCCCCGCGATTCTCTTTGCAACAACCCTCGCAGCCGCCTTCACCGCCTTCGGCAGCGACGACAGAATTGCGTTTCAGTGCAATCGCTTGCGGCACATCAACTGGGCCAACTTGGCGGCATCCGGACGCTCAACCACGCCCTTCTCGGTCACGAGCACATCAATCAGGTCGGCAGGCGTCACGTCAAAGACCGGATTGAACGCCTGCACATCGGCACCGACACGCTGGCCACCCACCTCCAGCACCTCGCTACCGTCACGCTCCTCAATAGGAATGTCATCACCCGTGGCCAGGTCCATGTCGATCGTCGAGCTGGGGGCCACGACCATAAAGCGCACACCATGGTGCATGGCATTGACCGCCAGTTGGTAAGTGCCGATCTTGTTCGCCACATCACCATTGGCCGCGATCCGGTCAGCCCCAACGATCACCCAGGTCAAACCCTTGGTTTTCATGATGTGCGCCGCGGCGGCATCCACATTGAGCACCACCGGGATGCCTTCATTGGCCAGTTCCCACGCCGTGAGGCGCGAGCCCTGCAGCCAGGGCCGGGTCTCATCGACGTACACCTGCTCGATCATGCCCTCCAGCCAGGCAGCCCGGATCACCCCCAGCGCCGTACCAAAGCCGCCCGTGGCCAACGCACCGGTATTGCAGTGGGTCAGTACTGCCTGCGCATTGCCCTGGTGGCGGCGGATCACATCGACCCCCAACTGCGCCATCGTCAGGTTGGCTTCACGGTCACTTTCATGAATGGCGACGGCTTCGGCTTCAAGTACCTGCAAGACATCTGGACGGGTTTTGGCGCGGGCCAATCTGTCACGCATGCGATTCAATGCCCAAAACAGATTCCCCGCCGTAGGACGCGAGCCTGCCAGCAAGGTGAAATCTTCCTCCAGCGCAGCCAACCAGTCACCACCCTCGGCCTTGCGCGCCCGGGCAGCCAGCACTGCACCATAGGCCGCCGCAATACCAATCACCGGGGCGCCACGCACGACCATATCGCGAATGGCTTGAGCAACACCCTCGACACAGGTGTAGGCCAGCCAGTTCTCTTCACGTGGCAAGCTGCGTTGATCCAGCAGATACAGGGCGTCGTCCCGCCAATCGATGGCCTTAACCTTTTCCGCAGCCAACAGTCGATCGCGCATGCCTTTCCCCATCACCCGGTAACAAAGCCGCCGATTATAGCGAGCCCACCCATAAGACGCTCGGGTATACTTCGCCTCCTTTTACACGCACTGGAAACTGTTTTCGATGCCGACTCCGACCCTGCCCCTGGACTTATTGCTGCTACCCACCTGGCTGGTGCCTGTAGAACCGGCCGGTGTCGTACTCAAGGAGCACGGCGTAGGCATTCGGGACGGACGCATTGTTTTCATAGGTCCGCGCCAGCAGGCCCTTAAGCTCACGGCCATCGAAACCCGCGAGCTGCCTGACATGCTGCTCAGCCCCGGGCTGATCAATGCCCACGGCCACGCCGCGATGACACTGTTCCGCGGCATGGCGGATGACCTGCCACTGATGACCTGGCTGGAACAGCATATCTGGCCCGCCGAGGCCAAATGGGTTAATGAAGACTTCGTGCGCGACGGCACCAACCTTGCGATCGCCGAGCAACTCAAAGGCGGTATCACCTGCTTCAGCGACATGTACTTTTTCCCGAAAGTTGCCAGTGAGTGCGTACACAAGAGCGGGATTCGTGCGCAAATCGCCATTCCGATTCTCGACTTCCCGGTCCCCGGCGCCAGCAACACAGACGAGGCCCTGCGCCAGGCCGTCGAGCTGTTCGCCGACCTGAAGTTCCACCCGCGGATCAAAATTGCTTTTGGCCCCCACGCGCCCTACACCGTCGGCGACGAAAACCTGGAAAAAATCCGGGTCATCGCCGATGAACTGGACGCAGCCATTCACATGCACGTACATGAAACCGCCTTTGAAGTGCATCAGGCCGTCGAGCAGCATGCCGAGCGCCCCGTAGCCCGCCTCGCACGCCTGGGCTTGCTGGGCCCGCGCTTCCAGGCCGTACACATGACCCAGATCAGCGATGACGACCTGGCAATGCTGGTAGAAAGCAACTCCAGCGTGATTCATTGCCCGGAGTCCAACCTGAAACTGGCCAGCGGCTTCTGCCCGGTGGAGCGCTTGTGGCAAGCAGGTGTCAATGTGGCGATCGGCACCGACGGTGCCGCCAGCAACAATGACCTCGACCTGCTCGGCGAAACCCGCACTGCAGCCCTGCTGGCCAAAGCCGTCGCAGGGTCGGCCACCGCACTGGACGCGCACCGCGCACTGCGCATGGCGACCCTCAACGGCGCACGCGCCCTGGGCATTGAAAACGACACCGGTTCCATCGAAGTCGGAAAAGCCGCTGACATGGTTGCATTTGACCTCAGCGGACTGGCCCAACAACCGGTCTACGACCCCGTTTCACAGCTGATCTACGCCACAGGCCGAGAGTGTGTAAAACATCTGTGGGTTGCAGGCAAACACCTACTGGACGACCGGCGCCTGACCCGACTGGACGAGCAACAGCTCAGCGCAACAGCCAGGTCCTGGGGTGAGCGCATAAGCGGCCATACTCATTGATTCAGTACCTTCGGGCCTGCGCCCGGAGCTTTACCAGATTATTAGGCTTTAGAGGATTTACCCATGAGCAACGTTGACCACGCCGAGATCGCTAAATTCGAAGCGCTAGCCCATCGCTGGTGGGACCGTGAAAGCGAGTTCAAGCCGCTGCACGACATCAACCCGCTGCGCGTCAACTGGATTGACGAGCGCGTGCAACTGGCCGGCAAAAAAGTCCTCGACGTCGGTTGCGGCGGCGGCATTCTCAGCGAGTCCATGGCTCAGCGCGGTGCTACCGTGATGGGTATCGACATGGGCGAGGCCCCACTGGCTGTTGCGCAACTGCATCAGCTTGAGTCCGGCGTGAGTGTTGAATACCGCCAGATCACCGCCGAAGACCTGGCCATTGAAATGCCCGAGCAGTTCGATGTGGTCACCTGCCTTGAAATGCTGGAGCACGTACCTGATCCGGCCTCCGTGATTCGCGCCTGCTACCGCATGGTCAAACCCGGCGGCCAGGTGTTTTTCTCGACCATCAACCGCAATCCGAAGTCCTATCTGTTCGCGATCATCGGCGCTGAATACATCATGAAGCTGATCCCCCGCGGGACCCACGACTTCAAGAAGTTCATCCGCCCCTCCGAACTGGGTGCCTGGAGCCGCCAGGCCGGACTGAGCGTCAAGGACATCATCGGCCTGACCTACAACCCGCTGACCAAACACTACAAGCTGGCGGCCGACGTTGACGTCAACTACATGATCCAGACCCTTCGCGAGGAGTAACACATGCGTTTAAGAGCAGTTCTTTTTGACATGGACGGCACCCTGCTCGACACCGCGCCGGACTTTATCGCGATCTGTCAGGCCATGCGGGCTGATCGCGATCTGCCCCCTATCGCAGACAAGCTGATACGCGACGAAATTTCCGGGGGCGCGCGCGCCATGGTGGCGGCCACCTTCGGCATGGACCCGCAGGCGCCAGGCTTCGAAGACTTGCGCCAGGAGTTCCTTGAGCGCTACCAGCGCGATTGCGCGGTGCATACCAAGCTGTTTGATGGCATGGAAGAGTTGCTGGCCGATATCGAAAAAGCGCACCTGGTGTGGGGCGTCGTCACCAACAAGCCCGTACGTTTTGCGCAGCCGATCATGGAGCGACTGGGCCTGGCACAACGGTCGGCCCTGCTGATCTGCCCGGATCATGTCACCAACAGCAAGCCCGATCCCGAGCCGCTTATCCTGGCCTGCAAAATGCTCGACCTCGACCCGGCCAGCGTGCTGTTTGTGGGTGACGACCTGCGCGACATCGAGTCCGGACGGGACGCCGGAACCAAAACTGCCGCCGTGCGCTTTGGTTATATCCACCCTGACGACAATCCCGACCACTGGGGTGCCGACGTGGTGGTCGACCACCCGGGCGAGTTGCGCAAAGTGCTGGATAACGCGATGTGCAGCTGCTGACAAGCGCCAGCTGACGATCCTAGATTTTTGTTGAGGTTTGATATGTTTGATTATTCCGCCCGCCCCAACCTGCTTCAGGACCGGGTCATTCTGGTCACCGGCGCTGGACGTGGCATCGGTGCTGCGGCTGCAAAGACCTATGCCGCTCACGGCGCAACCGTCCTGCTGCTGGGCAAGACCGAGGCCAACCTGAGCCAGGTTTACGACGAAATCGAAGCCGCGGGTCATCCTGTACCGGTCGTCATCCCGTTCAATCTCGAAACCGCCCAGCCCCATCAATACGATGAGCTGGCCGCCATGATCGAAAACGAGTTCGGCCATCTTGACGGGCTGCTGCACAACGCTTCGATCATTGGCCCGCGCACGCCGCTGGAGCAGTTGTCCGGTGAGAACTTCATGCGCGTGATGCACATCAACGTCAACGCCATGTTCATGCTCACCAGCACCCTGCTGCCACTGCTCAAGCTTTCCCAGGACGCCTCGGTGATCTTCACCTCCAGCAGCGTGGGCCGCAAAGGCCGTGCTTACTGGGGCGCTTATGGTGTATCGAAGTTCGCTACCGAAGGCTTGATGCAAACCCTGGCCGACGAAGTCGAGAACGTCGCCCCGGTGCGCTCCAACAGCATCAACCCTGGCGCGACCCGCACCAGCATGCGCGCGCTGGCATATCCGGGCGAAAACCCTGAAAACAATCCTGAACCGCACGCGATCATGCCGGTTTATCTCTACCTGATGGGCCCGGACAGTACCGGAATCAACGGTCAGGCTTTCGACGCGCAGTAACTACGCCTCAAACAAAAACCGCAGCCTGCATGTGAATGCAGCCTGCGGTTTTTTTACCCGTGAAATCTGGCACTGGGCATTCAGCTCTCAACCAACTCACGACGTCCACGCACAGCAACCGCATTGTCGAGCTGCAAGCAACTTTGCAAAAACAGGTACATGTAGTCGTAACTCTTGCAAATCGCCTTGCGCAGATCGTCAATCAACTCCTGGCCAGGGTTCATGCCTGCCAGCGTACATATGATTTCAAGCGCTTCCCAAGGATGCTCATCATCATACTGGGCATGCATCTTCAGCCATTTCATCGCGCGTTTACGCCCCTCGAGCGGGAACGACTCTTCGTAGATATTCTTTGAACACACGGCGGCCGCCCACTCACCCACCGCACCTTCAATGGCGTAATTGGTTGCTGCCATGGCCACGGCCAGTGAATCCGTTGCACAGGTATGCCAACACCAATCGTTGAGGGCCTGGAATTCAGCGGGAAGGTCCTGCGCGTTCAGCTCTTCAAGGCTCACGCCATGCGCCCGAGCCCAGTACACCCAATAATCGGCATGGTTGAGCTCGACCCGAATATTGCGGATCAGCCAGCGACGCGCCATGTCCTCACCGGGATGACGCCCATAACGAGTTTTCCCAAGGTTACGCCCCATGTACAACGAAAACTGCTCGACGACCGGCCAGCCGCCAATCAGGTACGTTCGCATGGCCCGGAGACTCAGGGTGTTATCACGCATTCGCTTGTATATTTCGTGCCCGACAGCCCGGCGCTTGCTCTCGCTGCAGTCGCGAATCAACTGCTGCGCCCACTGCGGATAACTGGCCTCTTCCATGAGAGGCCCTGTCCGGTTAAATACAGTAATCACAATCCAAATCCTTTTTGAGAAGAGACTTCAGAAACTGTACAACACCTCAACGTAAAGTTCCCGGCAACTTCAATGTCAAAGATCTGGATCGCACAGGGCGCTTTAATAAACTGTCAAAGGTAAACAACTGCGGACGCTGAACTATATAGCCCTGCGCATAATCAACTCCGATTTCGATCAGCGCCTGCTCGATTTGCGTGCTTTCAACAAACTCTGCAATCGTGCGTTTACCCATGACATGGCCAATATGATTAATAACTTCAACCATGGCCCGGTTGATTGGATCATCCAGCATGTCCTTGACGAAACTGCCATCAATTTTCAAAAAGTCGACCGGCAAATGTTTCAAGTATGCAAATGACGACATACCGGCACAAAAGTCGTCCAACGAAAAATGACAACCCAACGCCTTGAGATCATTAATAAATCGGATAGCACTGCCCAAGTTTGCAATGGCGCTGGTTTCGGTTATTTCAAAGCAGATCAGTTTGGGCGACACGCCGTAAAAATCAAATTGCTCATGCAGGAACTCCAGGAAGTCGTCATCCCCAATGGTCGAACCTGACAAGTTGATGGCACACATTGCCATCGGTTGTCCGTCCGCCTGGGCTGAACATTCGGAAATGACCCTGAATACATTTTCGACTACCCAGCGGTCGATCAGACTCATCAACCCATAACGTTCGGCGGCGGGAATAAAGCTGTCAGGAAAAATCATTCGCCCGCTTTCATCCTGCAACCGCAGCAGAATCTCGATGTGCCCGCCGCCTTCCTGCACCTCCCCCAAGGGCGTGATTTCTTGTGCATAGAGGCTGAAATGGTTTTCTTCCAGGGCCACATGCAAACGCTGCACCCATGCCATTTCACCAAAACGCAACGAAAGCTCGGTGTCATCCACGTGATAGACCTGCACCCGGTTGCGGCCCTTCTCCTTGGCCATATAACAGGCCATGTCCGCAGCGCGCATCAACCCTTCCAGGGTCGCGGGGGGTTGATGGATGTGTACCAGGCCAATGCTGATGGTGCTCATGAACGGTCGCCCCTTCCAGGCAAAATGCAGGTTTTGCACCGACTGGCGCAAACCTCCCGCTATTTTTTCTGCCATATCGACCGGGCAGTTTTCCAGCAGGATGCCGAACTCATCCCCTCCCAATCTCGCCAGGGTGTCGCCTTCGCGCAACCCGGCTCGCAGCAACACACATATATGTCGTAACAGCTCATCACCTGCCGCGTGGCCACAGGTGTCATTGACTAGCTTGAACTGGTCAAGATCGAGAAACATCAGTGCATGCCGGCCTTGTTGTCGGCCCAGATTCTTCAGCACCAACTCCAGGCGGTATTCAAACTCACGGCGGTTGGCCAAACCGGTTAGCCCGTCGTGGGTGGCTTGCCAGGACAGGTTGGCGATGTATTGACGTTCCTGGGTCATATCATGCAGCACCAGCACCGCACCGCTCACCTCCCCCCCGTGGAGGATAGGTGCACCCACCAGCGTAACCGCGACGGTACTGCCATCCATTCGCTGAATCTGCCTGGAATGCTCGCGGCTGTTACCCAGCTGGCCGCTGAGAATACGATCAATCAGCTTGAAGCCGTCGTCCTGATCATTGTCGTCGAGCAACTTGAACAGCGCCGCGAGGGTGACGCCTTGTGCCTGCTCGGACTTCCATTGGGTCAGTTGCTCGGCCGCCGGATTCAGGTAGGCAATGGCACCATTCACGTCGGTCGTTATGACGCCGTCGCCAATGGACTGAAGCGTGATTTGTGCCCGTTCTTTTTCCAACTGCAGCGCCTCTGCAAATGCCCGACTCTGAGCAAGTACTTTATGAGTCCGCTTGAGCACCAGAAGGATCAGCCCCAGGGCTGTGGCTAAATTGATGGCGACCAGCAACTGCCAGATAAAACGCGACCCCTCACCCAGAGCATCGCTAAAAGCCTTGGCCGCCGGTGCAATACCTTCATTGATGGCAAAGATATTGTCTTCCCAGCGCTTGACGTCCACTTCACTGACCGGGCCGCCAAGCAATGCCTGGTGCATGTCTTGAGCCAGCTCATCGAGCTGAATGAGGTAAGCATCTCCCAGGGTCCACTTCTCAATGGCCGTTTTCATATAACTGACGTTACGGAAGTAGCGGTAGAACCAAATGATGCTGGAAGCATCTTGCTCACTGTTACCGCCTTGCAAAATACCTTCGCGGGCAGCGACTACATCAGGGGGAGATTGATCCATCGCAAGCCGCAATTTGTGGCCGCCCTGAGGGACACTTATAGCCTGCTGATATTTGCTGAAGTAAAGCGGATCTTGAGTATCGGAATACAAGTGGAGGAAGTAGATGGCATCTTTCTGGCCCTTGGACCACAAACTTTCGCCCCCTACATAACTGCGCACTGCAGAGAGCATATACAGACTCACGCACCCCAATAGCGCCTGGAAAAGCACGACGGCAATAAAGGGCCAAACAATGCCCAGCAAGCGTGGTGTCCCATGGGGGCGTTTTGATTTCATGAGTTTCCTTGCTTCATGGCGTCGGATGAAAACCAGAGAGAAAATCTCACTACAAATCAGCCTAGGCCAATTTTCAAAAACTTGAGCAGTGCGTATTGCCCGAAACCGACAAAAAATCCCGAACCCGGGCAGCCCCCCTGCCCTTTAAAGACAACCGCTTGTATCAAGTTTGTTGAAGATGCCCGTAGAGCTTGGCGTAAAGCCCTCCCTCTGCAATCAATTGCTGATGACCGCCTTCTTCAGCAATGCATCCACCATCAAACACCAGCACTCTGTCTGCCTGTTTTACCGCAGACAAACGATGGGCGATGATCAAAGTGGTACGCCCGCTCAAGAATTTTCCCAAAGCGTGATGCAAGTTGTATTCGGTGGCCGCATCCAGGGCGCTGGTCGCCTCATCCAGGATCACGACCTTGGGTTCGGCCAGCACCATCCGTGCAATGGCCAGACGCTGGCGCTGACCACCCGACAATCGCACGCCTGAACGCCCGACAATACTGTCCAGCCCTTGGGGGAGCGTGCGAATGGTGCCGTCGAGCTGGGCGATTTCCAGGGCATGCCAGCACGCCTCATCCGTTCGCTCACGGCCCATTGTGAGATTGGCGCGCACGGTATCGTTGAACAACGAGGGGTGTTGCAGCACCACCGCGACATGCTCGCGAATGGTCTGCAAACCGATTTCTGGCTGGCTCGCACCTGCAAAGTAGATGCTCCCCGACTGCGGCGTATACAGCCCGAGCAACAGTTGCACCAACGTGCTTTTCCCCCCGCCACTGGTGCCCACGATGGCCACCTTTTCGCCCGGAGCAATGGTCAGGTTCAGATGATCCAGCACTTTTTCATCGCCATAGCTGAAGCTCAGGTCGCGCACCTCGATACCCACAGTCTGGCGGCCCAGAAACGGATTAACACCTGCGGGGTATTGCGGCTCGTCGCTGCGTGCCAGTAACTGGTTGATTCGCGTCACGGCACCGTCGGCGGCGTAGAACGCATATTGCAAGTTAAGCAACTGCTCGACGGGCCCGATCATGAACCACAGGTAGCTGAACACGGCGAGCATCTGGCCAATGGACAAATCCGAAAACAGTACCGTGAGCATCGCAGCGGCGCGAAAAATATCGATACCAAACTGGAACAACAACCCGCTGGCACGATTTGAAGCATCGCTCTTCCATTGCGAAGCCACGGCAAAGTCCCGGACTTCCCGCGCACGCAACCCCAGACGACCGAGGAAAAAGCCCTGGCGGTTACCCGCACGGACCTCTTGAATCGCATCCAGTGTCTCGGTCAATGCTTGAGTGAAACGCGCCGTACTGTCGTTTTCGAGTTTTTTCAGATGCTTGACCCGCTTGCCCAGTTGCACCGTGGCGTAGATCACCAGCGGGTTGAACAGCAAGATCAGCAGAGCCAGTTGCCAGTGCATCCATAGCAAAATCGCCGAAGTTCCCACCAGCGTGAGCATGGCCACCAAAAACCGGCTCAAGGTTTCGCCGACAAACTTGTCGAGGGTTTCGAGATCGGTGACCAGATGGGTGGTCACCGTGCCACTGCCCAGGTTTTCATACTCAGCCAGGGATATTCGCTTCAAGCGCTCAATCAGGCGCAAGCGAATGCGAAACACGATGTCCTTGGCCAGGCGTGAAAACAGACGGGCCTGCAGGACGTTAAACAGCAATGCCCCACAGCGCAGCATCAAAGTAATGGCCAGCATGAGGCCAATGTAACCCGCTGCACTTTGCCAGGCTGTCGGTAGCCAGTGGTTCATGACTTTCAGCGCTGCATCACCGTTGCCCAGCAACACTTCGTCCACCAGCAAGGGCAGTAGCAACGGGATGGGGACGCTGCACAGCGTAGCCAGCACGGCCACGCCGTTGGCAATCCACAGTGCTTTTTTATGGCGCAAGGCCAGGCGACGGATTTCAGCCCAGGTCAGGCGATCCGTCACAGGGGACGAGGGCGAGGACTGCACCGCAGAAGGGTCAAACACGCGTAGCGCGTTCAAGCCAACGGGCAAGCAGATCAGACAATGGCTCAAGTGGCTGATAGCCATTGGTCAGCAAGGCCAGTTGACCGTTACGCTCGGCGAGCAACGTCGGAAAACCGGCAATTCCCAGGTCTTGTACCCAGGTAAAATCGGCGCCCGTGGCCGTATGCTGTTCGGCCGAGTCAAAGGCGGCAGCAAACTCGATACGCGGCACCCCTGCCGTTTCAGCGAGCTCAACCAGCACACTGGCCTGGGTGACATCGCGCCCTTGCACATAAAAGGCCTGCTGAATCAGCTTGACCAGCCGCCAGGCGCAATCGGGCGCAAGACTGCGTGCCGCCACCACAGCCCGGCAGGCAGGTTCGGTGTCATACACAAAACCGTCCGGCAAGGCACCGTCGAAATTGAAGGTTTGCCCGGTAGCGTCTGTGACCGCCTGCCAATGCTCAAGGATGTAGCGTCGCGTGGCGGGCTCAAGCGCCGAGCCACTGCCAGTGCGCAATCCACCCACCACCAGGTGCAACTCGACGCCTGCGGCCTGCGCCTGCTCAACCAGCGCTTCGGCGATGGGCGAAAAGCCCCAGCACCAGGAGCACATAGGGTCCATCACATAGAGCAGGCGCGCTGTCATATCAGGCCTCGGCAGCTTTACGGTAGTTGTGGCCAATCGGGTGCGGCTGGTTACGTTCCTTGGCCAGGTCGATCTGCTTTTGCCGATCAATTGCGCTGCGACGGGTTTTCTCGCTCAGCGTGTCCCAGCAATGGGGGCAACTGATGCCGGGCTGATAGTGCTCGGACTCACGATCGGCGATGCTGATCGGCGTGCGGCAGGCATGGCACTGGTCGTACTCGCCGGCACTCAGGTCATGGCGCACAGTGACGCGGTTATCGAATACGAAGCAGTCGCCCTGCCACTTGGTTTCTTCCTGCGGCACTTCTTCGAGGTACTTCAGGATTCCGCCTTTAAGGTGGTAAACCTCGTCAAAACCCTGGCTGAGCATGTAGCTCGACGCTTTTTCACAACGAATGCCACCGGTGCAGAACATCGCGACTTTTTTGTGCTTGGCCGGGTCGAAATTGGCTTTGATGTAGTCAGGAAATTCGCGAAAGCTGGTGGTCTTCGGGTCAATGGCACCTTCAAACGTACCGATCGAGACTTCGTAGTCGTTACGGGTGTCAATCAGCAACACCTCTGGATCGCTGATCAGCGCATTCCAGTTCTCGGGGTCGACATAGGTTCCGACTTTCTTGTTCGGGTCTACGCCTTCAACGCCAAGGGTAACGATCTCTTTCTTGAGCTTGACCTTGGTCCGATAGAACGGCTGGTCATCGCAGTAGGATTCTTTGTGGTCGATATCGACCATGCGCGGATCGTTCTTGAGCCAGGCCATCAGCCCATCAATGCCTTCACGAGTTCCGGAAACCGTGCCGTTGATGCCCTCTTCGGCAATCAGCAGGGTGCCCTTGATGCCGTTGGCGACCATGGCATTGAGCAGCGGTTCACGCAGTTCAACGTAATCTTCAAGGGTGACGAATTTGTACAGTGCAGCTACAACAATTGGCGCGGTCATCGTGTTTCTCTCCAGGTGGCTACCCTCGCAAAGGGTGAACCGGGCGCAAAAAAAACGCGCCGGCTAAGCGGCGCGCTGCGGATTCTAGCAAAAAGCAGGTGTATTACACCAACTCAGTGCCCACCGCCAGCACAGGTCGGCGATGCCGGGGCCGTGCCGATTTTTGCCCATTCCTCAGGCGTGTACGTGTGCAGGGCCAGCGCATGGAACTCGCCCATCAGGTCACCCAGGGTGGCATAGACCTTCTGGTGACGCTTGACGCTGTTGAGCCCGGCGAACTGCTCGCTGACCACCACCGCCTTGAAGTGGGTCTGCAACCCGCGACTGTGCATGTGGCTTTCATCCAGCACACTCAGGTGCTCAGGTTGCAACGCGCTGAGCGTCGATTCGATACGTTGCTGCATGTCCATTCAGGCTCCGCTTACTTCTTCTTGGCCGGGGCCGCTGCTGGCTCCAGCTCGGCGGTCATGTCGGCCAACAGCTTGTTGACGACCGGCACTGCGCTTTCCAGTTTGGCCTGGGTCATTTGTGCCGATTGCTGGGTCAGCTGCGGCATTTTTTCCAGGACTTTCTTGCCCAGTGGAGACTGGTAGAACGCTACCAGGTCCTTGAGCTCGGACTCAGTGAAGTTGGTGGTGTACAGCTTGACCATGTCCGGCTTGAGTTTATTCCAGCCGATGGCCTGGTCCAGAGCGGTGTTGGCTTTGGCCTGGTAGGTTTCCAGCAGGGCTTTCTTGGAGGCTGGCGCTTTGGTTTGCTCGAAACGCTGAGCGAACATTTGCTGCACTTGCATATACACCGGGGTACCCAGCTTATCGGCATGTGCCAGTTTCAGGAACGTTTCAGCACTGGCAGCGTGGCTAGCTGCATCGGCGAAAACCTGGCCGCTGGCGCAAACCAGAGCAACCGCTGTACAGATGGCGCGAAGACGGGTCATCGAGTTTCCTTTTCTAGCAAGCGAGGTTGAACCCCAAGGGCGGCCATTCTGCGCCTAATAAAGTGTGTCACTCAACCCCGAGTCTGATAGACGTTCTCATCATCTGACCAAAAGCATTAAAAACATCAGATTGAACCCCCGGTGCAAACCAGCGCCTAAGCTGTCTGGTCAGACCTATAGGAGAAAGAGCCGATGAGCCGTATCGAAACCGACAGCCTGGGTGAAGTAAGTGTGGCCGATGAGGCTTATTGGGGCGCTCAGACTCAACGATCGCTGATCAATTTCGCCATCGGCAACGAAAAGATGCCCCTGGCCGTGTTGCACGCCCTGGTGCTGATCAAAAAAGCCGCTGCCCGGGTCAATAACCGCAACGGCGACCTGCCCGCCGACATCGCCCGCCTGATCGAACAGGCCGCCGATGAAGTACTCGACGGTGAGCACGACGACCAGTTCCCGCTGGCTGTCTGGCAAACCGGCAGCGGTACGCAAAGCAACATGAACGCCAACGAAGTGATCGCCGGACGCGCCAACGAGCTGGCCGGCAAAGGCCGGGGCGGCAAATCCCCGGTCCACCCCAATGACCACGTCAACCGTTCACAAAGCTCCAATGACTGCTTCCCGACCGCCATGCATATCGCCACCGCCAAAGCGGTACACGAGCATTTGCTGCCCGCGATCAGCGAGCTGTCAGGCGGACTGGCCGAGTTGTCGGCGCGGCACATGAAACTGGTTAAAACCGGCCGCACCCACATGATGGACGCCACACCCATTACCTTTGGCCAGGAACTTTCAGCCTATATCGCCCAACTCGATTACGCCGAGCAAGCCATACGCTCAGCCATTCTGGCGGTGTATGAACTGGCGCAAGGGGGCACGGCGGTAGGGACCGGACTCAACGCGCCACACGGCTTTGCCGAAGCGATTGCCGCTGAGATCGCCGCATTGTCCGGGTTGCCATTTATCACGGCGCCAAACAAGTTTGCTGCACTGGCGGGGCACGAACCCCTGACCACTCTCTCCGGCGCACTCAAAACCCTGGCCGTTACCCTGATGAAACTGGCCAATGACTTCCGCCTGCTGGGTTCTGGCCCGCGTGCCGGGTTGGCCGAGATCAAGCTGCCAGCCAATGAACCGGGCAGCTCGATCATGCCGGGCAAGGTCAACCCGACCCAGTGCGAAGCCCTGTCGATGCTGGCCTGCCAGGTGATGGGCAATGACGTGACCATCGGCTTTGCTGCAAGCCAGGGGCACCTGCAGCTGAACGTCTTCAAACCGGTGATCATTCACAACCTGCTGCAGTCGATTCAGTTGCTGGGGGACGGTTGCGTCAACTTCCAAAAACACTGCGTCACCGGCCTTGAAGCCGACGCCGAAAAAATGGCCGAGCATCTGGAGCGCGGCTTGATGCTGGTGACAGCGCTCAACCCGCACATTGGCTACGACAAGTCGGCCGAGATTGCCAAAAAAGCCTACGCCGAAGGACTGACCCTGCGCGAAGCGGCATTGGAGCTGGGCTATCTGACCGATGCCGAGTTCGATCAGTGGGTACGCCCGGAAAACATGCTGGGTGCTGGCAAGCACTGAAACGTCGCCCTGTAGTCCCTGCCGAAGGCTGGGAGGGACTTGCAGGGGCATCAAGAAAACGGGGGGCTTCGCCCCCCTTCGCAGCCTTCGGCAGCGACTACTTTTTGCGCTTCTTGTCGCTCTTTTCGAATGCGGCTTCCAGCGCCTCGTTGATCGTGCGCAACACTTTGACCCGCGCCCAGCGCTTGTCATTGGCTTCAACCAGTGTCCAGGAGGAAATCTCGGTGCTGGTTCGGTCAACCATGTCGCACACTGCCTTGCGATACACATCCCACTTCTCGCGGTTGCGCCAGTCTTCCTCGGTGATTTTGAAGCGCTTGAACGGAATTTCTTCACGCTCATGAAAACGCTCAAGCTGGACATCTTTATCAATCGCCAGCCAGAACTTGACGACAATCACGCCCGCAGCACGCAACTGCTCCTCGAAGTCATTGATCTCACCATAGGCGCGCATCCAGTCAGCCGGGGTGCAAAAGCCTTCGACCCGCTCCACCAGTACCCGCCCATACCATGAGCGATCAAAGATGGTGAACTTGCCGCGCCCCGGAATCTGTCGCCAGAAGCGCCACAAGTAGGGCTGTGCGCGCTCATCTTCAGAAGGCGCAGCAATCGGCACGATATTGTACTGACGCGGGTCAAGTGCCGCCGCCACGCGCTTGATCGATCCGCCCTTGCCTGCCGCATCGTTGCCTTCAAACACCGATACCAGCGCATGGCGACGCATCCGCTTGTCGCGCATCAATCCTGACAGGCGCGCCTGCTCGGTGATCAGCTGCTCCTGGTAATCGTCTTTTTCCAGATGCTGGGTCATATCCAGGCAATCGAGCAGGCTCAAACCGTCCTGGGTTTCAGTCAACGGCGCGACATGGGTGGCGCGCACTTTAGTCTTGGGTTCATTCAGCGCGGCTTGCAGCCCCTCAAGCAGAATCTTGCCCACTGTCAGGCTGCGGTAATACGGATCGACACCCTCAACGATGTTCCAGGGCGCGTAGTCACGGCTGGTTCGACGAATCACACGCTCGCCAAACCGTACGAAGCGATCGTAGGTTTCTGACTGTTGCCAATCCAGTGGACTGATACGCCAGCTATGCAACGGGTCATCCTTGAGTGCCTTGAGACGGGCTTTCATCTGTTTCTTGGACAAATGGAACCAGAACTTGAAAATCACCGCCCCTTCGTTACACAGCATTTTTTCCAGACGTTCCGCGCCATTGATGGCCTGATCGAGCACGGCATCCTTGAAACGACCATGAACCCGGCCTTGCAGCATCTGGCTGTACCAGTTACCGAAGAACACCCCCATGCGACCTTTGGCCGGTAACTGGCGCCAGTAGCGCCAGGCGGGCGGGTGCGCCAACTCTTCATCGGTTTGCTGATCAAAGGTTCGCACTTCAATCAGCCGCGGATCCATCCACTCACTCAACAGCTTGACCGTCTCGCCTTTGCCGGCGCCCTCAATACCATTGATCAACACGATGACAGCCGAGCGCTTCTGCTGGTGGAGATCGTATTGAGCTTCAAGCAACGCTTCGCGTAAGGCGGGAACTTCCCTGTCGTAGGTTTCTTTATCGATGGAGTGACCGATTTCAGCGGATTCGAACATAGAAAGCTCCCTGGCAAGATTTCACAAGCCTAGCGGATTGCGTCTAAACGTGTAGGAACAACACTCACAAAACTGTCATGGATCAGTCGCACCGCTGCTGATCCGCTAGAATGGCCGCCTTAACGTTGCCGAGCCGCACATGACTACTGAAATGCCCAACGCCCAGATTGACTGGGATGACCAAGGTCGCCCCCATTCGCGGGTGTTTGATGACGTGTACTTTTCGGACAAGTCCGGCCTGGAAGAAACCCGTTATGTCTTTATCGAGCAGAACGCACTCGCAGAGCGTTTCGCGGCTTTGCCCGCCAATGCCCAGCTGGTGATTGGCGAGACCGGTTTCGGCACCGGTCTGAATTTTCTGTGCGCCTGGCAGTTGTTTGAACAAACGGCACGGCCTGACGCCCGCCTGCACTTCATCAGTGTCGAGAAATACCCGCTCACCCGCCAGGACCTGCAGCGGGCCCTCGCCTTGTGGCCCGAACTGACGCCATTCAGCGATCAGTTGCTGGCGGCCTACTTTGCGATTCACCCGGGATTCCAGACCCTGAGCCTGGACAATGGCCGGGTAACTCTCACGTTATTGATCGGTGACGTGCTGGAGCAACTGCCGCAACTGGACGCGCAAGTCGATGCCTGGTTTCTCGATGGCTTCGCTCCGGCAAAAAACCCCGAGATGTGGACACCCGAACTGTTCGCGCAACTGGCGCGCCTGGCATCTCCCGAGTCCACCATCAGTACCTTCACCAGCACCGGCTGGGTACGCCGGGCGCTGAACGAAGCGGGCTTCAAGATGCGCCGCACGCCAGGCATCGGCCATAAATGGGAAATCCTGCGCGGCACTTTTGTCGGGTTGCCTGACAGCGTGACCGCGACACCCGGCGTCAAACCCTGGTTTGCCCGCCCGCCTCAGGTACAAGGCCCACGCAAAGCGTTGGTCATTGGTGGCGGCCTGTCGGGTTGCGCCAGTGCCAACAGCCTGGCTCGCCGCGGTTGGCAGGTGGTCCTGCTGGAGCGCCATGAGCGGCTGGCCAAGGAAGCATCGGGTAATCCCCAGGGCGTGCTGTACCTCAAGCTGTCGGCACACGGTACAACCCTGTCGCAGTTGATTGTCAGCGGATTCGGCTACACCCGTCGCCTGCTGGAACACCTGCAACGCGGGCGTGACTGGGATGATTGCGGCGTTCTGCAATTGGGCTTCAATGCCAAGGAAGCCCAACGCCAGGCCCAACTGGCCGCGGCATTTCCACCTGAGCTGGTGCATCTTGTGGATCAGCCCCAGGCACAAGCGCTGGCCGGAATAGAACTGGCTCACGGCGGGCTGTTCTATCCCGAGGGAGGCTGGGTTCACCCGCCCGCACTTTGCCATTACCAGACCTTGCACCCCAATGTTCAGGTCTTGACGCACCATGAGGTGTTGCAACTGCACAAGGTCGATGACCAGTGGCAAGCCTGTCAGGACGACACACTACTGGCTCAGGCACCGGTCGTGATTCTCGCAGGTGCTGCAGAGGTCAAGCGTTTCCCGGCCAGTAGCGACTTGCCGCTCAAGCGCATTCGGGGACAAATCACTCAGCTGGTTGAAACCCAGAACAGCGCCGTGCTTAAAACGGTGGTCTGTGCCGAAGGTTATGTGGCCCCCGGCCGCCTGGGAGAGCACACGCTGGGTGCCAGTTTCGACTTTCATAACGAAGACCTGACCACCACCCCCGAGGGGCATCAGGGCAACCTCGACCTGCTGCAGGAAATATCCTCGGACCTTGCCCATCGACTCGGTGACGAGCAGCTCGATCCCCATACCCTGCAGGGTTGGGCTGCCTTCCGTTGCACCAGCCCGGACTATTTGCCGATTGTTGGCCCACTGACGGACCCGGAGCAGTTTGCAAGTGCCTATGCCGTTTTGCGCAAGGATGCCCGCCAGGTGCCAGACACGCCCTGCCCCTGGCTCGCAGGCTTGTATATCAACAGCGGCCACGGTTCCCGAGGGCTGATTACCGCGCCGCTGTCCGGTGAACTACTGGCGGCCTGGATCAACAATGAGCCTCTGCCCCTGCCACGGGTTGTGGCCGAAGCCTGCCTGCCAAACCGTTTCGGGCTGCGAGCGCTGATCAAGGGGCTGTAGCAAGCAAGGCGTTGGTTTTCTCCAGGCTCCAGGCATCGACAGCTTCATCCATTTGTTGGCGGATTTCCCCCACCCTGCGCAAATAGCGTTCATCGCTCATTTGCGGGGAATTCAACAACAGCTCGGCCAACCTGTCGAAATGGGGTTTGGTCAGCGCGGAGTATTCCACCTTGTTGGTCTTGGTCATGTACTCCTTCCAAAATTGCAGGGTGCTGATAAACAGGTTCATCTGCGGCGTTTTTTCGGCATTTTCGACTTCGTATCGGGCAACCTCGATGTCTTGCTGAGTCACTCCGGCCAGCCTCGAAAAAAACATGCTGGAGGGTTGTCCCGACAAATCGAGGGCCCGGGCCAGCCCGATGCGGTAAGCCAGATGTATCTCAAGCTCATCCGCCGCCCCGGCCTCAGCCAACTGTCGGGTGTAATGCGCTGCGGCGATTTGCGAGATTTTATGCAACCTGAACTGCCTCTTGGCCACCCTCAACAGTTGTCCGGTTTTGAGCGCGGTATCGCCCGACACAGCGGCCAGTTCCATTTGTATTTCCATGGCACTGAAGATATAGGCCACACTGTCCGAACAACTGCGCGGGGAGGCTGCCACATCCAGAACGCCACGACGCAGGGCACTGTTTCCATTGGCAGCCTCGATCATTTCCCACACGCGCCGGCTAAGATCATGGCGCACACTCTGAGCCTCCGCAGTCGCAGTCAAGCGGCTGAGTACAACAAAAAAGTCATGGGCGGCGGGTTCGCTGCGCAACGTGTTCCATAGCAATTCTCGGCGCCTGAGTTCCTGACTGGTAATGCCCACCGTCCAGAACTCGAAGGCCGCAGCCTCACTAATCAATGCTTCGCTTCTGATTCCCATGCTGCCGCCGCCCTGCATCACACTACGGGCCAGGCGCAAACGACTGGCCGCCGACAACGGATTGCTGGACAACGAGACACTTCGGGTAAAGCTCGGCGAGGCCATCGAACTCGACAGCAAAGTGCTTGCCGTCCACCTCGACGTATTGATTGCCTTGATGGCTGAAAAACCCTTGAGCGTCCGCCTTGTGCCACCCGGCGCCAGCAGACGGTTGCGCATAGTGCTCAAGCTGTTTGTTCCAGAGCCGCGCCGTGCCGTCATCGCGCACAATGGGCTCAAACCCCTCGAAATGGCTGAGGGTTGCCTGACTCAATCGTCTGGCCGCCGTGCTCATCGCCGCCGCACCCACGGCCACGGTGGCGTTGATGGCAATGTCCTTGGCGACATTCAGCAGATGCTCGCGCGCGTGGTCCGTATCGCCCTGGCTCCAGTCCTCCACCCCCTCATACACCTCCTTCAACATTTCACCGATGGCTGCGGCAAGCATCAAATCACCCAGTACCGGAACAAACAGCGCCGCGACATTGATCAATAACAGGCCAGCCGTCTTGTAGGACTGCCAGCGCTCCTCGCGTTCTTTCTCATCCAGCACCCCCGTGGGCACAGCCAGTATTTGCGCATCGGCAAACATGTTTTTGAGCTGCACCCGAGTTAAATAATGCGCCGCACTCATACCCAGAGGCGTCGCCGTGAGGTACAGCCTCTCTGGCAGGGAATTGACCTTTTGCATAAACACCGGGCGAGCACTCAAGGCTACAAAGCGCGCAAAAAAATCTACATAGGCCGGGGTCCGCAGGCGGTGTTTGAGTTCATCGGTAAAGACTTGCAGCGAACTGAACTCGAAAAAAGGGGCTACCGGATCATTCGGGATATACGCAACCACCCGGTTTTCCGGGTGCAGCAACAAGGTATCCGGGGAGAAGATCACCACCCCGTCTATAACCGTATCGAGGATAGACACTGAACTGTGGAAAACCGGTTTTCCATCCAGTTTCGCCGCCGCCGAAAGCGTGGCACCAGGCTGGTGTGTCAACACCGCCAGCAAGGCTTTGTAAGCTGATTCACTGATGTGTTTTTTCAAGCATGCAACATGGGCATCCACCTCCATGTCACAGGTTTTCAGTTGCCGCAATTTGGCTTCAGTGGCCACTTGCGTCGCGTCAGGGCTTGACGTTCCGGTCGCCGCAACCCCGAGAAACTGCTGCAAGTACTCTTGATAGCTGAGGCCCAGATCAAGCCTGCGACACAACGCGGCAAACCGGTGCGGCCTGATCGAACTGGCAAGCCCGCCAGGTCCGCCATCAAGGATTTTGCTGTCTGGATTAAAACCGTCTGCCTGCGCCTCACTCTGCGAAAAGTTCTGCAAGGCAGACCACAACAGGGTTTTGGGCTCATCGCGCACTTTGGTATGGCGAATGGTGGCGAGCAAGGTGTCATCGGTCTCCACCTGAACACGCACGACAGACAAATAATCGAGATGAATATCCAGTGACGTCCCAAATTCCTGAGTGACCATTGCTGCCAGTAACGTCCCGCAATAAGCCTCGACACTTTGCAGTCGCGCAAATTTCTTGCCCACCTGGGTATGTAACGAACGACTTTTAGCCATTGCGCCATTCAGGGCCGCAATGATGTCGGGTGAAGCATCCAGCAACCAAGTCGGCATATGGCTGTGAACCAGCTCCAGCGGTTCGAGATCGCTGAGTGTGCTCTGACAGGCATCCAGCGGGGGCTTAGCGTGAGTAAACGGCATAGGGAAATGTCCAGATCAGTGACTAAAAGGAGTCCACCAACCTAGCGCCACGCAAGCACCGAAAACCCATAGATAACTACCGACCACCCCCCAGCCCTGCACCCCATGCAAGTGGCTGAATAATCGACCTCTTGTAAGTTTTATTGAACGATCCGGGACTCAGTTACTCGATAAAACACGGTCGTTTACCGCGCCGCGGGTGTCTTTTGCCCTGCGCCGCACGGGCTGGCGATGGCGCCTAACGCTTCATCGCCCCTTTAAAACCGGGCCCAAGCGCTACATGGCGTCCCGCAAAGACGCTGACTCAACCTGTAGCACCACATGCCGAAATACCAAGGATTTAAACACCATGTGCGGATTAGCTGGAGAGTTACGTTTTGATCAACACCCTGCCGACCTGGCAGCCATCGAACGCATTACCCACCACCTGGCCCCCCGTGGACCTGATGCCTGGGGTTTCCACAGCCAGGGGCCGATAGCCCTCGGCCACCGCCGTCTGAAAATCATGGATTTGTCGGACGGCTCCGCTCAACCGATGGTCGACAGCCAACTGGGCCTGTCACTGGCGTTCAACGGCGCAATCTATAACTTCCCCGAATTGAGAACCGAGCTTGAACACCTCGGTTATGCCTTTTACTCCGACGGCGACACTGAAGTGCTGCTCAAGGGCTATCACGCCTGGGGTGAGGCGCTGCTGCCCAAACTCAATGGCATGTTTGCGTTTGCCATCTGGGAGCGCGACACCCAGCGCCTGTTTATCGCCCGCGACCGTTTGGGGGTTAAGCCTCTTTACCTGTCGCGTACCGGGGAGCGTTTGCGCTTTGCCTCCACCCTGCCCGCGCTGCTCAAGGGCGGCGATATCAATCCGATGCTCGACCCCGTGGCACTCAACCACTATTTGAATTTCCATGCCGTGGTGCCCGCGCCCCGCACGCTGATTGCCGGGATTGAAAAATTGCCTCCCGCCACCTGGCTGCGTATCGATGCCAACGGTCATACCGAGCAGAAAACCTGGTGGACCCTGCCCTACGGCCCCCATGCCGATGAACTCGACTTGACCCTCGAAGACTGGCGCGACCGCGTTCTGGACAGTACCCGTGAAGCTGTGGCTATTCGCCAACGTGCGGCAGTGGATGTCGGCGTGCTGCTCTCGGGCGGGGTCGACTCCAGCTTGCTGGTGGGTTTGTTGCGCGAAGTGGGCGTACAGGACTTGTCGACCTTTTCCATCGGCTTTGAGGACTCGGGCGGCGAGCGCGGCGATGAGTTCCAGTATTCGGACTTGATCGCCCGGCATTACGGCACCCGCCATCACCAACTGCGCATTGGTGAGCACGAAATCATTGAGCAACTGCCTGCGGCCTTTCGCGCCATGAGCGAACCAATGGTCAGCCACGACTGCATCGCGTTTTATCTGCTGTCGCGCGAAGTGGCCAAGCACTGCAAGGTGGTGCAGAGCGGCCAGGGCGCCGACGAACTGTTTGCCGGGTATCACTGGTATCCGCCCGTCGATGCCGCCGACGACCCTTATGCCGCTTACCGCGAAGCGTTTTTTGATCGCAGTTACGACGAGTACAAGGCCACGGTGCAGCCGCAATGGCTGACGGCCAATGATGCGGCCGGGGATTTTGTACGCGAGCACTTTGCCCAGCCGGGCGCCAGCACGGGGGTGGACAAAGCCCTGCGACTGGACAGCACGGTGATGCTGGTGGATGACCCGGTCAAACGGGTCGACAACATGACCATGGCCTGGGGCCTTGAGGCCCGTACACCGTTTCTGGATTACCGTCTGGCCGAACTCTCGGCACGTATTCCGGCGCGGTTCAAATTGCCGGACGGCGGCAAGCAGGTACTCAAGGAAGCGGCGCGACTGGTGATCCCAAGCGAAGTGATCGACCGCAAGAAAGGTTACTTCCCGGTGCCTGGTCTCAAGCACTTGCAGGGCGACACGCTGAACTGGGTCCGTGACCTGCTGCTGGACCCGAGCCAGGATCGAGGGCTGTTTCAACCGGCGATGCTTGATCAACTGCTGACCCACCCACAAAGCCAGCTGACGCCTCTTAACGGTTCAAAGCTATGGCAACTGGCAGCCTTGAACCTGTGGCTGAGCGAACAAGGAATCTGATCGATGAAACCCCTCGCTACGGCTTACAGCCAGCGTCTGTTGCGTGGTCAAACACCGTCCTACGAACGCCTGCAAGCGCGCCTGGCCGAAGACGGCAGCCCACTCGACGCACAACCCGTGGCCGTGCATTGCGGCTGGGGGCGGTTGCTGATCGGGCATACCTTTCCCGACCCCGCCAGCCTGGCCACCGAGTTGCTCAACGAACAACCCGGTGAGCGCGATATCGCGCTGTATGTGGCGGCGCCGCAGCAAGTGCTGGCCCAGTCGCCACAACAGTTGTTTCTCGACCCTTCGGACACCTTGCGCCTGTGGTTTACCGATTACCGCCCGGCTACCCGCGTGTTTCGCGGGTTCCGGATCCGTCGGGCACAAAGCGAAGCAGACTGGAACTCGATCAACACGCTGTATCAGGCGCGCTCGATGCTGCCCATCGACCCGGCACTGCTCACCTCCCGGGATCAGGGCGGGCCGGTGTACTGGATGGCCGAGGATGAAGACAGCGGCGCGGTGATCGGCAGCGTCATGGGCCTGAACCATCACACCGCGTTCCACGACCCGGAAAACGGCAGCAGCCTCTGGTGCCTGGCAGTGGACCCCCACTGCTCGCGGCCCGGTGTAGGCGAAGTGCTGGTCCGGCATTTGATCGAACACTTCATGAGCCGCGGCTTGAGCTACCTCGACCTGTCCGTGCTGCACGACAACGCCCAAGCGAAAAGCCTCTACAGCAAACTGGGCTTTCGTACCCTGTCGACCTTTGCCATCAAGCGCAAAAATGGCATCAACCAACCGCTGTTTCTCGGCCCCGGACCTGAAGTCGGGCTCAACCCCTATGCCCGAATCCTGGTCGAAGAAGCCTTCAAACGCGGTATTGATGTGCAAATTGACGACGCGCCCGCCGGACTTTTCACTCTGAGCCACGGCGGACGACGGATTCGTTGCCGCGAATCCCTGAGCGATCTGACCAGCGCCATCAGCATGAGTCTGTGCCAGGACAAATGCCTGACCCACTCAGTGTTGCACCAGGCAGGACTGAATGTCCCAAGCCAGCAATTGGCCGGTAATGCTGACGACAACCTGGGCTTTCTTGAGCAACACACGCGGGTGGTGGTCAAACCTGTGGATGGCGAGCAAGGCAATGGCGTGGCGGTGGATCTGGACAGCCTCGAACAGGTGCAACTGGCCATCGAAGCAGCGCGTGCATTCGATAGCCGGGTGCTGCTCGAAAGCTTCCACGAGGGGCTCGACCTGCGAATTGTGGTGATCGGCTTTGAGGTCGTGGCAGCCGCCATCCGCCGACCTGCCCAGGTCACGGGTGATGGCCTGCACACAGTCCATCGACTGATCGAAGCACAAAGCCGACGCCGTCAGGCCGCCACTGCGGGTGAAAGCCGCATCCCGCTGGACGCAGAAACCCAGCGCACCGTACAGGCCGCTGGCTACGAGTACGACAGTATCTTGCCCGCAGGTCAGGTGCTCGCCGTGCGCCGTACGGCCAATCTGCACACGGGTGGTTGCCTCGAAGATGTGACCGCCGTGCTGCACCCGGCGCTGGCCGACGCGGCCATTCGCGCCGCCCGGGCGCTGGATATTCCCGTGGTAGGCCTGGACTTGATGGTGCCTGCCGCCGACCAGCCCGAGTACGTATTTATCGAAGCCAACGAACGGGCCGGGCTCGCCAACCATGAGCCACAGCCGACCGCCGAACGCTTTATCGATTTACTCTTCCCCCACTGTCAGCCTGCTCTTTAGCTGACCGGCCCTCAGGAGCTTTTATGAATCGCACCCTCCCTGAACCCGACCTCGACTACCTGCAACGGGTACTGCTGGAAATGCTCGCCATCCCCAGCCCCACCGGGTTTACCGACACCATCGTGCGCTATGTCGCCGAACGCCTCGATGAGCTGGGGATTCCCTTTGAGCTGACCCGACGCGGCACTTTGCGCGCGACCCTCAAGGGCCAGAAGAACAGTCCGGACCGTGCCGTTTCCGCGCATTTGGACACCATCGGCGCCAGCGTGCGGGCGATCAAGGACAACGGCCGTCTGGTCCTGGCGCCCGTGGGCTGCTGGTCCAGCCGTTTTGCTGAAGGCAGCCGGGTCAGCCTGTTCACGGACAATGGGGTGATCCGCGGCAGTGTCCTGCCATTAATGGCTTCCGGCCATGCCTTCAATACCGGGGTGGATGAGTTGCCGATCAGTTGGGACCACATCGAGTTGCGACTGGATGCATATTGCGCGACCCGGGCCGACTGCGATTCCCTGGGGATCAATATCGGCGACTACGTGGCATTTGATCCGCTGCCGGAATTCACCGAAAGCGGCCATATCAGCGCGCGGCATCTGGACGACAAGGCCGGGGTGGCAGCACTGCTCGCCGCATTGAAGGCCATTGTGGACAGTGGCGAACAACCGCTGATCGACTGTCATCCGCTGTTCACCATCACCGAAGAAACGGGCAGTGGCGCGGCCGCCGCATTGCCGTGGGATGTGAGCGAGTTTGTCGGGATTGATATTGCCCCAGTAGCGCCGGGCCAGCACTCCAGCGAGCACGCGGTGAGCGTGGCAATGCAGGATTCGGGCGGGCCGTATGACTATCACTTGTCGCGGCACCTGCTGCGCCTGGCCAGCGATAATGAACTGCCGGTGCGCCGTGACATGTTCCGTTATTACTTCAGCGATGCCCATTCGGCCGTCACTGCCGGGCATGATATTCGGTGCGCCTTGCTGGCGTTTGGCTGCGATGCGACCCACGGGTATGAACGTACCCATATCGACAGCCTGGCGGCGTTGAGCCGATTGCTGGGGGCTTACATCCTGAGCCCACCGGTTTTTGCCAGCGATGCGCAGCCGGCGCAGGGCTCACTGGATCGCTTCAGTCATCAGATCGAACACGATGCGCAGATGGAAAGCGACACGCGAGTGCCGTCGGTGGAGAGTCTGGTGGGGGACAACCGGAACTGAGGCACTGCAGAAGCAATGGTGGGAGTTGGCTTGTCTGCGATGCAATCAACGCGGAGCAACTGAATGACCGCGTTGATGCCATCGCGGGCAAGCCCGGCTCCCACAGGCCTTGCGGTGCTCGCGAAACGTGGGGTGAACTCGCTTTCTGTAGGAGCTGGCTTGCCTGCGATGCAATCAACGCGGTGCAACTGAATGACCGCGCTGATGTTATCGCGGGCAAGCCCGGCTCCCACAAACCTTGCGGTGCTCGCGAAACGTGGGATGAACTCGCTTTCTGTAGGAGCTGGCTTGCCTTCGATGCAATCAACACGGTGCAACTGAATGACCGCGCTGATGCCATCGCGGGCAAGCCCGGCTCCCACAGCCTTGCGGTGCTCGCGAAACGTGGGGTGAACTCGCTTTCTGTAGGAGCTGGCTTGCCTGCGATGCAATCAACGCGGTGCAACTGTATGACCGCGTTGATGCCATCGCGGGCAAGCCCGGCTCCCACAAACCTTGCGGTGCTCGCGAAACGTGGGGGTGAACTCGCTTTCTGTAGGAGCTGGCTTGCCTGCGATGCAATCAACGCGGTGCAACTGAATGACCGCGTTGATGCCATCGCGGGCAAGCCCGGCTCCCACAGACCTTGCGGTGCTCGCGAACCGTGGGGTGAACTCGCTTTCTATGGGAGCTGGCTTGCCTGCCCCCACATGCACCTAGACCTGCGACTGAGCGCCTTCAAACCACTTCAGTTTCTCACGCAGCAAAACCACTTCGCCCACGATCACCAGCGTCGGCGCATGAACTTCATGCTCCGCCACCAATGTTGGCAAGTCAGCCAGGGTGCCCGTAAATACCCGCTGGTTGGACGTAGTGCCCTGCTGAATCAACGCAGCCGGGGTGTCTGCCGAACGACCGTGCTTGATCAGCTCTTGGCAGATGGTCGGCAAACCCACCAGGCCCATGTAGAACACCAGGGTCTGTGCCGGAGAAACCAGATCACTCCAGGGCAAATTGCTGGTGCCGTCCTTCAGGTGGCCCGTCACGAAACGCACGGATTGCGCGTAATCACGATGGGTCAGCGGAATACCGGCATAGGCTGCGCAACCGCTGGCAGCGGTGATGCCCGGCACGACCTGGAACGGTATCCCGTGAGCGGCCAGCTCTTCGATCTCTTCACCGCCACGGCCAAAGATAAACGGATCGCCACCCTTGAGCCGCACCACGCGCTTGCCTTGCTTGGCCAGGTCCACCAATTGCTGGTTGATCTGGTCTTGCGGCACCGCATGCTCGGCGCGACGCTTGCCGACATAAACGCGTTCGGCATCGCGACGGCACAACTCAAGAATTGCCGGTGCCACCAGGCGGTCGTAAAGCACCACATCAGCCTGTTGCATCAGTCGCAGCGCGCGGAATGTCAGCAGGTCCGGATCACCCGGCCCGGCACCCACCAGATAAACCTCACCGGTGGTTACGGTCGCCTGACCATTGATTTTGGCCAGCAGCAAACGCTCGGCCTCAGTGCCCTGCCCGGCCAGTTGGCGGTCGGCAATCGGGCCCTGGAAAACGTCTTCCCAAAAACCACGGCGCTGCTGCACATCCGGAAACAAGCCTTTGACCTGGGTGCGAAAACGAGCGGCAAGGCCCGCCAACTGACCGTAGGTCGAAGGAATCCAGGTTTCGATCTTGGCGCGAATCAAGCGCGCCAGCACCGGCGCATCACCGCCACTGGAAATGGCGATCACCAGCGGCGAGCGGTCGACAATTGCGGGGAAGATCACGCTGCACAAGGCAGGAGCATCCACCACATTGACGGGCACGCAGCGACGATGGGCGTCAGCGGAGACCTGGGCGTTGAGTGGCTCATCGTCCGTTGCAGCAATGATCAGGACACACCCTTCAAGGTCAGCCTCAACATAGCCGCGCAGCACCTGTTCGCCACCGCTGCTGTTTATCAACTCGCACAACTGGGGCTCTATGGCGGGTGCAACCACCCGCAGCACGGCACCGGCATCGGCCAGCAGCCGGGATTTGCGCAAGGCAATCTCCCCACCGCCGACCACCAGTACACGGCTGCCACGCAGGTTATGAAACAGCGGCAGAAACTCCATTTAGCCGATGACCTCAATGCCGCCCATGTAAGGCTTGAGTACGTCAGGCACACGGATCGAGCCGTCTGCCTGCTGGTAGTTTTCCAGTACGGCTACCAGCGTACGGCCTACAGCCAGACCGGAACCGTTGAGGGTGTGAACCAGTTCAGGCTTGTTGGTTTCCGGGTTGCGGAAACGTGCTTGCATGCGACGGGCCTGGAAATCACCGCAGTTGGAGCACGACGAAATTTCGCGGTACTTGTCCTGGCTCGGGATCCACACTTCCAGATCGTAGGTTTTGACGGCGCTGAAGCCCATGTCGCCGGTACACAGCGCCAGGGTGCGGTATGGCAGTTCAAGCAATTGCAGAACTTTCTCTGCGTTGCCAACCAGACCTTCCAGTGCATCCATCGAGGTAGAAGGCTCAACGATCTGGACCATTTCGACCTTGTCGAACTGGTGCTGACGGATCATGCCGCGGGTATCACGGCCCGACGCACCGGCTTCACTGCGGAAGCACGGCGTGTGCGCCACCAACTTGATCGGCAGGGCTTTGTGCTCAACGATTTCGCCGGCAACGATGTTGGTCAGCGTCACTTCAGCGGTCGGAATCAGGTAGAAATCGGCTTCGCCTTCACGGCTGATCTTGAACAGATCTTCTTCGAACTTCGGCAACTGGCCAGTGCCTTGCAACGCAGGGGCCTGAACCAGATAAGGCGTGTACGCCTCTTCGTAGCCATGCTCACCGGTGTGCAGGTTGATCATGAACTGGGCCAGCGCACGATGCAGGCGGGCAATCGGGCCGCGCAGCAGGGCAAAACGGGCACCGGACAGTTTGGCGGCGGTTTCGAAGTCCAGCCAGCCATGCTGCTCGCCCAGGGCCACGTGGTCCTTGATCGCGAAATCGAAGGCAGTCGGGGTGCCCCAGCGACGGATCTCGACGTTGTCGTCTTCGTCAGCACCTACCGGCACGGAAGCATCCGGCAGGTTGGGCAGGCCCAGCAGGATGGCGTCCAGTTCGGCCTGGATGGCGTCCAGCTCAACCTTGCCATTGGCCAGATCGCTGCCCATGGTTTCAACACTGGCCATCAGTGGCGCGATGTCTTCGCCGCGAGCCTTGGCCTGGCCAATGCTTTTGGAGATGGCATTGCGCTCGGCCTGCAGCTTCTCGGTCAGGGTCTGGACTTCCTTGCGCTTGGCTTCCAGCGCGTCGATGCGCGCCACGTCCAGCTTGAAGCCACGGGATGCCAGGCGATCCGCTACGTCCTGCAGGTTGCTACGTAACAGTTTGGAATCAAGCATGTCGGTTTCTCGTTATCAAAGTTTGGTCAGGGACAGGCCAGCCCACGTCGCGAGCAGCCCGCCGAATACGCTGAGGGCCGCGTAGCCCAGTGCCAGTGGCACCTGCCCGCTTTCAAGCAGGCGCACCGTATCCAGTGAAAAGGATGAAAAAGTGGTCAAGCCACCCAGGAAACCGACCATCAGCCCGGCGCGGACTTCAATCGGTACTTCCGGGCGTATCAGAAAAAGTCCGTACAGGACGCCAATCAGCAGGCAGCCCACGATATTAACGGCCAACGTCGCGGTATAAAAGTGCCGCGGCCAATTGGCGTTGATCCAGTTTCCTGTGGCAAAGCGCAACAGGGTGCCCGCAATGCCACCCACCGAGACTGCAACCACCAATGGAATCAAGGTTTTCTCCGCTGTTTGGGGCTGGCTCGATCGAGTGCGGCGAGGTGTTTAAGCTTTTCACCGATTTTAAGCTCAAGGCCCCGAGGGACAGGCTGATACAGGTTCAACGGCTCCAGCTCATCGGGGTAATAGTCCTCGCCAGCGGCATAGGCGTCCGGTTCGTCATGGGCATAACGGTATTCGTCGCCATACCCCAGCTGCTTCATCAGTTTGGTCGGCGCGTTGCGCAAATGCAGCGGGACTTCGAGCGAACCATACTCGGCGGCGCTGCGCAGTGCGGCCTTGAACCCCATATACACCGCGTTGCTTTTGGGCGCGCAGGCCAGATAGGTAATGGCCTGGGCCACCGCCAACTCACCCTCCGGGCTGCCAAGACGTTCTTGTACGTCCCAGGCCGACAGGCACAGGCTCAAGGCCCGTGGATCGGCGTTACCGATGTCTTCGCTGGCCATGCGCACGACGCGCCGGGCGATATACAGCGGGTCGCATCCGCCGTCGATCATTCGCGCAAACCAGTACAGGGCACCATCCGGATTGGAACCACGCACCGACTTGTGCAACGCCGAAATCTGGTCGTAAAAAGCTTCGCCACCCTTGTCGAAACGACGCTGGGTATCGCCCAGTAGGTTATGCAACAGATCGGTGCCGATTTCGCTGTGGTCTTCAGCCAGGTCCGAGGCGTTTTCCAGCAGGTTGAGCAAGCGCCGGCCATCACCGTCAGCCGCCCGCAGCAATATCTGGAAACCTTCATCGCTGAGGGTCAGGTCACGCTTGCCCAGGCCCTTGTCTTCAGTCAGCGCGCGCTGCACCAGCTTGTGCAGGGCCGCTTCGTCGAGGCTTTTGAGCACATAGACCCGCGCCCGCGAAAGCAATGCGTTGTTCAGTTCAAAGGATGGGTTTTCGGTGGTGGCACCGATAAAAATCAGGGTGCCGTCTTCAACATAGGGCAAGAAGGCATCTTGCTGTGACTTGTTGAAGCGATGCACTTCGTCGACAAACAGGATGGTGCGCCGGCCATACTGGCCCGCCTGCTGCTTGGCGATTTCGACGGCCTGGCGGATCTCCTTGACCCCGGCCAGCACCGCCGAAACGGTTTCGAAATGCGCATCCGACACTTCTGCCAGCAGTCGCGCCAGGGTGGTTTTACCCACCCCCGGCGGCCCCCAGAAAATCATCGAATGCAGCGCGCCCTGCTCCAGCGCTTCACGCAAGGGCTTGCCGCGGGCGAGCAGGTGTTCCTGACCGACGTACTCGTCCAGATTGGCCGCACGTAAACGGGCAGCCAGAGGCTGGGCAATCGGGGCACTTCGAAACAGATCCATGGGCAGCGCTTGAAACCTCTTCCAGGGCTTATTCCTGGATGACATCAGCCCCTTTCGGGATATCGAACTTGAATTTGGACGCAGGAATCGGCTCGTTGACCTTGACCCCGGTGAACAGGATGTTGGTGCGCTGACCCACGCTGTCGATCAACTGCATGTCGTTGATCTTGCCGCCGCGAAAGGACAGGCGCAGGGAGTCGAACAGGGTGTCCTTGGTCTTGGGCTTGAGGGTGAAGTCCATGACGTCACCGGCCTGTTTGGAGGTGATGTCAAAGCTGTCACTGATTTTCGACACATCACCCGACAGCAACAAGGCTGGGGTCTGGGTCAGGCGCTGATCCAGCTTTTTGATCGTGACCTGCTCCAGATCCGGGTCCCAGAGCGAGACTTTCTGGCCATCGGAGACCATCAGTTGTTCTTGCGGTGCGTCGGTGTGCCAGTAGAACAAGCCCGGACGCTTTACCGACATTTCACCGGCAGTTTCCTGCAACTGGGTGCCGCTACCGTCAAGGGTCAGCTGGGAAAAACGGGCGGTGATGGTGTCGGAGCCCAACAGTTGGCCAAGACGTTTCACACTCTCGGCGTCGGCATGGGCCGACAGCGAAGAAAAAGCCAGTACCGGTAGCAACAGCATGCTGACAAAACGCATGGAGATCCTCATTGATTAGTTAGATGCCGTGGGGCAGATCAATCGCGCATCGGGGCTGGCGCCAGTACTTCGCGCGAGCCATTAGTGTTCATCGAGGTCACGACCCCGGCCATTTCCATGGACTCAATCATTCGCGCAGCGCGGTTGTAACCGATCTTCAACTTGCGTTGTACCGCAGAAATAGAGGCACGACGGCTTTCGAGTACAAACTGTACGGCCTCGTCATAGAGCGCATCGGTTTCAGCGTCATCGCTGCCTTCGCTGCCACCATCAAAACCGCTGCCAGGCTCTTCGACGCCGGCAAGGATGTCTTCGTTGTAGTCCGGGGAGCCTCGCAGCTTCCAGGCTTCGACCACACGGTGTACTTCGTCGTCGGAAACAAACGCGCCGTGCACCCGAATCGGCAGGCTGGTGCCGGGCGGCATATACAGCATGTCACCGTGGCCCAGCAGTTGCTCGGCGCCACCCTGGTCGATGATGGTGCGCGAGTCGATCTTGCTCGATACCTGGAACGCCATACGGGTCGGGATGTTGGCCTTGATCAGGCCGGTAATCACGTCCACCGACGGGCGCTGGGTAGCGAGGATCAAGTGGATACCCGCCGCCCGTGCTTTCTGGGCAATACGGGCGATCAGCTCTTCAACCTTCTTGCCGACGATCATCATCATGTCGGCAAATTCGTCGACCACTACCACGATGGTTGGCAACTTCACCAACAGCGGGGCTTCGTCGTGAATGCTTTCACGCTTGTAAAGCGGGTCAACCAGGGGCTCGCCAGCGTCCTGGGCGTCCTTGACCTTCTGGTTGAAGCCGGCGAGGTTACGCACGCCCATCTTGGCCATCAGCTTGTAGCGGCGTTCCATCTCGGCAACGCTCCAGCGCAGGGCGTTGGCGGCATCCTTCATGTCCGTCACTACCGGGCACAGCAGATGCGGGATGCCTTCGTAGATCGACAATTCAAGCATCTTCGGGTCGATCATGATCAATTTGGCGTCTTCAGGGCCAGACTTGAACAGAATCGACAGGATCATGGCGTTAACGCCTACAGACTTACCGGAACCGGTTGTACCGGCCACCAGCAAGTGCGGCATTTTCGCCAGATCGGTGATCACCGGACGCCCGCCGATATCATGGCCCAGGGCCAGGGCCACTGGAGACTTGGCATTGTCGTATTCAGGGGTCGACAGCACTTCGGAGAAGCGCACGATCTGACGATCCTCGTTGGGAATCTCGATACCGACCGTGGTCTTGCCCGGAATAACCTCAACCACCCGCACGCTGGTCACAGCCAGAGAACGCGCCAGGTCTTTGGCCAGGTTTGAAATGCGGCTGACCTTTACCCCGGCAGCAGGCTGGATTTCGTAGCGGGTAATGACCGGGCCGGGGTGAATGGAGTCCACCGTGACCTCAACCCCGAACTCCTTGAGCTTGATTTCAAGCAAATGGCCAACGGCCGCCAGGGATTCAGGGGAATAATTGAGTTGCTTCTTTTCAGCAGGGTCAAGAATCGAGATCGGCGGCAACGTGCCTTCAACCGCGCTGTCCACAAACAGCGGCGCCTGCTTCTCTTTCTGTACACGCTTGCTCGGTTCAGGTGCCTTGGGCGGCGCTGGCGCGATAACTGCCGGTACGTGCTTTTCACGCTCGGACATGTGCTTGGTCAGCGCCTGCTCACGTTCAATCAGACGCTCTTTGGCCTTGGCCTGCTCCCGCTTGTCGGAAACGCTTGGGGCAACCACTTCATTGACCCGGCTGTCGACTTCGCGCAGTTGGGCAGCAAGCTGTTTGCGCTCGTTGCGCTCGGACCACCAGCGATTGGCCGCACCCTGGATGAGTTCAAACAGGTCAAGGGTGATCTTGCCCGTCACATCCATGACCTTGAACCATGAAAGGTCCGTAAAGACCGTCAGGCCAAACAGGAACAACGCAATCAGCAACAGGGTACTGCCCTGGATATTCAGCGCATTCTTGGCCAGATCACCCAGGCTTTCGCCCAGCGCACCGCCCGCGCCTGCAGGCAGGGCCACGGCAGAGTGAAAATGAATATGGGCAAGGGCTGCGCCCGAGATCACCAGGAACACCAGACCAACCAGGCGCCACGAGAACAGCCACCCGCTCCACTGCCAGGGCTGATGCCGCTCGCGGAAGATCTGGTACGCCTTGACCGCCAGCAGCAACGGAAAGATGTAGGCAAAATAGCCAAGCACCATAAACAGGATGTCTGCACTGTAGGAGCCGGCTGGCCCACCAAAGTTCTGCACATCCACGACACGGCTGTTATGGCTCCAGCCGGGATCGTCCTTGCCGTAGGTCAACAGGGCCATGATCAGGAACAGGCACAGGGCGCCGATAGCGATCAATGCACCTTCCTTGAGTCGGTAGTGCAATTGCTGACGCCAGAGAGGAACTGCTTTGGGTGCTGCTGTGGATTTCTTCAAAACGGGTCTTTTCCTGCGCCTGTGGCGCGCCCAACTATTAATTGACTAATGTGACTGCAAAATACTGTTCGTATCGAACAGGCGACACGCTCAAACGTGAAATGAAACCAGCCTTGTATTATTTTGCCAGCAGTAACCTGCTGCAAGGTGGGTGTAGCTTAGATCAGCTCAAACAGGCCAGCCATTGTACGGGTTTGAGCCGTTGATGCCATGCTGGCTCAAGGTGCGGTCCGATTCGTCCCGAAACTGGCCGGGAAGCGCCAATTTGAGCATGTATTACCTTTTGTGACAAAGACTTATACCACCGTCAAAACAGAGCTCGCATTTCATTGGCAGATCGACTGAGACCGCACTTGCGCGACAGAGTTGCAGCCGCCCTTCCCTTCTTCTGTAAGACTGATTGCCATGCTGACCTGGTTAAAACGCGACACCCTGACATTTCCGCCCTTGGCAAAAGCCATGCGCGAACCCAATGGCCTTCTGGCCGCAGGTGGCGACCTGTCGGCAGACCGACTGATCCAGGCCTACCGTCACGGCTGCTTTCCGTGGTTCAGCGAAGGCCAGCCGATCCTCTGGTGGTCACCTGACCCGCGCACAGTGCTGTTTCCTGAAGAGCTGCACGTGTCCCGCAGCCTGGGCAAGCTGTTGCGCCAGCAGCGCTATCAAGTCAGCTTTGACCGTGACTTTGCCGCCGTGATTCAAGCCTGTGCAGCACCGCGCGACTATGCGGACGGCACGTGGATTACCGACAACATGCAAAACGCCTACATCGAACTTCACGCTCGCGGCCATGCCCATTCGGTTGAGGTCTGGGATGACGGCGAACTGGTGGGCGGGCTGTACGGCCTGGCAATGGGCCAGTTGTTTTTTGGCGAGTCCATGTTCAGCCGTGCCGACAACGCGTCAAAGTTCGGATTTGCAACTCTGGTCAAACACCTCAAGGCCTGGGGCTTTGTGCTGATTGACTGCCAGATGCCGACTGATCACCTGCAGAGCCTGGGCGCACGTTCAATCCCGAGTCAGCAATTCGCCGATTATTTGCACCAGCACCTGGATCAACCCACAACTGCACAGTGGGTTTTATAGGCGACTTTTACACACTGGCTTACACTTAATTTAAAGATTTCCCGAGGGCCCATCATGACCGAGCTGGCGCGTCTGAAGTTTTATGCCACTCAACCTCACGCTTGCAGCTACTTGCCTGACGAACAGGCCACCACGCTGTTCCTCGACCCCAGTCAGCCGATGGATGTGCAGGTTTATGCCGATTTGTCCGAAATGGGTTTTCGGCGCAGTGGCGACCATCTGTATCGCCCCCATTGCCTGAAGTGCGATGCCTGCACCCCCGCGCGCATTCCTGTCGTCCGGTTCAAGCCCAATCGTCAGCAAAAACGCATTTTCAAGCGCAACGCCGATTTACAGGTCCGACCGGTAAAACCTGGTTTCAGCGAAGAGAACTTTGACCTTTACCAGCGCTATATCGAGCAACGGCATGCCGACGGCGACATGTACCCACCCAGCCGCGATCAATTTTCGACATTCCTGGTACGCGACCTCGCATTCTCCAAGTTCTACGAGTTCCGCCTGGACGGGCGCTTGCTGGCTGTTGCCGTCACGGACGTGCTCCCCAACGGCCTGTCTGCCGTATACACCTTCTACGACCCTGACGAAGAGCGGCGCAGCCTGGGGCGTTACGGCATTCTCTGGCAAATTGCAGAAGCGCAGCGCCTGGGGCTGGATGCGCTGTACCTGGGGTACTGGATCAAGAACTGCAAAAAGATGAATTACAAGACCGAATACAGGCCCATTGAGCTGCTGATTAATCAGAGATGGAGCTCTCTTGATTGAACCCTTGGCTTAAACCCCATTTTTCGGGCACAATGCACGCCGCTTTTGCCTGGCGCAGTTGCACCGGGCCATTCATTGGACACCGAGGGCTTTACTGCATGTCGAAAGAAGACAGCTTCGAAATGGAAGGCACTGTCGTCGACACCCTGCCCAACACCATGTTTCGTGTGGAGTTGGAAAATGGGCACGTCGTAACCGCGCATATTTCCGGCAAGATGCGCAAGAACTACATTCGTATTCTTACCGGTGACAAAGTGCGCGTCGAGCTGACGCCCTATGACTTGAGCAAAGGGCGCATCACTTACCGCGCTCGCTAATCAAGTCAATACAAAACGCCCGGCTCTGCCGGGCGTTTTTGTTTGTCTGCGATTTGAGTCTGTACCCAGGACCTGTGGGAGCGGGCTTGCCCGCGATGCAAGCGGCGCGATATTCCAGCTTAACCGCAAAGCCCGCTCCCACAAGGTGTGTGTGGCCAGGCGAATATCCCGTACCCACAATGAGTGCTGCACACTTCAAACTTCTAAACCTGTAACTTCCCTGTCATATTAATGACCTGCCCGGCGAACCACTCCAATAACTTTCAAACTTCCTGAACCGATGCTGTACCAGCCACACTTATCGGGTTTTAAAGTTGACGCGCCACCACCCACTGAGTAGATTGCACAGGTCGGTCATTCAGGCCGCCTATAAACTTCACAAAAGAAGCCAATGGACACAGTATCTAGTCGCTGTCCGGTCACTGTTAAAACGGAGATCCGGACGCCCAACCCAGACATTGACGGGACTCGCCTGCACGGCGGGGTCAACTGCGCTAGAGCCTGACGCTCCAACGTAACGACCTCACCGGCAGCAGTCCGGTCACGAGGTGTGTTATGACCTTTAAAACCCATGTTCTACCCGGCGTTCGCGCCTTTGCCTCCAGCATGCGCGTGAAACTGTCCCGCGAGCCCACCTATGCTCGCTCGGCAAAATCCCCCTTCTCCATCCCCGTAACCGGTGTAAAACCTGCGCACCGCCAGGTGCAATGGCGCGTCAGTCCGGCCACCGGCCAACTGGAACAGCGCTGGAGCATGGCCGACTCTCAGGACCCGCAGAGTCGCTTTTTGCGCTAAGTTCCACCCCATTAAAACAGTTGTTAATGAACTGGAGTTCCTTATGGAAGAAGCCAGTAGTTACCCGCTGCGCGAGTATTAATTACCTCGCCGCCGCGGGAATATAAAGCGCACTTAACACTTCAACTAAACCGATTGCGAAGTTTGCGACTCGGCATATATTGGCTCGCCTCTTAAAAGGCAAATCAACATATGCTTGGTCAAGAGTTGGCGACAGGAGTACTCATCATGAGCGCCGTAAAAAACACTGAAGTTCGGGACAAGAACAACGCCAGCGACAATAACAAACTGTCCATGCGTGCCGCTCGGGAAGCCCAGAACGGTCTCTCTGCCACCCTGGCCAATGTACGCGCCACCACCGCAGGCCTGATCGAGCAGGACGCCGCCGAACGCCTGCAAAGCGATGGCTACAACGAGGTGGCTCACGACAAGCCACCTCACGCCCTGGTGCAATTTCTGCTGGCCCTGCACAACCCCTTCATCTATGTGCTGCTGACCCTGGGCGTTATCAGCTTTGTCACCGACTACTGGCTGCCGGAGCGCGATGGCGAAGAAGGCGACCTGACCAAAGTCATCATCATTGGCTTGATGGTCGGCCTCAGCAGCCTGCTGCGTTTTTGGCAGGAACACCGCTCTGCCAAGAGCGCCGAAGCTCTCAAGGCCATGGTCCGCACCACCGCCACCGTCGTTCGGCGGGACACAGCCAGCGGCAAAACCTCTGTCCATGAGGTGCCGATGCGCGAATTGGTCGCCGGGGATATCGTGCAGCTGTCAGCGGGCGACATGATCCCGGCGGACATCCGCCTGATCGAGTCCCGGGACCTGTTTATCAGCCAGGCCGTGCTCACCGGCGAAGCCTTGCCCGTGGAGAAATACGACACCCTGGGGGATGTGACACAAAAGTCCGCCTCCAGCACCGCGGCCGACCAGAGCAATCTGCTGGACTTGCCCAACATTTGCTTCATGGGCACCAACGTGGTCAGCGGCACCGCCCGGGCCGTAGTGGTGGCCACCGGTCCGCGCACCTACTTCGGCTCGCTGGCCAAAGCAATCGTCGGCTCTCGCACCCAAACCGCGTTCGACCGCGGGGTCAACAGCGTCAGCTGGCTGCTGATCCGCTTCATGCTGGTCATGGTGCCCATCGTGTTTTTTCTCAATGGGTTCTCAAAGGGCGATTGGGGCGATGCCTTCCTGTTTGCCCTGGCAGTGGCGGTTGGCCTGACTCCGGAAATGCTGCCAATGATTGTCAGCGCCAACCTGGCCAAGGGTGCGACCGCCATGGCCAAGCGCAAAGTGGTGGTCAAGCGTCTGAATGCAATCCAGAACCTGGGCTCGATGGACGTGCTGTGCACCGACAAGACCGGCACCCTGACCCAGGACCACATCATCCTTGAGCATCACGTTGATCCAAGCGGCCAACGCGATGAGTCGGTACTGGCTCTGGCCTGGCTCAACAGCCATCACCAAAGCGGCATTCGCAACCTGATGGATCAGGCCGTGGTGCAGTTTTCACGGCAGGATCCCAAGTTCAATGCGCCGCTCAACTACAGCAAAGTCGATGAGCTGCCTTTTGACTTCGTGCGTCGGCGCCTGTCGATCATCGTCAAGGACACCCGAGGGGACCACCTGCTGGTGTGCAAGGGCGCCGTCGAAGAAATGCTCGGCATCGCCACCCATGTCATGGAAGGCGACACCCGCGTTGCACTGGATGCCACACGCCGCGAGCAATTGCTGGCACTGGCCACCGAGTACAATGAGGATGGCTTCCGCGTACTGCTGATAGCCACCCGCGAAATCCCCGAGGCCCAGGCGCAAAAGCAATACAACACTGCAGACGAGCGGGATCTGGTGATCCGCGGCTTGCTGACCTTTCTCGATCCACCAAAAGAGACGGCCGGCCCGGCAATTGCCGCCCTGCAAGATATTGGTGTAGCGGTCAAGGTGCTGACCGGTGACAACGCGGTTGTCACCAGCAAGATCTGCCGTCAGGTGGGCCTGGAACCCGGCACACCGCTGCTGGGCCCGCAGATCGAGACGATGGACGACGCCGCACTCCAACTGGAGGTCGAACAGCGCACGGTGTTCGCCAAGCTCACCCCACTGCAGAAATCCCGGGTGCTCAAAGCCCTGCAAGCCAACGGCCACACCGTGGGCTTCCTTGGCGACGGCATCAACGACGCCCCCGCCCTGCGCGACGCCGATGTTGGCATCTCGGTGGACAGCGGCACGGACATCGCCAAAGAGTCGGCTGACATCATCCTCCTGGAAAAGAGCCTGATGGTGCTCGAGGAAGGCGTGCTCAAAGGACGTGAGACCTTCGGCAATATCATGAAGTACCTGAACATGACTGCCAGCTCCAACTTCGGCAACGTGTTCTCGGTGCTGGTGGCCAGCGCCTTCATCCCTTTTCTGCCGATGCTGTCGATCCACCTGCTGCTGCAAAACCTGATGTACGACATCTCTCAGCTGGCCTTGCCGTGGGACAAGATGGACAAGGAATACCTGCAAAAACCACGCAAGTGGGACGCCAAGAACATCGGGCGCTTCATGATCTGGATCGGGCCAACTTCGTCGATCTTCGACATCACCACGTTCGCCCTGATGTGGTACGTGTTCTCGGCCAACAGCGTGGAAATGCAGACCCTGTTCCAGTCCGGCTGGTTTATCGAGGGGTTGCTGTCGCAAACCCTGGTGGTCCACATGCTGCGTACCCGCAAGATCCCGTTCTTCCAGAGCACTGCCGCATGGCCTGTCACCATGATGACCATCATTGTGATAGTGCTCGGGATCTACGTGCCGTTCTCGCCATTGGGCACCATGGTCGGCCTGGAGCCGCTGCCGCTGTCGTACTTCCCTTGGCTGGTTGCCACCCTGTTCAGCTATTGCTGCGTCGCGCAACTGATGAAAACCATCTACATCCGTCGTTTCAAGCAGTGGTACTGACTTGAACCGCCATGGGCTGGCGCAACACTGCGCCAGCCCATGCCTTCGTATTACGACCTCGTAAAACCTGACTATTTGTACTGTGGAGATTCCTCATGTCGGGAACCACTCTGTTACTCAACCTCGCGGGCGCCATCGCACTTTTGCTATGGGGCACCCACATGATTTCTACAGCCCTGCTGCGCGGTTTCGGCACCCAACTGCGCAACTGGATGGGGCGCAATCTGAATAACCGCTGGATGGCGCTGATTTCCGGAATGGGTATCACCGGCGTATTGCAAAGCAGTACGGCAGTCAGCCTGATGGCAACCTCGTTTACCGCCGCAGGCACCTTGAGCCTGGCGCCAGCCCTGGCCGTGATGCTGGGGGCCAACATCGGCTCGACCCTGGTGGTGCAGCTGCTGAGCTTCGATACCTCCCTGGCGATGCCTGTCATTTTGCTGGTGGGCTTTATCATCTTTCGCCTGCGCGATGATTCGCGCCATGAAAGCGTTGGCTGCGCATTGATTGGTCTGGGCCTGATGCTGCTGGCCCTGGGCTTGCTCAGCGCCAGCCTGGGTCACATGGAAGAAACCTCGGTGTTTCGCGCCGTGATGCAAAGTCTGGAAGGTGATGTGGTCATTGCAGTGCTCGCCGCCGTGCTACTGACCTGGATCTGCCACTCCAGTGTCGCGGTTGTGCTGCTTATCGCTTCGCTGGCGGGCGCAGGCATGATGACCCCGGTCACCGCCATCGCCCTGATGCTCGGCGCCAATATCGGCGGCGCCTTGCCGTCTGTGATGAGCGCCAGTTCGCCAGTCGCGCGACGCCTGCCGGTGGGCAACCTGCTGATCCGCCTGCTGGGCACCCTGGTCTTGCTGCCATGCCTGCCGCTGATGGCCACCTGGCTGGCTGGCACCGATATCGGTCTCGCGCACTGGGTTGTTTACCTGCATACCGCGTTCAGCCTGGTGCTGGCAGTGGTGTTTATCGGCCTGACCGAACCTTGCGCTCGCCTGCTGACCCGCCTGTTTCCACAACAAGAACCGCCAGCAGACCCGGGCATGCCGCAGTATCTGGACGAAGCCGGGCTGGAAGTGGCCAATATCGGACTGTCCAACAGTGTGCGTGAAGCCTTGCGCCTGGCGGACATGACATCCCTGATGCTTAACCAGGTCTTGCAGCTGTTCGAGAAACCCGACCAGCGCACGATGGACAACGTGCGCCAGCTGGATCACTCCATCGATCTGCTAAGTGCGGCGATCCGCGCTTATCTTGCCGACATCGGCCAGGATGGCCTGAGCGATGCCGATGCCGACCGCGCCCAGGAAATCCTGATGTTCGTGATCAATCTGGAACATGCCGGTGACATCCTGAACAACCTGGCGCAGCTCGCTATTCGCAGGACTCGCCGGGGTGAACGCTTCTCTTCGTTCGAGCTGATTCACATCCAGGCCATGCACCTGGCCCTGCTGGACAGCCTGAACCTGGCCATTACCGCGTTTTTGCGCGAAGACGTAGCCGCTGCCGATGCACTGATCAGCCACAAAGAGACCATGCGCAAGCTGGAAGCAAGAGCCAGCCGCGAACACTTTCGCAAGCTGCAGAATGACAAGACGGCATGGGCAGAATCCGGAGACATCTTCCAGCGCGTGCTGCGCGACTACCGTCGCGTTCATCACCATATTGCCGCCCTGGGCTACCCGGTACTGGAGCGCAACACCGCGCTGAGCCCGACCACCTGATTACAGACAGCAAAAAGGCGCCCGAAGGCGCCTTTTTTTTACTGCGATGTCACATCAAGCCATTTCGACTGAGGTTTCATACTCGAAGGTCAATTCGCCATTCTCCAGGTCGATGTGTACTACACCGCCATGGTCGGCCAGTTCCCCAAAGAGAATTTCCTCGGCCAACGGACGCTTGATCTTGTCCTGGATCAAGCGCGCCATTGGGCGTGCGCCCATCAGAGCGTCATAGCCACCCGCCGCCAACCAGCCGCGAGCCGCATCCGACACTTCAAGCTGCACATGCTTGTCTTCCAGCTGGGCTTGCAGTTCGGTAAGGAACTTGTCCACCACGTGCTTGATAACCTCGTGACTGAGGCGACCAAACTGGATGATGGTGTCCAGGCGGTTACGGAACTCGGGGGTGAAGCTCTTCTTGATCGCTTCCATCGCATCGGAAGCATGATCCTGATGCGTAAACCCGATCGAAGCCCGAGAAGCCGTTTCAGCCCCCGCGTTGGTGGTCATGATGACGATCACATTGCGAAAGTCAGCCTTGCGCCCGTTGTTATCGGTCAGCGTGCCGTGATCCATGACCTGCAACAGCAGGTTAAAGACTTCAGGGTGGGCCTTCTCGATTTCGTCGAGCAGCAACACGCAATGAGGCTGCTTGGTGATGGCTTCAGTCAGTAAACCGCCCTGATCGAAACCGACATAGCCCGGAGGCGCACCAATCAGACGCGATACGGTGTGACGCTCCATGTACTCGGACATGTCGAAACGGATCAGCTCGATCCCCAACGCCTTGGCCAACTGGCGCGCGGCCTCGGTTTTACCGACACCGGTCGGCCCTGCGAACAGGAACGAACCCACAGGCTTGTCTGGCGACTTGAGCCCGGCACGGGACAACTTGATCGCCGTGGACAACGAATCGATTGCCGCGTCCTGGCCGAATACGGTCAGACGCAGGTCGCGCTCAAGGTTGCGCAACAGTTCCTTGTCAGAGACAGAGACATGTTTTGGCGGAATACGGGCGATTTTCGCCACGATATCTTCCACCTGCGCCACTTCAATGCGCTTGACCCGGCTCTCGACCGGCTGCAGACGCTGGTAGGCGCCCGCCTCGTCGATCACATCGATGGCCTTGTCCGGCATGTGACGGTCATTGATATAGCGCGAAGCCAGCTCAGCCGCTGCACGCAGGGCCTCATCGCTGTATTCGATACCGTGATGCTGCTCGAAACGACCTTTAAGCCCGCGCAGAATGCCAATGGTGTCTTCAACCGAAGGTTCGGACACATCGACTTTCTGGAAACGTCGCGCCAGGGCACGGTCTTTCTCGAAAATTCCGCGAAATTCCTGGAATGTAGTGGAGCCGATGCACCGAATGTCGCCCGAAGACAACAAGGGCTTGAGCAGGTTGGAGGCATCCATCACGCCGCCAGAAGCCGCGCCAGCACCGATAATGGTGTGAATTTCGTCGATAAACAGAATCGCTTGCGGACGCTTTTTCAGCTCGCCGAGCAACGCCTTGAAGCGCTTCTCGAAGTCACCGCGGTATTTGGTACCCGCCAGCAACGCGCCCAGATCAAGGGAGTAGACGATGCTGTTAGCCAGCAGGTCAGGCACTTGATTGTCGACGATGCGCTTGGCCAGACCTTCGGCAATCGCGGTTTTACCCACACCTGCCTCACCGACCAGCAACGGGTTGTTTTTGCGACGACGGGCCAGGATCTGAGCAACGCGCTCAACTTCCATTTCGCGCCCTACCAGCGGATCGATGCGACCCTGGCGGGCCAGCTCGTTCAGATTGCTGGCGTAGGCATCCAGAGGATTGCTTGAAGACGACGACTCGCCGCCCTCTTCATCCTGCATCTCATGATCGCTGTCAGTGTGATCACCATGCCCCGGGACCTTGGAAATGCCGTGGGCAATAAAGTTGACCACATCAATGCGCGCCACGCTCTGCTGCTTGAGCAGGAACACAGCCTGGCTTTCCTGCTCGCTGAAGATGGCAACCAGTACATTGGCCCCCGTCACTTCACGCTTGCCGGAACTCTGCACGTGGAATACGGCACGCTGCAAGACACGCTGAAAACCCAGGGTTGGCTGCGTTTCGCGGTCTTCGTCGTGGACAGGGATAAGGGGTGTCGTGGAGTCAATAAACTCTTGCAGGTCATGCTTGAGTTTGTCGAGGTTTGCGCCACAGGCGCGTAGAACGGTTGCGGCCGCCTCATTATCCAAAAGCGCTAAAAGGAGATGCTCAACCGTCATGAACTCATGACGTTTGGAGCGGGCTTCCTTGAAGGCAAGATTGAGGGTGACTTCGAGCTCGCGATTTAACATGGCTTCACCTCATACCCAAGTGGTCGGCGTTAACCGTCCTTCTCGATTTCACAGAGTAGCGGATGCTGGCTTTCGCGTGCGTACTGGTTTACCTGCGCCGCCTTGGTCTCGGCAATGTCGCGGGTATAGATGCCGCACACAGCCCGTCCTTCTGTATGGACGGCCAGCATGACCTTGGTCGCCAATTCGCGATTCAAGTTAAAAAACGCCTCAAGGATTTCGACAACAAAATCCATGGGAGTGTAGTCATCATTAAACAAAACCACCTTGTACATCGGCGGCGCCTGAAGCGCAGGCTTAGCCTCTTGCACAGCCAAGCCAGCGGAATCTTCGTCATCAAAATCCGGATGATCCTGATTGAATGTTAGTCGAGTCTGGCTGATTGCATGCATGGAAAAAAAGGTTCGTCGTAGGTTGTACAGATACAGTGATGGAGGCACACGTCTCAAATTTCAACCGCGCCGCCGCGTGACCTTGACTATCGGTAAAACGGTGTTACAACCATTAGTGCCCACAGTGGGAAAAATGGTCCGCACAGTCAACCATAATTACTGGTTTCTGTGCGAGTGAACTGGATGATACTCCAGTGATGGAGTTGTTTGCAGCAGAGGGATATGAGTATGCAAGGCAAGGTCAAGTGGTTCAACAACGCGAAAGGCTTCGGCTTTATTAATACGCAGGCCAAGGAAGGCATCGATGAACACGGAAACCCAATCGACTTTTTTGCACATTTTTCAGCAATCCAGATGGATGGTTACAAGACCCTCAAGGCTGGCCAGCCTGTAAGCTTCGAAATAACCCAGGGCCCCAAGGGCCTGCATGCTGTGGCGATTACTAACGCCGAGGCGCCTGCCATTGCCCCGGTGGCTGCGCAAGAGATAACCAGCCTCTCGGTCTGACCGGACCGACCCGCAGCAAAAAAACCGGCCGATTCAATCACTCGAATCGCCCGGTTTTTTTATGCCTGGTGCACAGGGGCAATACCGGGCGTTGACGGGGACATCATGCCGATCCCGAGTGCCAGCCAGCTGATTCGGCACGGAGATCAAATGTTCCAGGCCCACGACAAAAGCCTCTTCAACTTCCCTGAAAACCCCGCAAACACAGGCTAAAGCGCCAACAATAAGGGCATTTTGACGCAGGGACTTAGACCAATTGATGATTCGTGATAGGCCGCCCCCCTCGCAGCAACCTTAGTGACCTATGTATACTGCGCCGGTGACCACGGAGTCACAGTGAAACACCTACTGGAATGAGTCTTTCAGGCCTAGAAAGGCTGAGCCGTTACCCCGGTTCGACCGCTTGACGCTCTACTGATGCATTCAATCACCGCGAAGAACCTCGACTTTCGGCTCATTGTTCACTGTGAACGAAAGCGCCTACCCTGCGCATCTCGAGTATCTGAGCACGCTCAGCAAAGAAGAGAGTTAATCCGAAATGCCCAACCGTTCGAAGATCATCTACACCTTCACCGACGAAGCTCCGGCGCTCGCCACCTATTCACTGCTGCCTATCATCGAGGCGTTTACCGCCAGCGCCGATATCGCCGTTGAAACGCGCGACATCTCTCTGGCAGGCCGCATCCTCTCAAGCTTCCCCGAGCAATTGGGTGACAAGGCTGTAGCAGACCACCTCGCCGAACTGGGCGCCCTGGCCGTTACTCCTGAAGCCAACATCATCAAGCTGCCTAACATCAGCGCCTCGGTCCCGCAATTGCAGGCCGCGATCAAGGAACTGCAAGCGCAGGGCTTTGATATCCCGGATTACCCGGAAACCGTGACCACTGACGCTGACAAAGAAGTCAAAGCGCGTTACAGCAAAGTCATGGGCAGCGCCGTAAACCCGGTTCTGCGCGAAGGCAACTCTGACCGCCGCGCACCGCTGTCGGTCAAGAACTACGCTCGCAAGCACCCGCACAAAATGGGCGCCTGGGCGAAAGACTCCAAGTCCCACGTCGCTCACATGAGCGAAGGCGACTTCTACGCCAGCGAAAAAGCCGCCCTGATCGAAGCACCGGGCAGCGTTAAAATCGAACTGATCGCTCAAGACGGCACCACCACCGTCCTGAAAGAAAAAACCGCCGTCCAGGCCGGTGAGATCATCGACTGCTCCGTGATGAGCAAAAAAGCCCTGCGCCAGTTCGTAGCGGCCGAAATCGAAGACGCCAAGAAACAGGGCGTACTGTTCTCGGTTCACTTGAAAGCCACCATGATGAAGGTCTCCGACCCGATCATGTTTGGTCAGATCGTGGCTGAGTTCTACAAGGATGCGCTGGAAAAACACGCCGACGTCCTGAAAGAAATCGGTTTCAACCTGAACAACGGTATCGGCGACCTGTACGCCCGCATCAAGGCGCTGCCAGCCGAGAAGCAAGCTGAAATCGAAGCCGACATCGAAGCCGTGTACGCCAACCGCCCTGCGCTGGCCATGGTCAACTCCGACAAAGGCATCACCAACCTGCACGTGCCGAGCGACGTTATCGTTGACGCCTCGATGCCGGCCATGATTCGTGATTCCGGCAAAATGTGGAACACCGAAGGCCAGTTGCAAGACACCAAGGCCGTGATCCCGGATCGCTGCTACGCCACCATCTACCAGGCGACCATCGAAGACTGCAAGCAACACGGCGCCTTCGATCCGACCACCATGGGCAGCGTGCCAAACGTTGGCCTGATGGCGCAAAAAGCCGAAGAATACGGTTCCCACGACAAGACCTTCCAGATCAAGACCCCGGGCGTAGTACGGGTAACTGACAGCAACGGCAACGTGCTGATGGAACAGAACGTCGAAGAAGGCGATATCTGGCGCATGTGCCAGGCCAAAGACGCGCCGATCCGCGACTGGGTCAAACTGGCCGTCAACCGCGCCCGCGCCAGCAACACCCCGGCCGTCTTCTGGCTTGATCCAAAGCGAAGCCACGACGCTGAAATGATCAAAAAGGTAGAAACCTACCTGAAGGATCACGACACCAGCGGCCTGGACATCCGCATCATGGCCCCGGTAGACGCCATGAAGTTCACCCTGGAGCGCACCCGCAAGGGTCTGGACACCATCTCGGTAACCGGCAACGTTCTGCGTGACTACCTGACCGACCTGTTCCCGATCATGGAACTGGGCACCAGCGCCAAGATGCTGTCGATCGTTCCGCTGATGAATGGCGGCGGTCTGTTCGAAACCGGCGCAGGCGGTTCGGCCCCCAAGCACGTTCAACAGCTGCTGGAAGAGAACTTCCTGCGCTGGGACTCGCTGGGTGAATTCCTGGCACTGGCTGCTTCCCTGGAGCACCTGGGCACTACCTACAACAACCCGAAAGCGTTGGTGTTGGCCAAGACCCTGGACCAGGCTACCGGCCAGTTCCTCGACAACAACAAATCGCCATCGCGCAAAGTCGGCAACATCGACAACCGCGGTAGCCACTTCTACCTGGCGCTGTACTGGGCTCAGGCCCTGGCTGCCCAGACTGAAGACAAAGAGTTGCAAGCCCAGTTTGCTCCAGTAGCAAAAGCCATGGCCGAGGACGAGGCAAAAATCGTTGCCGAACTCAACGCCGTGCAGGGCAAGCCTGTCGATATCGGTGGCTACTACCACGCCGATGCCGACAAGGTCAGCAAGGTAATGCGCCCTAGCGCCACGCTGAACGCGATCATCGCCTCACTGGTGTAAGAGCAACAGGCAACACCACAGACCCCGGCCCACGACGCCGGGGTTTGTGTTTTTACGGCCTACACAAACCCTGTGGGAGCGGGCTTGCCCGCGATCGCATCACCGCGTAAAAAGCACAGACCTAAGCGCCTGCATCGCGAGCAAGCCCGCTCCTGCAGGACATATGCACCCACCAACAACCCGAGACCCACCCCATGGAATGGAAACCCCACATCACCGTCGCCACTGTCGTCGAAGACAATGGCCGCTTCCTGATGGTTGAAGAGCTCAAGCGCGACCGCGCCGTGCTCAACCAACCGGCCGGGCATCTGGACCCGAACGAAAGCCTGATCGAGGCCGCCATCCGCGAAACCCTCGAAGAAACCGGTTATGACGTCGAACTGACCGGCGTGATCGGCATTTACCTGTATACCGCCCCCAGCAATGGCGTGACCTACCAGCGTATCTGCTTTGCCGGCAAGGCCATCAAGCACCACCCTGAATACCAACTGGACACGGGCATTATCGGCCCGCAGTGGCTGACCCGGGACGAGCTGATAGCCCAGCGTGAACGCTGGCGCAGCGAGCTGACCCTGCAGTGCATCGACGATTATCTGGACGGTAAACTGTTCGACCTGACGTTAATCCGCCCTTCGGTTTAGCCTTGAGCGCTCGGGCCTGCTAGAATCGCGTCCTTTTTCAAGACACTCATTGAAACCTTATGCGTGATCCAGCCCTAGTCGCCCCCGAAAAGCAGCGCGTCATCGTCGGCATGTCCGGCGGTGTCGATTCTTCCGTTTCCGCCGTTCTGCTCATGGAGCAGGGCTACCAGGTGGAAGGCCTGTTCATGAAGAACTGGGAGGAAGACGACGGAACGGATTACTGCACCGCCATGGATGATCTGGCAGACGCCCAGGCCGTGTGCGACAAAATTGGCATCAAGCTGCACACCGCCAATTTTGCTGCCGAGTACTGGGACAACGTGTTTGAGCACTTCCTGGCCGAATACAAGGCCGGTCGCACGCCGAACCCGGACATCCTGTGCAACCGCGAAATCAAGTTCAAGGCGTTCCTCGACTACGCCGTAATGCTCGGTGCCGACTTGATCGCCACCGGCCATTACGTGCGCCGTCGCGACATCGATGGCCGCACCGAACTGCTTAAGGGCCTGGACCCTAACAAGGACCAAAGCTACTTCCTGCACGCCGTTGGCGGCGAGCAAATCGCCAAGACCCTGTTTCCGGTCGGCGAACTGGAAAAACCCGAAGTGCGCAGGATCGCTGAAAAGCACGATCTGGCCACCGCGAAGAAAAAAGACTCCACCGGGATCTGCTTTATCGGCGAGCGCCGCTTCAGCGACTTCCTCAAGCAATACCTGCCGGCGCAGCCTGGCGAGATCAAAAACACCGAAGGTGAAGTGATCGGCCGCCACCACGGCTTGATGTATCACACCATCGGCCAGCGCCAGGGCCTGGGCATTGGCGGCCTGAAAGACGCCAGCGACGAGCCGTGGTACGTGCTGATCAAGGACCTGGAACACAACGAACTGATCGTTGGCCAGGGCAATGATCACCCGTGGCTGTTCTCCGGCGCCCTGCTCGCCTCCGAAATCTACTGGGTCAACCCGATCGACCTGAGCACCCCGTTGCGCCTGACGGCCAAGGTTCGCTATCGCCAAAGCGATCAACCCTGCACCCTGGAAAAAACCGCTACGGGCTATCGCGCCACCTTCGACGACCCGCAACGGGCGGTCACTCCCGGCCAGTCCGTGGTGTTTTATGACGGCGAAGTCTGCCTGGGCGGCGGTGTGATCGAAGTGGCCGAGCCATGGTCCAGCAAGGGCAACCGGACATGAACCCCACTCAGGAGCAACTGGTAGCCCTGGGGGGCGTGTTTTTGGCCGCCGTACTGGTGGACAAGATCGCCAAGACCGGACAGGTCAGCGAGGCCGACCTGAGCTGCATGCTCGGCAGCCTGCTGGTGCGCGACCCCAAGGACACGCTTGAAGTGTTTGGCGGTGACGACATCAACCTGCGAGAAGGCTATCGAGCCCTGATCGGCGCCCTTGAGCGCGACCCCAACACCCTGCAGCGCGAACCCCTGCGCTACGCGTTGTCGATGCTGGGACTTGAACGCCAACTGGCCAAGCGCAATGACATGCTGGAGCTGATCGGCAAACGCCTGCCGCAGATCCAGTCCCAGGTCGAGCACTTCGGCCCGGCCCACGAAAACGTGGTGGCCGCCTGTGGCGCGCTGTACCAAGACACCCTGAGCACTTTGCGTCAGCGAATCCAGGTACACGGCGACATGCGCAACCTGCAACAACCGAACAACGCATCAAAAATTCGCGCCCTGCTGCTGGCCGGTATCCGCTCAGCGCGGCTTTGGCGTCAATTGGGTGGCCACCGCTGGCAGCTGGTCATCAGCCGCCGCAAGCTGCTCAAAGAGCTTTATCCAATGCTGCGCGGCAACTGAAGCACGCCAGCTGGCACAGGTTTGAAAATCGATACGCGTATGACGCCGGTCACTTGGCAACGGACCGGCCGTTTTTTTCATGTATGATACGCGCCCCATTTCGTTGCCCGACTGTCCGAGAACACCCCATGAAGCTTTCTTCGCTCACTGCGGTTTCCCCTGTTGACGGCCGCTACGCCGGCAAAACCCAGGCCCTGCGCCCAATTTTCAGCGAATACGGCTTGATCCGTGCTCGCGTCCTGGTTGAAGTTCGCTGGCTCCAGCGCCTGGCTGCTCACGCTGCCATCCCTGAAGTCCCGGCTTTTTCCGAGCAAGCCAACGCCGTTCTGAATGAACTGGCCGAAAACTTCTCTCTGGAACACGCCGAGCGCGTCAAAGAGATCGAGCGCACCACCAACCACGACGTCAAAGCCATTGAGTACCTGCTCAAGGAACAGGCTGCCAAGCTGCCTGAACTGGCCAACGTCAGTGAGTTCATCCACTTTGCCTGCACCAGCGAGGACATCAACAACCTGTCCCACGCCCTGATGCTGCGCGAAGGCCGTGATGACGTGATGCTGCCGCTGATGCGTCAAACCGCCCAAGCCATCCGCGAACTGGCCATCAAGTTCGCTGACGTGCCCATGCTGTCGCGCACCCACGGTCAACCGGCTTCGCCGACCACCCTGGGCAAAGAACTGGCCAACGTGGTTTACCGCCTGGAGCGTCAGATCGCTCAGGTTGCAGCCGTACCGCTGCTGGGCAAAATCAACGGCGCCGTAGGTAACTACAACGCCCACCTGTCGGCTTACCCGCAGATCGACTGGGAAGAAAACGCCCGCGCCTTTATCGAAGACGAACTGGGCCTGGGCTTCAACCCGTACACCACCCAGATCGAGCCGCACGACTACATCGCCGAGCTGTTCGATGCAATCGCCCGCTTCAACACCATCCTGATCGACTTCGATCGCGATATCTGGGGCTACATCTCCCTGGGCTACTTCAAGCAGCGCACCATTGCCGGCGAAATCGGTTCCTCGACCATGCCGCACAAGGTCAACCCGATCGACTTCGAAAACTCCGAAGGCAACCTGGGTATCGCCAACGCCCTGTTCCAGCATTTGGCCAGTAAGTTGCCAATTTCCCGCTGGCAGCGTGACCTGACCGACTCCACCGTACTGCGCAACCTCGGCGTGGGCTTTGCCCATAGCGTGATCGCGTACGAAGCCAGCCTCAAAGGCATCAGCAAGCTTGAGCTTAACGCTCAGAAAATCGCTGCTGACCTGGACGCTTGCTGGGAAGTCCTGGCTGAGCCGATCCAGACCGTAATGCGTCGCTACAACATCGAAAACCCGTACGAGAAGCTCAAAGAGCTGACCCGCGGCAAGGGCATCAGCCCTGAAGCACTGCAAACTTTCATCGACGGCCTTGAAATGCCGGAAGCGGCCAAAGCCGAGCTGAAACTGCTGACCCCTGCCAACTACATTGGCAACGCGGTCGAGCAAGCCAAGCGCATCTGATCGCTGCAACGACCTATTAACGCCCGGCCGTGCCGGGCGTTTTTATTCCCGATTACAAAGTGCATTTTTTCAATAGGTTACACATGAATCCTGATATTCCTCTTCAACTTCTGGGCGGCATCACTGCACGCGAGTTCATGCGCGACTACTGGCAGAAAAAACCGCTGCTGGTCCGTCAGGCCATTCCTGACTTCGAAAGCCCGATCGACGCCGACGAACTGGCCGGTCTGGCCCTTGAAGAAGAAGTCGAATCGCGCCTGATCATCGAACACGGCGAGCGCCCATGGGAATTGCGCCGCGGCCCGTTCGCTGAAGACGAATTCGGCAAACTGCCTGAGCGCGAATGGACCCTGCTGGTGCAAGCGGTCGACCAGTTCGTACCTGAAGTCAACGAGCTGCTGGAAAACTTCCGTTTCCTGCCTAGCTGGCGCATCGACGACGTCATGATCAGCTACGCCGCCCCAGGTGGCAGCGTGGGCCCGCACTTTGACAACTACGATGTGTTCCTGCTGCAAGGCCACGGCCAGCGTCACTGGCAGATCGGCCAGATGTGCGACTCCGAGAGCAAGCTGCTGGAGCACGCCGACCTGCGCATCTTGGCCGACTTCCAGGCCACCGACGAGTGGACCCTGGAGCCCGGCGACATGCTCTACCTGCCGCCGCGCCTGGCCCACTGCGGCGTCGCCGTGGACGACTGCCTGACCTACTCGGTGGGCTTCCGCGCACCGAGCGCCGCTGAAGTGCTGACCCACTTCACCGACTTCCTCAGCCAGTACCTGCCGGACGAAGACCGCTACACCGACGCCGACGCGCAGCCGGTGAGCGACCCGCACCAGATCCAGCACGACGCCCTGGGCCGTCTCAAGAGCCTGCTGACCGAGCACATGAGCGACGAGCGCATGCTGCTGACCTGGTTCGGCCAGTTCATGACCGAGCCACGTTATCCGGAACTCGTGGTCGGCCCTGAACTCGAAGAAGAAGACCTGCTGGGCAGCCTGGAACAGGGCGCGATCCTGATCCGCAACCCGAGCGCCCGCCTGGCCTGGTCCGAAGTCGATGAGGACCTGCTGCTGTTCGCCAGCGGCCAGAGCCGCCTGCTGCCGGGCAAGCTGCGCGAGCTGCTGAAAATGATCTGTGCCGCCGATGCGCTGCACAGTGACAACCTCGGCACATGGCTGGCCGATGAAGATGGACGCAACCTGCTCTGTGAGCTGGTTAAACAAGGAAGCCTGGGGTTCGCTGATGAATAGCATTCACGTACGTGTCGCCGACTGGCAAAAGGACAACGCCGAACTTCGACGCATTCGTGAGGCGGTGTTTATTGCCGAACAATCTGTACCTCCAGAACTGGAATGGGATGCAGACGATGCCGATGCCGTGCATTTTCTGGCCTATGAAGGCGACTTTCCGATTGGCACCGCCCGGCTGCTGCCGGACGGCCATATCGGCCGCGTGTCAGTCCTCAAGGACTGGCGCGGCCTGAAAGTCGGCGACGCGTTGATGCAAGCCACGATCGAGGAAGCTGAAAAACGCGGCCTCAAGCAGCAAATGCTCAGCGCACAAGTGCATGCCACGCCGTTCTATGAGCGCCTGGGCTTCAAGATTGTCAGCGACGAATTCCTGGAAGCAGGGATTCCCCACGTTGATATGGTGCGCGGGAGCTGATCGTCACGCCCCCCCACAAGAACCAGGCAACCCCAAAACGCCCTGCCATCCCCGGATCGCAGGGCGTTTTGCTATCTGCCACACTCTTCCCATCGCCCTCTCGAGCACCGCGGAGAAAACACAGATGCCACTACGCCCTTTTATCGCCAGTCTGTTGCTGATAGTCAGCGCCAGCGCGATCGCCGAAACCCAGGTTATTACCCTGCAAAACCGCACCAGCGCCAGCCTGCTGCCGATAGCCCGGGACTATATCGGCATCACCGGAAAAGTCAGCGCCTACGGCAATCAACTGATCGTCGACGCCCCGGCAGCGAGAATCCAGAGCCTGCAAGAGCTGCTGGCCAAGCTCGACAAGCCGGCCCGGCGCTTGCTGATCAGTGTTGATACCAGCGATAACAGCCCGCCCGACAGCAATGCCCGGGTCTACAGCACCGCCAGCCGGGAAGGTGGCACCCAACAGATTCAAGCCACAGAAGGCGTACCCGCCCTGATCCAGACGGGCAGCACCGTGCCGCTGACCAGCAGCCAGACCGATGCCTATGGCCGCATGCTGAGCCAGACCGATTACCGCGATGTAACCCATGGGTTTTACGTCACCGCGAACGTCACGGGAAACACCGTACATCTGGCCATCCGTACAAATCGTGACCGAATGAGCCAGGAGCGTTCTGATGTAGTGGAAACACAAAGTACCGACACAGAAGTCAGCGCCCCCCTGGGCCAATGGATAACCCTGGCCGGCATCAGCGGCCGCAATATATCCCGCCAACCGCCCACAACCCGCACCTACTCTACTCAAAGCCGGGATGACATGACTGTACGAGTGAAAGTCGACGCACTCGACCAAAAGGGCCAAAACTGACTGGCGAGTCGTTTTTCCGCAATTATGTAGTGTTATAAAAAAAGCACTACAAAACATTTGACGCCTCAAAAATGCAAGGGCATGATGGCCCCGCTCCCGCTGATCAGAGGCCCTGCAAAGGCCCTGGGGCCAGTACCGCCCATAGCGAGCAGCCATTCACGCACTCACTTCAAACAACATTGTTGTGTGCCTGGTGGAGCAACCATTTTTCAACCCAGACCTATGCGACGAGGTTTATCTCCATGGCACTGACACGCGAACAGCAAATTGCAGCCCTTGAAAAAGACTGGGCCGAAAACCCACGCTGGAAAGGCGTGACTCGCGATTACTCCGCTGCTGACGTGGTCCGCCTGCGCGGCTCGGTTCAACCCGAGCACACCTTTGCAAAAATGGGTGCCGACAAGCTGTGGAAACTGGTGACACAGGGCGCACACCCGTCCTTCCGTCCTGAGAAAGATTTCGTCAACTGCATGGGCGCCCTGACCGGGGGCCAAGCGGTTCAACAGGTTAAAGCCGGTATCCAGGCTATTTACCTGTCGGGTTGGCAAGTGGCGGCAGACAACAACTCTGCCGAATCCATGTACCCGGATCAGTCGCTGTACCCGGTGGACTCCGTTCCAACCGTGGTCAAGCGCATCAACAACTCGTTCCGCCGCGCTGACCAGATCCAGTGGAAAGCCGGTAAAAACCCGGGCGACCAGGGCTATATCGACTACTTCGCACCGATCGTGGCAGACGCTGAAGCCGGTTTCGGCGGTGTTCTCAACGCTTACGAACTGATGAAAAGCATGATCGAGGCAGGCGCCGCAGGCGTTCACTTCGAAGATCAGCTGGCATCGGTTAAAAAATGCGGGCACATGGGCGGCAAGGTACTGGTACCGACCCAGGAAGCTGTGCAAAAGCTGACCGCTGCTCGTCTGGCCGCCGACGTTGCAGGCACACCGACGATCATTCTGGCCCGCACCGACGCCAACGCCGCCGACCTGCTGACCTCTGATTGCGACCCGTACGATCAGCCGTTCGTAACTGGCGAGCGCACCAAGGAAGGCTTCTACAAAGTACGCGCAGGCCTGGATCAAGCCATCGCTCGCGGCCTGGCGTATGCGCCTTATGCCGACCTGATCTGGTGCGAAACTGCCAAGCCTGACCTGGACGAAGCCCGTCGCTTTGCCGAAGCGATCAAAAAGGAATACCCGGACCAACTGCTGTCGTACAACTGCTCGCCTTCCTTCAACTGGAAGAAAAACCTGGACGACGCGACCATCGCCAAGTTCCAGCGCGAACTGTCGGCAATGGGCTACAAGCACCAGTTCATCACCCTGGCGGGCATCCACAACATGTGGCACAGCATGTTCAACCTGGCGCACGACTACGCCCGCAACGACATGACTGCCTACGTAAAACTGCAAGAGCAGGAATTCGCTGACGCCGCCAAGGGTTACACCTTTGTGGCTCACCAGCAGGAAGTGGGCACCGGCTACTTCGACGACATGACCACCGTGATCCAGGGTGGCTCGTCTTCGGTCACTGCCCTGACCGGTTCGACTGAAGAAGAACAGTTCCACTGATAGTGGAACCACGGCCATTGCCCGGCTCGTAAAGCAAAAACGCAATGCCTCGCACATGACGCCCCGACTGGCTCGGGGCGTTTTTTTGCCTGCGGAATGATATACATCTCTGCGTAGCAGCTGCCGAAGGAACGAGGCTGCGTCCGGCTGCGCAGCGACCGTAAATCCTAAGTCCTGGGTTTAACTGACCCACTGGAGTATCAGGCTTTACGACGGCTTCGCCGCCGAACGCAGCCTTCGTTCCTCGGCAGCTGCTACGGGACCATCACTCTCCATCGACAAAACCCTGACCCAGATCCATAACCGAAAACAGAAACCGGGTTAAAAAGCCAAGTTCAAAACTTGCGAAGTGCGCTTATATAAGCCAACTTCAACCGGAACAAAGCACCGCGCCGCACTTAAACAATATTGATTATCATTTAGAGTTGCTGTTGATGATTACCGGTGCCGTAAAACATAATCAACAAAACTCGCTGTAATGCCCGTACCACAAGGCTTACAGCACATTCCAGGAAGGCCATACCACTAAAGGACTGAATTAATTCATCTTAGAAAATTTACTTGCTGGGTGTTTAGCCATAAAATCCCGGCAATCAATAGCACTGCGACATAACGTCACTGCTTTATTACCTTTTTAAGCTCAGAGACCTTTGCTCTCTGTTAAGGATTTCCAGCATGCCCGAAGCGACAGGACTCATAGCCCACAACTGGGGCTTTGCCATTTTCCTTCTCGGCGTTGTCGGCCTTTGCGCCTTCATGCTCGGTGTCTCCAGCCTCCTCGGGTCAAAAGCCTGGGGTCGCAGCAAAAACGAACCGTTCGAGTCCGGCATGCTACCCACCGGTGGCGCCCGCTTGCGGCTCTCAGCCAAATTCTATCTGGTCGCGATGCTGTTCGTGATCTTCGATATCGAAGCCCTCTATCTCTTTGCATGGTCTGTGTCTGTTCGCGAAAGCGGCTGGACCGGATTCGTCGAAGCTCTCGTTTTCATAGCAATTCTGTTGGCAGGCCTTGTCTACCTATTTCGGGTGGGTGCTCTTGATTGGGCACCGGAAGCTCGTCGTAAGCGGCAGGCCAAGCTGAAACAATGAGGCTTTGGCAATGCAATACGAACTCACCAGGATCGACCCGGATGCTCCTAACGAGCAATACCCGATCGGCACACGGGAAACCGTTGCCGATCCGTTAGAAGATCAAGTCCACAAAAACATCTTCATGGGCAAGCTGGAAGACGTGCTGAACGGCACGGTCAACTGGGGGCGTAAAAACTCCCTGTGGCCGTACAACTTCGGCCTGTCCTGCTGCTACGTGGAAATGACTACCGCCTTCACGGCGCCCCACGACATCGCACGCTTTGGCGCCGAAGTTATCCGGGCATCGCCGCGTCAGGCGGATTTCATGGTTATTGCCGGTACCTGCTTCATCAAGATGGCGCCGATCATTCAGCGTCTCTATGAGCAAATGCTTGAGCCTAAGTGGGTTATTTCCATGGGTTCTTGCGCCAACTCCGGTGGCATGTACGACATCTACTCCGTGGTTCAAGGGGTCGACAAGTTCCTGCCCGTGGACGTTTACGTGCCAGGCTGCCCACCCCGCCCTGAGGCTTTTCTGCAAGGTTTGATGCTCTTGCAAGAGTCGATTGGCCAGGAGCGTCGCCCACTTTCCTGGGTTGTCGGCGAGCAAGGCGTTTACCGCGCCGAGATGCCGTCCCAAAAGGAACAGCGCCGTGAACAGCGTATTCAGGTAACCAACCTGCGCAGCCCCGACGAAGTCTGATCCAGCACCGTTTCTATCAATAGAACGAAACCCTGGCTTCATTCTTTACGTTGACCGAAAGCGATAAAAAAACCATGACTACAGGCTCCGCTCTGTACATCCCGCCTTACAAGGCTGACGACCAAGATGTGGTTGTCGAACTCAATACCCGCTTTGGCCCTGAGGCGTTTACCGCCCAGGCCACGCGCACCGGCATGCCGGTGCTTTGGGTTACCCGCGCAAAACTGGTTGAAGTCCTGACCTTCCTGCGCAACCTGCCAAAACCTTACGTCATGCTCTATGACCTGCACGGTGTAGACGAACGTCTGCGTACCAAGCGTCAGGGCCTGCCATCGGGTGCGGACTTCACCGTCTTCTATCACCTGATGTCGCTTGAACGTAATAGTGACGTAATGATCAAGGTCGCCTTGTCCGAGAGCGACCTCAGCGTACCGACCGTGACCGGTATCTGGCCGAACGCCAACTGGTACGAGCGCGAAGTCTGGGACATGTTCGGCATCGACTTCAAAGGCCACCCTCACCTGTCGCGCATCATGATGCCGCCGACCTGGGAAGGTCACCCGCTGCGCAAGGACTTCCCGGCCCGTGCCACCGAGTTCGACCCGTACAGCCTGACGCTGGCCAAGGTGCAACTGGAAGAAGAAGCCGCACGCTTCCGTCCAGAAGACTGGGGCATGAAGCGTTCGGGCGAAAACGAGGACTACATGTTCCTCAACCTGGGTCCGAACCACCCTTCGGCCCACGGTGCCTTCCGTATCATCCTGCAGCTGGACGGTGAAGAGATCGTCGACTGCGTGCCAGACGTCGGCTACCACCACCGTGGTGCCGAGAAAATGGCAGAGCGCCAGTCCTGGCACAGCTTCATCCCGTACACCGACCGTATCGACTACCTCGGCGGCGTGATGAACAACCTGCCGTACGTGCTCTCGGTCGAGAAGCTGGCCGGCATCAAGGTTCCGGATCGGGTCGATACCATCCGCATCATGATGGCCGAGTTCTTCCGCATCACCAGCCACCTGCTGTTCCTGGGTACTTACATCCAGGACGTGGGCGCCATGACCCCGGTGTTCTTCACCTTCACCGACCGTCAGCGCGCCTACAAAGTGATCGAAGCCATCACCGGTTTCCGTCTGCACCCGGCCTGGTACCGCATCGGCGGCGTTGCACACGACCTGCCCCGCGGTTGGGAAAAGCTGGTTCAGGAATTCATCGACTGGATGCCAAAGCGTCTGGACGAGTACCAGAAAGCCGCTCTGGACAACAGCATCCTGCGTGGCCGTACCATCGGCGTTGCCGCCTACAACACCAAAGAGGCCCTGGAATGGGGCGTCACCGGTGCTGGCTTGCGTTCGACCGGTTGTGATTTCGACATCCGTAAAGCGCGCCCGTATTCCGGCTACGAGAACTTCGAGTTCGAAGTCCCGCTGGCAGCCAACGGCGATGCCTACGATCGTTGCATCGTGCGTGTCGAAGAAATGCGTCAGAGCCTGAAAATCATCGAGCAGTGCATGCGCAACATGCCGGCAGGCCCGTACAAGGCGGATCACCCGCTGACCACGCCGCCGCCTAAAGAGCGCACGCTGCAGCACATCGAGACCTTGATCACGCACTTCCTGCAAGTTTCGTGGGGCCCGGTCATGCCGGCCAACGAATCCTTCCAGATGATCGAAGCGACCAAGGGCATCAACAGTTATTACCTGACGAGCGATGGCGGCACCATGAGCTACCGCACCCGGATTCGTACTCCAAGCTTCCCGCACCTGCAGCAGATCCCTTCGGTGATCAAAGGTGAAATGGTCGCGGACTTGATTGCGTACCTGGGTAGTATCGATTTCGTTATGGCCGACGTGGACCGCTAAGCATGAACAGCACGCTTATCCAGACAGACCGTTTCGCCCTGAGCGAAACTGAGCGCTCGGCCATCGAGCACGAGATGCATCACTACGAAGATCCACGCGCAGCGTCGATCGAAGCCCTGAAGATCGTTCAGAAGGAACGCGGCTGGGTGCCGGACGGCGCGATTTACGCCATTGGCGAACTGCTGGGCATCCCTGCCAGCGACGTTGAAGGTGTGGCCACGTTCTACAGCCAGATCTTCCGCCAGCCCGTTGGCCGTCACATCATCCGCGTGTGCGACAGCATGGTCTGCTACATCGGCGGCCACGAATCCGTGGTTGGCGAAATCCAGAACAAGCTGGGCATCGGCCTGGGCCAGACCACTGCAGACGGCCGCTTCACGCTGCTGCCGGTGTGCTGCCTGGGCAACTGCGACAAGGCGCCGGCGTTGATGATCGACGACGACACATTCGGTGACGTGCAGCCTGCTGGCGTCGCCACGTTGCTGGAGGCCTACCCATGAGCCTGACTTCTTTCGGCCCTGCCAACCTGATCAAGCGTTCGGCAGAAACCCACCCCCTGACCTGGCGTCTGCGTGACGACGGCGAGCCGGTGTGGCTCGACGAATACCAGGCCAAGGACGGTTACGCCGCTGCGCGCAAGGCATTCGCTGACATGGCCCAGGACGACATCGTCCAGACCGTGAAAGACGCTGGCCTCAAGGGTCGCGGTGGTGCGGGCTTCCCCACGGGCGTGAAGTGGGGGCTGATGCCAAAAGATGAGTCCATGAACATCCGTTACCTGTTGTGTAACGCCGATGAAATGGAACCCAACACCTGGAAAGACCGCATGCTGATGGAGCAACTGCCCCATCTGCTCATCGAAGGCATGCTGATCAGTGCCCGTGCGCTCAAAACCTACCGCGGCTATATCTTCCTGCGTGGCGAATACACCACGGCTGCAGTGCACCTGCGCCGTGCTGTCGAAGAAGCCAAGGCAGCAGGCCTGCTGGGCAAGAACATTCTGGGCTCGGGGTTTGACTTCGAACTGTTCGTTCACACCGGCGCCGGGCGTTACATCTGCGGCGAAGAAACCGCACTGATCAACTCCCTCGAAGGCCGTCGCGCCAACCCGCGCTCCAAGCCGCCGTTCCCGGCTGCCGTGGGCGTATGGGGCAAGCCGACCTGCGTGAACAACGTTGAAACCCTGTGCAACGTACCGGCCATCATCGGCAACGGCGTTGACTGGTACAAATCCCTCGCCCGCGAAGGCAGCGAAGACCACGGCACCAAGCTGATGGGCTTCTCCGGCAAAGTGAAGAACCCTGGCCTGTGGGAACTGCCGTTCGGCGTGACCGCTCGCGAGCTGTTCGAAGACTACGCTGGCGGCATGCGCGACGGCTTCAAGCTCAAGTGCTGGCAGCCAGGCGGCGCCGGTACCGGATTCCTGCTGCCGGAGCACCTGGACGCACAAATGTACGCCGGTGGTATCGCCAAGGTCGGCACCCGTATGGGTACCGGCCTGGCAATGGCCGTCGACGACAGCGTCAACATGGTCTCCCTGCTGCGCAACATGGAACAGTTCTTCGCTCGCGAATCGTGCGGTTTCTGCACCCCTTGCCGTGATGGTCTGCCGTGGAGCGTCAAGCTCCTGATGGCGATTGAACACGGCGAAGGTCAGCCCGGCGATATCGAGACCCTGCTGGGTCTGGTCGGCTTCCTCGGCCCTGGCAAGACGTTCTGTGCTCACGCACCGGGTGCCGTGGAGCCTTTGGGCAGCGCGATCAAGTATTTCCGTCCAGAGTTCGAAGCCGGCATTGCGCAAGCAAAACCCGGTGTACCGCCTCTGGCACGCCCGATTGTAATCGGCGCGTAACGCTCTGTAGGAGAGCGGTCCGTGCCGCTCTTTGATCGTTCGATAACGCCGTGAGGCTGAGTTGTTTCGAACGCATAACAAGATTCCATTAGCCACGCCCGCTGACACCGGGCCAACGAAGACCTTTGAACAATGGCCACTATCCACGTAGACGGCAAAGATCTCGAAATCGATGGGGCAGACAACCTGTTACAGGCGTGTCTGTCGCTGGGCCTCGATATCCCGTATTTCTGCTGGCACCCTGCCCTGGGCAGTGTTGGCGCTTGCCGCCAATGCGCCGTCAAGCAGTACACCGACGAGAACGACAAGCGTGGTCGTATCGTCATGTCATGCATGACCCCGGCCACCGACGGTAGCTGGATCTCCATCGACGACGAAGAGGCGAAAGTGTTTCGCGCCAGCGTTGTTGAATGGCTGATGACCAACCACCCGCACGACTGCCCGGTGTGCGAAGAAGGCGGTCACTGTCACCTGCAAGACATGACCGTGATGACCGGCCACAACGAGCGCCGTTATCGCTTCACCAAGCGTACCCACCAGAACCAGCAACTGGGCCCGTTCATTTCTCACGAGATGAACCGCTGCATCGCCTGCTATCGCTGTGTACGCTTCTATAAAGACTACGCTGGCGGCACTGACCTGGGCGTATTCGGTGCCCACGACAACGTGTACTTCGGTCGCGTTGAAGACGGCGTGCTCGAAAGCGAGTTCTCGGGCAACCTCACCGAAGTCTGCCCGACCGGTGTGTTCACCGACAAAACCCACTCCGAGCGCTACAACCGCAAGTGGGACATGCAGTTTGCACCGAGCATCTGCCACGGTTGCTCCAGCGGCTGCAACATCAGCCCGGGCGAGCGTTATGGCGAACTGCGTCGCATCGAAAACCGCTTCAACGGTTCGGTCAACCAGTACTTCCTGTGTGACCGTGGCCGTTTCGGCTATGGCTACGTCAACCGCACCGATCGTCCACGTCAGCCACTGCTGGCCGACGGCACCAAGCTAAGCCTGGACAACGCGCTGGATAAAGCCGCTGACCTGCTGCGCGGTCGCAACATTGTCGGTATCGGTTCGCCACGGGCCAGCCTCGAAAGCAACTACGCGTTGCGCGAACTGGTCGGCGCCGAGCACTTCTACTCGGGCATCGAAGCCGGTGAGCTGGAGCGCATCCGCCTGGTGCTGCAAGTATTGAAAGACAGCCCGCTGCCAGTGCCGAACATGCGCGAGATCGAAGATCACGACGCCATTTTCGTCCTCGGCGAAGACCTGACCCAGACCGCCGCCCGCATGGCGCTGTCGCTGCGTCAATCGGTCAAGGGCAAGGCTGAGGACATGGCCGACGCCATGCGCGTTCAGCCGTGGCTCGATGCTGCCGTGAAAAACATCGGCCAGCACGCGCTGAACCCGCTGTTTATCGCAAGCCTGGCTGAAACCAAGCTCGATGACGTGGCTGAAGAATGCGTACACGCTGCGCCGGATGACCTGGCCCGTATCGGTTTCGCCGTGGCTCACGCCATCGATGCCAGCGCCCCTGCCGTTGCCGGCCTGGACGCTGAGGCACTGGAGCTGGCCAAGCGCATCGCCGACGCCCTGCTCGCGGCCAAACGCCCACTGATCATTGCCGGTACTTCCCTGGGCTCCAAGGCCCTGATCGAAGCCGCAGGCAACATCGCCAAAGCCCTGCACCTGCGCGAAAAAGCCGGTTCCATCAGCCTCGTCGTGCCGGAAGCCAACAGCCTCGGCCTGGCCATGCTGGGCGGCGATTCGGTAGACGCAGCCCTGCAAGCGGTGATCGACGGTAAAGCCGACGCCATCGTGGTACTGGAAAACGACCTGTTCACCCGCGTCGACGCCGTCAAGGTCAACGCCGCGCTGGACGCTGCCAAAGTGGTGATCGTTGCCGACCACCAGAAGACTGCGACCACCGACCGTGCCGATCTGGTACTGCCGGCAGCCAGCTTCGCTGAAGGCGACGGTACTCTGGTCAGCCAGGAAGGCCGCGCCCAGCGCTTCTTCCAGGTGTTCGACCCGACTTATCTGGACGCCAACATCCTGGTTCACGAAGGCTGGCGCTGGTTGCATGCCCTGCGCAGCACCCTGCTGAACAAGCCGGTTGACTGGACCTTGCTCGACCACGTCACGCAAGCCACTGCTGCAAGCACACCGGCACTGGCCCGCATCGTTGATGCCGCGCCGTCTGCTGCGTTCCGCATCAAGGGCATGAAACTGGCTCGCGAACCGCTGCGCTACAGCGGCCGTACCGCCATGCGTGCCAACATCAGCGTGCACGAACCTCGTACCCCGCAAGACCCGGATACCGCGTTCGCCTTCTCCATGGAAGGTTACTCGGGCTCCGTCGAACCGCGCCAGCAAGTGCCGTTCGCCTGGTCGCCGGGCTGGAACTCGCCACAAGCGTGGAACAAGTTCCAGGACGAAGTGGGTGGTCATATCCGCGCTGGCGACCCGGGCACCCGCCTGATCGAAAGCACAGGTGATTCGCTGAGCTGGTTCGCCAACATCCCGGGCGCATTCAACCCGGCACGTGGCACCTGGCAAGTCGTGCCGTTCTTCCACCTGCTGGGCAGCGAAGAGAACTCTTCCAAAGCCGCGCCGGTTCAAGAACGCATTCCGGCTGCCTACATCGCACTGGCCAAATCCGAAGCCGACCGTCTGGGTGTCAATGATGGCGCGCTGCTCAGCCTGAACGTTGCCGGCGTGACCCTGCGTCTGCCGCTGCGTATCAATGAAGAGCTGGGTTCAGGTCTGGTGGCATTGCCAGCAGGCCTCGCCGGTATCCCGCCTGCGATCTTTGGCCTTACCGTTGACGGTTTGCAGGAGGCAGCCCAATGACCTGGTTCACCCCTGAAGTGATCGACGTGATTATCTCGGTGCTCAAAGCCGTGGTCATCCTGCTCGCCGTTGTGGTGTGCGGCGCGCTGCTCAGCTGGGTCGAGCGTCGCCTGCTGGCCTTGTGGCAAGACCGTTACGGTCCGAACCGCGTGGGCCCGTTCGGCGCGTTCCAGATCGCCGCCGACATGATCAAGATGTTCTTCAAGGAAGACTGGACCCCACCGTTTGCCGACAAGGTGATCTTCACCCTGGCACCGGTTGTGGCCATGAGCGCCTTGCTGATCGCCTTCGCGATTATCCCGATCACCCCGACCTGGGGCGTGGCGGATCTGAACGTCGGTATCCTGTTCTTCTTCGCGATGGCCGGCCTGTCGGTCTATGCGGTGTTGTTTGCAGGCTGGTCGAGCAACAACAAGTTCGCGCTGCTGGGTGCCTTGCGCGCCTCGGCACAGACGGTTTCCTACGAAGTGTTCATGGGCCTGGCGCTGATGGGCATCGTGGTGCAGGTTGGCTCGTTCAACATGCGCGACATCGTTGAATACCAAGCGCAGAACCTGTGGTTCATCATTCCGCAGATCTTCGGTTTCCTGACCTTCTTCATCGCAGGCGTGGCCGTGACTCACCGTCACCCCTTCGACCAGCCAGAAGCAGAACAGGAACTGGCCGATGGTTACCACATTGAATACGCCGGCATGAAATGGGGCATGTTCTTCGTTGGTGAATACATCGGGATCGTGTTGATCTCGGCGTTGCTGGTGACTTTGTTCTTCGGTGGCTGGCACGGGCCTTTCGGCATCCTGCCGCAGATCCCGTTTATCTGGTTCGCCCTGAAGACCGCGTTTTTCATCATGATCTTCATCCTGTTGCGCGCTTCTATTCCGCGCCCACGGTATGACCAAGTGATGGACTTCAGCTGGAAGTTCTGCCTGCCGCTGACCCTGATCAATTTGCTGGTGACCGCCGCAGTCGTGTTGTTGAACACGCCTGCCGGCGCGGTTCAGTGAGGATAGAGACCCATGTTCAAGTACCTGTTTGACATCGTGCATGGCACCTACACCCAGCTTCGCAGCTTGGTGATGGTGTTTGGCCATGCCTTCCGCAAGCGTGACACGCTGCAATACCCGGAAGAACCGGTCTACCTGCCACCGCGCTACCGTGGCCGGATTGTCCTGACCCGCGACCCGGACGGCGAAGAGCGTTGTGTAGCCTGTAACCTGTGCGCCGTCGCGTGCCCGGTAGGCTGCATCTCGCTGCAAAAAGCCGAAACCGAAGATGGTCGTTGGTACCCGGAGTTCTTCCGCATCAACTTCTCACGCTGCATTTTTTGCGGCCTGTGTGAGGAAGCCTGCCCGACCACCGCGATCCAGCTGACACCGGATTTCGAGATGGCCGAGTTCAAACGTCAGGATCTGGTGTACGAGAAAGAAGATCTGCTGATCTCCGGTCCCGGTAAGAACCCTGATTACAACTTCTATCGTGTTGCGGGTATGGCCGTTGAGGGCAAGCCGAAAGGCGCTGCCCAGAACGAAGCCGAGCCGATCAACGTGAAGAGCTTGCTGCCTTAAGGAAGAACGATGGAATTCGCTTTCTATTTCGCATCGGGTGTCGCTGTCGTGTCCACGCTACGCGTGATCACCAACACCAACCCTGTGCACGCCCTGCTCTACCTGATTATTTCGCTGATTGCCGTGGCGATGACGTTCTTTAGCCTCGGTGCACCCTTTGCCGGTGTGCTCGAAGTGATCGCCTACGCCGGTGCCATCATGGTGCTGTTTGTGTTCGTGGTGATGATGCTCAACCAGGGCCCTGCCTCGGTGACGCAAGAACGCCATTGGCTCAAGCCGGGCATCTGGATCGGGCCGAGCATTTTGTCGGCCATCCTGCTGGCCCAATTGCTGTACGTGCTGTTCGCTCACCAGAGCGGTGCGGCAATCGGTCAAACCACCATTGATGCCAAAGCCGTGGGCATCAGCCTGTTCGGCCCGTATCTGCTGGTGGTCGAACTCGCCTCGATGCTGCTGCTTGCTGCAGCTGTGACGGCGTTCCACTTGGGCCGCACTGAGGCGAAGGAGCAATAACATGCCAGGAATACCTCTCGAACATGGTCTCGCGGTAGCGGGCATCCTGTTCTGCCTCGGTCTGGTCGGCCTGATGGTACGTCGCAACATTCTCTTCGTATTGATGAGTCTGGAAATCATGATGAACGCCGCTGCACTGGCCTTCATCGTTGCCGGTGCACGCTGGGCGCAGCCGGATGGACAAGTGATGTTCATCCTGGTGATCACCCTGGCAGCCGCTGAGGCCAGTATTGGCCTGGCGATCCTGCTGCAGCTGTATCGCCGCTTCCATACGCTTGATATCGATGCTGCCAGTGAGATGCGCGGATGAACCTTCTCTTTCTGACTTTCGTATTCCCCCTGATCGGCTTTTTGCTGCTGTCGTTCTCCCGTGGACGCTTCAGCGAAAACCTCTCGGCCTTGATCGGCGTTGGCTCCATTGGCCTGTCGGCCATCGTGGCCGCGTATGTGATCTGGCAATTCAACGTCGCACCGCCACCCGGCGGCGAGTACACGCAAGTGCTGTGGCAGTGGATGTCGGTGGAAGGCTTCAAGCCCAACTTCGCCCTGCACCTGGACGGCCTGTCGGTCACCATGCTCGGCGTGGTGGTTGGCGTGGGCTTCCTGATTCACGTGTTTGCTTCGTGGTACATGCGCGGCGAAAACGGCTACTCGCGTTTCTTTGCCTACACCAACCTGTTTATCGCCAGCATGCTGTTCCTGATCCTGGCCGATAACCTGTTGTTCGTGTACTTCGGCTGGGAAGGCGTGGGCCTGTGCTCGTATCTGTTGATCGGTTTCTACTACAGCAACCGCAACAACGGTAACGCCGCACTCAAAGCCTTTATCGTGACCCGCGTCGGCGACGTGTTCCTGGCCATCGGCCTGTTCATCCTGTTCCAGCAACTGGGCACGCTGAATATTCAGGAACTGCTGGTTCTGGCACCTCAGAAGTTCCAGGCCGGTGATTTCTGGATCGTACTGGCGACCCTGATGCTGCTGGGTGGCGCTGTCGGTAAATCTGCGCAACTGCCGCTTCAAACCTGGCTGGCAGACGCCATGGCCGGTCCTACCCCGGTGTCGGCCCTGATCCACGCCGCAACCATGGTAACGGCCGGTGTGTACCTGATTGCCCGTACCCACGGTCTGTTCACCCTGGCGCCTGAAGTGCTGCACCTGGTCGGCATCGTCGGCGGTGTGACCCTGGTCCTGGCCGGTTTTGCTGCACTGGTACAAACCGACATCAAACGTATCCTTGCCTACTCGACCATGAGCCAGATCGGCTACATGTTCCTGGCATTGGGCGTAGGTGCCTGGGACGGCGCGATCTTCCACCTGATGACCCACGCCTTCTTCAAGGCGCTGTTGTTCCTTGCATCGGGTGCGGTGATCGTTGCCTGCCATCACGAGCAGAACATCTTTAAGATGGGCGGCCTGTGGAAAAAACTGCCTCTGGCCTACGCCAGCTTTATCGTCGGTGGCGCGGCGCTGTCTGCCTTGCCATTGCTGACGGCCGGTTTCTACTCCAAGGACGAAATCCTCTGGGAAGCCTTCGCCAGCGGTAACAACGAACTGTTGTATGCCGGTCTGATCGGTGCGTTCATGACCTCGCTGTACACCTTCCGCCTGATCTTCGTCACGTTCCACGGTGAAGCCAAGACTGAAGCGCATGCGGGCCACGGCGTAACCTACTGGCTGCCATTGAGCGTACTGATCGTACTGTCGACCTTCATCGGCGCCATGATCACCCCGCCACTGGCCGGTGTACTGCCACAAAGCGTTGGCCATGCTGGCGGTGAAGCCAAGCACAGCCTGGAAATCGCCTCGGGCGCCATCGCCCTGGCCGGTATCCTGCTCGCCGCCCTGCTGTACCTGGGCAAGCGTCGCTTTGTAACCGCAGTCGCCAACAGCGGCATCGGTCGCTTCCTGTCGGCCTGGTGGTTCGCTGCCTGGGGCTTCGACTGGCTGTACGACAAACTGTTCGTCAAACCGTACCTGTTGATCTGCCGCTTGCTGGCCAAAGATCCTCTGGACCAGACCATTGGTTTGATCCCGAAGATGGCCAAGGCCGGGCATAACGCCCTGAGCCGCAGCGAAACCGGTCAACTGCGTTGGTACGCTGCATCCATGGCCGCCGGTGCTGTACTGGTCATGGGCGCCATCGTGTTGGTAGCGGTCTGATATGAACCTTCGACTTTGCGAAAGGAATTGAGCCCGTCATGATTCTGCCTTGGCTAATCCTGATCCCCTTTATCGGCGGCCTCCTGTGCTGGCTGGGTGAGCGTTTCGGCTCCACCCTGCCCCGCTGGATTGCATTGCTGACCATGTCCCTTGAGCTTGCCCTCGGCCTTTGGCTGTGGTCCCAGGGGAACTACTCATTTGCACCGGCGCCTGGCGCCGATCCGACCTGGGCCCTTGAGTTCCAGCACACCTGGATTGCACGCTTCGGTATCAGCGTGCACCTGGCGCTGGACGGCCTGTCGCTGCTGATGATCCTGCTGACCGGCTTGCTCGGTGTGCTGTCGGTTCTGTGTTCCTGGAAAGAAATTCAGCGTCACGTGGGCTTCTTCCACCTGAACCTGATGTGGATCCTGGGCGGCGTGGTTGGCGTGTTCCTCGCCATCGACCTGTTCATGTTCTTCTTCTTCTGGGAAATGATGCTGGTGCCGATGTACTTCCTCATCGCGCTCTGGGGTCATAGCTCATCGGACGGCAAGAAAACCCGTATCTACGCCGCGACCAAGTTCTTCATCTTCACTCAGGCTTCCGGCCTGATCATGCTGGTGGCGATCCTGGGTCTGGTGCTGGTCAACTTCAACAACACCGGCGTGATTACCTTCAGCTACGCCGAGTTGCTGAAAACCAAGATGTCGCTCACCACTGAGTACATCCTGATGCTGGGCTTCTTCATTGCCTTTGCCGTGAAGCTGCCGGTTGTACCGTTCCACTCCTGGCTGCCGGATGCTCACGCACAGGCACCTACCGCAGGTTCGGTCGATCTGGCCGGTATCCTGTTGAAGACCGCTGCGTATGGTCTGCTGCGTTTCGCCTTGCCGCTGTTCCCGAATGCTTCGGCCGAGTTTGCGCCGATTGCCATGGCCCTGGGCCTGATCGGGATTTTCTACGGTGCATTCCTGGCCTTCGCACAAACCGACATCAAGCGTCTGATCGCGTTCTCCAGTGTTTCGCACATGGGCTTCGTACTGATCGGTATCTACTCCGGCAGCCAGCTGGCCCTGCAAGGCGCCGTGATCCAGATGCTGGCCCACGGTGTTTCGGCTGCCGCGCTGTTTATCCTCAGCGGTCAACTGTACGAGCGTCTGCATACCCGTGACATGCGTGAGATGGGTGGTTTGTGGTCCAAGATCGCTTACCTGCCCGCCATCAGCCTGTTCTTCGCGGCAGCGTCCCTGGGCTTGCCGGGTACCGGTAACTTTGTGGGTGAGTTCCTGATCCTGATTGGCTCGTTCGCCAGCTTCCCATGGATCACGGCCATTGCAACGACCGGTCTGGTATTTGGTTCGGTCTACTCGCTGATCATGATTCACCGTGCCTATTTCGGCCCGTCCAAGTCCGACGCTGTACTGGCCGGCATGGATGCACGTGAACTGATCATGGTGCTCGGTCTGGCGGTATTGCTGATTTTCATCGGCGTGTACCCACAACCGTTCCTCGATACCTCGGCTGCCACCATGCATGGCGTGCAGCAATGGCTCGGCACCGCCTTCACTCAACTCGCTTCGGCCCGGTAAGAGCGCTATGGAATTCACGATCCAACACTTTATCGCGCTTGCTCCACTGCTGATTACCAGCCTCACCGTTGTTGTGGTGATGCTGGCAATCGCGTGGCGCCGCAACCACTCACAGACCTTCCTGCTTTCGGTGGCGGGTCTTAACCTGGCCCTGTTGTCGATCTTCCCGGCGTTGAAAGTTGCTCCACTGGCTGTCACCCCGCTGTTGATGATGGACAACTTCGCCTTTCTGTATATCGGGCTGATCCTGGCCGCGACCCTGGCCTGCGTCACCCTGGCTCACGCCTATCTGGGCGAAGGCGGCACGGGCTACCCGGGCAACCGTGAAGAGCTTTACCTGCTGATGCTGCTGGCTGCGACCGGCGGTATCGTGCTGGTCAGCGCACAACACCTGGCGGGCCTGTTTATCGGTCTGGAACTGCTCTCGGTACCGGTTTACGGCCTGGTGGCGTATGCCTTCTTCAACAAGCGCTCCCTGGAAGCCGGCATCAAGTACATGGTGCTGTCGGCAGCCGGTTCCGCGTTCCTGTTGTTCGGCATGGCCTTGCTGTACGCCGAAGCCGGCAGCCTGAGCTTCAGCGGCATTGGTCTGGCCCTGGCAGCCACTGGCGTACCTGCGCCGCTGGCACAACTGGGTCTGGGCATGATGCTGGTGGGTCTGGCATTCAAACTGTCCCTGGTTCCTTTCCACCTCTGGACGCCAGACGTGTACGAAGGTGCCCCGGCTCCGGTCGCCGCCTTCCTGGCTACCGCGTCGAAAGTGGCCGTGTTTGCCGTGATGGTGCGTCTGTTCCAGATCACACCTTCGGCGACTACCGGTGTGATGAGCGATGTACTGACCGTGATCGCGATTGCCTCGATCCTGTTCGGTAACTTGCTGGCCCTGACCCAAAACAACCTCAAGCGACTGCTGGGTTACTCGTCCATCGCCCACTTCGGCTACCTGCTGATCGCCCTGGTGGCGAGCAAGGGCATGGCCATGGAAGCGATCGGTGTTTACCTGATCACCTACGTGCTGACCAGCCTGGGTGCATTCGGTGTCATTACCCTTATGTCCTCGCCGTACAAAGGCCGTGACGCAGACGCCCTGTACGAGTATCGCGGCCTGTTCTGGCGCCGTCCGTACCTGACGGCGGTCATGACCGTGATGATGCTGTCGCTGGCGGGCATTCCGCTGACTGCGGGCTTTATCGGCAAGTTCTACATCATTGCCACGGGCGTTGAAGCTCACCAATGGTGGCTGGTCGGTTCCCTGATCCTGGGTAGCGCCATTGGCGTGTTCTACTACCTGCGTGTGATGGTGACCCTGTACCTGGTCGAGCCGAAACTGCATCGCCACGATGCTCCGCTGAACTGGGAACAAAAAGCCGGTGGCGTCATGTTGCTGGCGGTTTCGGTCATGGTGTTCTTCCTGGGTGTATACCCGCAGCCAATGCTGGAACTGGTGCAACACGCGGCGCTGAGCTTTGCTGGCTAAGCGTTAAGCGCTGTACCCGAAACCCCGTGAAGGCCCGGCCTTCACGGGGTTTTTTGTTGGATTTGTAGCCGCCGGCTACGGGTCGTCAACACGAAAACAGGCTGCCTCGACACGCATTGCTTTTGATCTGTGCGCACCGTCTGCAGGCCCAGGATGGCCAGCAGATCCCGAAACAGAACTGATGAGAAGCCATCGCAGAGATGACATAGTCGGCAATACCGCAAATGGAGTTGGCCCCCCAATGAAGAAATACGTCCTCTATCCGCTCATGGCATTGCTCGCAGGATGCAGCACGGGGCCCTATCTGTATCCGGAATCCGCAACGGGTAAAAACGCCGTGCTTCATCGCACCTGCCCTGGTCCGGAAGCAGCGATGAGCTTTGCCCCCCTCTCGGAAGAACTCAATTGGGTGCATGTACTGGTCTATGTAGCGCCGCCGGGCACATCGAGCTGGCCGGGTAACCTGCGCTCAGTTGATACCGAGCTTCGGCTATTTGGCCGACTCTACATACCTCCACGCTTGCGCAACCTGAACACCCCGGATCAACGCCGAGCAGCCTACAAACAAACCGACCCGCCTCTGTGGGTGAGTGCCGCCTCCCCCAGGGTGAGCGTAACGCTGGCGACGGGTGAAACCTATCAAGTCAGTATCGATCAATTGGAAACCGGCTTTGACCCGCAGGAACACACCAGCAGCAGCCGTAAGGGAACGCCACTGGGCAAGGGCGACATGGATGACTTCACACTCACCTTCCCGGATATTTACGTGAATGGTGAAAAAGTGCCCATGGCACCCATCCACTTTAAAAAACGTGAAGAACGCTATGCGCCAGTATTCAACTGCTGAGTAAAAACCTGCCATGCCCGAACAACGGCAATGCTGTTCGACTGGCACCTGCGCATGTCTTACCGAATAACTGCCTGCCAAATGGAGTCATGCCATGGAACGCGAGAAAATTGATGCCGCATTAAAAGAACATGTCGTCCCGGTACTTCGCAGCATGGGGTTCAAGGGATCTTTTCCTCACTTTCGCCGTAACACGGGACAGCAAATTGACCTGCTAACGTTTCAGTTTGATAAACATGGAGGCGGTTTTGTCATTGAAGTCGCTGTCAGTCCGACTGAGGGAGTCACCCTGCATTGGGGCGAGCAGATCCCCGCGGCAAAAGTGGTCGCCACGCACCTGCATCCCAATAAACGCATTCGGTTGGGCGCGGCCATGGAAGGAGACCACTGGTTCAGATATGACGATAAAGGCACCCGCACTACCCGATTCGAAGATACGGCCCGGGAGGTACTGCCTTACCTGAGCGCTGAAGCGACTGAGCATTGGGCCAAAGGCCCGCTCTGTGACAACTCAACCTCGTAAGCCTTTCGACCCGGGATGAGTTTCTCAGACGTGACGTGCGGTGATACACAGGGGAACGCTTTTTGGGGGACTTTTTGGGCGTCTGGAAAAGTGATCTGCCGCAAGGGCGAAACCGATATTTCCGTTAAACAAGCGATATCAAGCAGACCCCTGTAGCCGCTGACGAGGAACGAAGGCTGCGTCCGGTTGCGAAGCGACCGTAAAATCTGAGTCCGGGGTTTACCTGAACGACCGCTGTGTCTGGTTTTACGACTGCTACGCAGCCGGACGCAGCCTCGCACGGCTCGTCAGCGACTACAGATTGAGCAGCGCACACTTACACCAAACAGGCCGGCCGGTCGGCCGCCTCGTGGCGCAGTGTTTTTGATCTGCCCGCCCTCCCGGGAGGCCGAGAGGAGGTTCTGCGCAGTGGGTCTCCCGGCATGGATGCCGGGAGAGCCGCGATGGGCCATGGATGGCCCGTGGCGGCGTGCCCACGGAGCAGAGCCGGAGCGAGGGAACCTGAGCGAAGCGAAGGCCGTACGATGGGGCGAGGACTTTTTGGTTCCTTTTTGGTCCTTCAAAAAGGGACTCGCTGTAAGAGCGAAACCCATAGTCCGGTTAGACCTAGATGCCGGATATGTACTCAACGTGCCAGTTAAACAAACAAGATCAAGCAGGCCGCAACCGCCAGCCCAGCACATCCAGCAGGTCACAACCATCACGCAGTAAATGAGCGGCGACAGTGGCCAGATGCTTGAGATCAACGGCATCGGCCTGCTGTACTTCGCGGCTGGAGAACGATTCCATCAGTTGAGTTACAGCCAGAACGCGGGCGACTGCGTTGGCATGGAGTACATCGAGTGGGGCGTTGCGGTCGATCAGCAAGGCGGGGATGGTGCAGTCAATGGCGGTAAGCGGAATGTACGGTGAATTCGTCATATGTAAGTCTCTTAAAGTTGGATTTAGCCATCCGTTTTTGTCGCCAAACAAAAAAGGTGGCCGCTGTACGCGGGTTGGCGAACCGGTAACTTTAAGAAAACCCGGCAGACCCGAAGATCTCCCACGTACAGCTGCCATAAAACATTGCGAGCAAAATACACGCTCAACCGTATATAGCAATTATGTACTTATTTAAAGTTACTCCGGATCGCCAAATCCGTTCGCCTTATCGGCGAGCACCGACTATAGGCCCCGCACCAAGCCCCCAGCAATTGCCAACCCTGTGCGAAAAATCCCGAAAAAACGTGAGCTTGTAGCATCGCGAGCAAGCCCGCTCCCACTCAATTGCCTGCAATACAGACGGAGCGGTGTAACGGTAAGAATGCGTCACAGAACCTTGCGCAAAACCCTGTAGCCGCTGACGAGGAACGAAGGCTGCGTCCGGTTGCGAAGCGACCGTAAAATCTGAGTCCGGGGTTTACCTGAACGACCGCTGTGTCTGGTTTTACGACTGCTACGCAGCCGGACGCAGCCTCGCACGGCTCGTCAGCGACTACAGATTGAGCAGCGCACACTTACACCAACCAGGCCGGCCGGTCGGCCGCCTCGGCGCGAAATGCTTTTGATCTGCCCGCCCCTTCGGGAGGCCGAGAGGAGGTTCTGCGCAGTGGGCATTCCGGCATGGATGCCGGGATAGCCGTGTTGGGCCAGGGATGGCCCGTCACGGCGGGCCCACGGAGCGGGACCGGAACGAGGGAACCTGAGCGAAGCGAAGGCCGTACGCTGGGGCGAGGACTTTTTGGTTCCTTTTTGGTCCCTCAAAAAGGGACTCGCTGTAAGAGCGAAACCAATAGTCCAGTTAGACCTGATGCCGGATATGTACTCAACACATCAGTTAACCAAGTGATATCAAGAAGACCGCAACCATCACGCAGCAAATGAGCGGCAACAGTGGCCAGATGCTTGAGATCAATAGAATCGGCGTGAAACACATCGCGAGCAAGCCCGCTCCCACTCAATTTATGCTGCCCGCACGTTGCGAGTGATTCTCGGCTTGTATAGGCTGGCGCGCCGCCCGCCCATCGACCTGGAAGCTTCATTAATGCGCTCTGCTCTTTCTTCACTTTTACCCTTGGCGCTGATCTGCAGCGCCCCCGCCTATGGCAGTGCCCTGGAACTGGGCGAGGTTCAGGTACGCAGCGAAGAAAGCAGTGAGCTTGAGGCCGCAAAGGCCGCACTTGAGCAAATACCCGGCGCCAGCAACCTGATCGACATGACCCGCGTCGAAAACGGCCGCACTGCCAGCAATGCCGATGTGCTGGCCTATCAACCGGGTATCTATGCGCAATCAGCGGGCAATGACGGGGCCAAGGTCTCGGTACGCGGCTCGGGTATCAACCGCGCGCCCAGCGCCCACGGTTCAGGCCTGTATGTCATGTTCGACGGATTACCGCTGACCGGCCCCGGCGGTACGCCCTATGAACTGTTTGAACCCTTGTGGCTAAGCCGCGCCGAAGTGCTGCGCGGCGCCAACGGTTTCGAGACCGGCTCGCTGGCCCTGGGCGGGTCGATCAACTATGTCACCCATACCGGGTACGATGCGGCGCCCTTGCAAGTGCGCTATGAAGCCGGCAGCTACGGCTATCAGAAACGCCAGATCAGCTCCGGGCAGGTGCTGGGGGATCTGGACTACTACGTCTCCCTCACAGATTCCAACACCGACGGCTATCAGGACCACACCCAGGGCAGCAGCAAAGGCATTGCCGCCAACGTCGGCTATCGCTTCAGCCCGCAACTGGAAACCCGCTTCTACCTGCGCTATCGCGAAACCGATAACGAACTGGCCGGGCGCGTGACCAAAGACAGCATCAAGCATCATCCCCGGGCAGCCAACCCGGCCTACGTCAGCGGTGACTACACCCGCCCGCAACCCGGCAGTACCTGGCTGGGCAACAAGACCACGATGTACCTGGATGACGATTCGCAACTGGAAGTGGGCCTGGTCTATCACGACTACCCGATGGATCTGCGCGAAGGCCCCAATCGCCTGAAAGTTGCCTACACCGATGTCAGCGGCACGCTGAACTACAAGCGTAGCGACACCCTGTTCGGGCTTGAAAGCAACACCACTGTGGGCCTGCGCAACACCAAGCACCTGCCTAACAGCGGTGCGTCGGAATATGTACGCATCCCTCGAGGCAATACGGCGACTTACGCACCCGGCACCAAGATGCGCGACTTCAGCTACCAGGGTTCGGACAGCGTGCTGCACGCCAGCAATGATCTGGAGCTGATGCCTGACCTGTGGCTGACCACCGGCATGGCGTTGATCTATACCCGCCGCGAGAGCGATGTGAGCTACCCCGAGAGCGGTGGCAAGGTCAGCCAGCATGACTGGGACTACGCCCCGCGCGTCGGCCTGCGCTATGAGTTCAACCCGAACCTGCAGGTATACGCCAACCTGAGTCGCTCGGTCGAACCACCGCACCCTTGGTCGATGATCTGGAGTTCCCCTTATGTGTTCCCGGTTGGCAGCGGTGCGGCAACCGGCCGCCAAAGCACACCTATCGACCTGCAAAACCAGACCGCCACAACCCTGGAACTGGGCACCCGTGGCGAGTCATGGCTCGGCCAGTGGGATCTGGCCTGGTATTACTCGGCCGTGCGCCATGAGCTGTTGACCGTTGAGTTGCAAGCAGCGACGCAAAACCTGGGACCGATTGTGGGCGAATCCAACGCCAGCCCAACCGTGCACCAAGGCATCGAAGCAGGCCTCAACAGCCTCCTGTGGGAAGGTCGAGCCGCAGGCAAAGTATCCCTGCGTCAGGCCTACACGTTCAGCGACTTCCACTACCGTGATGACGACCGCTTTGGCGATAACAAATTGCCGGGCATCCCACAACACTACTACCAGGCCGAAGTCCGCTATGACCACCCGCAAGGCTTCTATGCCGGGGTAAACACCCAGGTGGCTTCGCGGATGGCGGTGGATTACGCCAACTCGTACTACGCGTCGTCGTACATGCTGTTTGGCGCAACGCTGGGCTACAACTCCCCCAAGCAGGACTGGCAAACCTGGCTCGACCTGCGCAACCTCACCGGTGAGCGCTACGCCGCCACCATTACCCCCGGCTATGACGACAAAGGCCTGGATGCGGCACGCTCCACGCCTGGGGAAGGCATGGGCGCCTACATAGGGGTTTCCTACAGCTTGCGTTAATCCTCCGTCTGGATATCGGCAGGCAACCGCACCTTGCGGCGGGTGCCGCTGAACAATCCCCAGCTGGACAGGAACAGGGCGGCGATCAACGGCCCGATCACAAAGCCATTGAGGCCAAAGATCGCCATGCCGCCCAGGGTCGAAATCAGGATCAGGAAGTCCGGCATTTTGGTGTCTTTACCCACCAGGATCGGGCGCAGCACGTTGTCCACCATGCCGATCACGAATACCCCGTACAGCGCCAGCACCACCCCTTCCCAGACCGCACCGGTCACTACAAAGTAAACCGCGACCGGCGCCCAGACGATCCCGGCGCCTACGGCTGGCAGTAAAGACAGGAACATCATCAGTACCGCCCAGAACAACGCGCTGTGAATACCCAGCACCCAGAAGATCACGCCACCCAGCGCGCCCTGGGTGATCGCCACGGCCAGGTTGCCTTTGACCGAAGCCCGTACCACTCGGCGCAGCTTGAGTTGCAACAGGCGTTTTTGCTGTTCCGCCAGCGGTACCGCGTTGCGAATGTTGCGCACCATTTGCTGGCCATCACGAATAAAGAAGTACAGCAGGTACAGCATGATGAAAAAGCTCACCACCAGATCAAAGGTACTTTGGCCAAAACTGAAGACCTGAGTGGCAAAAAACTGGCTGCCTTCGAGTACGCCCTTGGAGATTTTTTCACTGAGACCGTCAATGCTGCCCAGGCCGAAACGATCAAGCCAGTCCTGCGCCGTGGGCGGCAAGATGTCCTTGAACTGCATGACATAACTGGCGACGTTGATCTTGCCGCTCTCAACGTCCTTGTAGAGAGTGGCCACTTCTTGCACCAGCAAGGCCGTGGTGATGACCACCGGTATGATCGCGATCACCGTACACGCACCCAACGTGGTGAACGTTGCCAGATTGCGGCGTCCCCGCATCTTGAGCAGCAACTTGCGTTGCAACGGTGCGAACAGGATCCCCAGGGCCACAGCCCAAAAAATCGCCCCGTAAAACGGCAGTAAAATCCAGATGAAGGCAATCGTGACCAAGGCCAGCAACAGGAGCAGGGTTTTGCGTTGAAGACTTGTTTCGTTCATGTGTCATCCATGTCAGTAGGCCGCGAATGCTTGGAATAGACGCAGTGTAGCCCCTGACACCGGCTGCGATAAGAAGCACTGCCCCTTCATCACTCAAGCTCAACCCCGCGACTTGCGCCAGCAGCCATGAAAACGACATCACGCAGCATTGACAACCCTGTGCGCACTCTGTAAAAAATCCGTCCAGTTGTATGACAACAGATAACAAAAATAATAATGATCAAGGAGCTCTACGGATGATTTCACCTACCTGCGCCCTCTCGCTTCTCACCCGCTCGATAAACGCCAAAAGTACCCGCTCCCTTGCGCTGCTCGGCCTCGGCAGCATGGGCCTGGCCTTGCCGTTAACGGGCATGGCAGAGGGCTTCGTGGACGACACCAAGGCCACCCTGACCCTGCGCAACGCCTATATCAACCGCAATTACACCAACCCCAACTATCCGCAAAGCAAAGCCGAAGAGTGGACGCAAAACTTCATTCTCGACGTCAAGTCCGGCTTTACCCAAGGCACGGTCGGTTTCGGGGTCGATGTGCTGGGGCTCTACTCTCAGAAGCTCGATGGCGGTAAAGGCACAGTCGGTACACAACTGCTGCCGACCCATAGCGATGGCGAGCCCGCCGATAACTTCGGCCGCCTGGGCGTGGCAGCCAAGGCCAAAATATCCAGCACGGAGCTTAAAATCGGCGAGTGGATGCCTGTATTGCCAATCCTGCGTTCGGATGACGGGCGCTCCCTGCCGCAAACCTTCCGTGGCGGCCAGATTACGTCAAAAGAAATCGCCGGGCTGAATCTCTATGGCGGTCAGTTCCGTGCCAACAGTCCGCGTAACGATGCCAGCATGGAAGAAATGTCGCTCAACGGTAAAGGCGCCTTTACCTCCGACCGTTTCAACTTTGCCGGTGGTGATTACAGCTTCAACGACAAGCGCACTCAGGTCGGCGTGTGGTACGCCCAGCTGGAAGACATCTATCAGCAGCAATTCCTGAACGTCCTGCACACCCAGCCCATCGGCGATGTGACCCTGGGCGCCAACCTTGGCTATTTCTGGGGCAAGGAAGACGGCAACAAACTGGCTGGCGATCTGGACAACAAAACCGCCTACGCCCTGCTTTCGGCCAAGTACAAAGGCAACACCCTCTATGTAGGCCTGCAGAAAATCAGCGGCGACGATGGCTGGTTCCGCGTCAACGGCACCAGCGGCGGCACATTGGCCAACGACAGCTACAACTCCAGCTACGACAACGCCAAGGAACGCTCCTGGCAACTGCGCCACGACCTGGATTTTGCAGTGCTTGGCGTCCCCGGCCTGACGATGATGAACCGCTATATCAGCGGCGATAACATCCACACCGGCGCCATTACGGATGGCAAGGAATGGGGCCGCGAATCGGAACTGGCCTACACCGTGCAAAGCGGCACGTTCAAGGACCTGAACCTGCGCTGGCGCAACGCGAGCATCCGTCGCGATTACAGCGCGCACGAATTCGACGAAAACCGCATCTTCATCAGCTATCCGCTGTCGTTGTTGTAAGCGCCCTTCTTGATCTGTGGGCGCGGGCTTGCTCGCGATGGCATCTGTGCAACGCGCCACACCGTGGTGTCTGCATCGCCGGCAAGCCAGCTCCCACAGGTATGGGACGCTCCCCCACGCGTAAAACCTTAGCTGTTACAAGTACGGATTCGGCATTGACAACCACCACAATGGCTGTGAATAATCCAAGCCAAGTCATACGACAACAGATGACAATAACAAGAAATACAGGGATTTTTGATGACAACCACACGTACTGTCCAAACCCCCTTCAATCGCCTTCTTCTCACCGGTGCAGCCGGCGGTCTGGGGAAGGTACTGCGCGAAAGCCTCAAGCCCTACGCGAAGGTGTTGCGACTCTCTGATATAGCCCAAATAGCACCCGCGGCCGATAACCACGAAGAAATAGTCCTCTGTGATCTTGCCGACAAGCACGCTGTTCACCAGATGGTTGAAGGCGTAGACGCCATCCTGCACTTTGGTGGGGTCTCGGTAGAGCGTCCGTTCGAAGAGATTCTGGGCCCCAATATCAGCGGTATTTTCCATATCTACGAAGCCGCACGCCGTCATGGTGTCAAGCGCGTGATCTTCGCCAGCTCCAACCATGTCATCGGGTTCTACAAGCAGGACCAAACCCTGGATGCCCACTCCCCGCGACGTCCGGACGGCTATTACGGTCTGTCCAAGTCCTACGGCGAAGACATGGCCACCTTCTACTTCGATCGCTACGGCATCGAAACCGTCAGCATCCGCATCGGCTCCTCGTTCCCCGAGCCGCAAAACCGCCGGATGATGAGCACCTGGCTGAGCTTTGCCGACCTCACGCAGTTGATCGAGCGCTCGCTGTACACCCCCAATGTCGGCCACACCGTGGTCTATGGCGCCTCCAACAACCTCAACGTGTGGTGGGACAACCGCTTTGCCGCCCACCTGGGTTTTGAGCCCAGGGACACCTCTGAAGTATTCCGCGCCAAGATCGACGCCCAGCCTATGCCTGCGGCCAACGATCCAGCCATGGTTTACCAGGGCGGGGCCTTCGTTGCGGCAGGTCCGTTCGGGGACGAGTAAACCGCTCCTTGGGCACACCACTGAATACGGACAAGGATCGAGCCGCCATGACTGCTGAACTGATTCTGGATGCACGCAACGCCACCGGCGAAAGCCCGGTCTGGAGCACTGCGCAACAGGCACTTTACTGGGTGGATATCCCGGAAAAACGCCTGCACCGCTGGAGCCCCGCCGATGGCAAAAACCAAAGCTGGCAAGCCTCGCAAATGCTCGCGTGCATTGCTCAGGCAGGGAATGGCAGCTGGATCGCCGGTATGGAGAACGGCCTGTTCGCCATCACGCCCCACACCGATGGCAGCCTCGACAGTCGCCTGCTGGCCAGCGTGACCCACGCCCTGCCAGGGATGCGATTTAACGATGGCCGCTGCGACCGCCAGGGACGCTTCTGGGCCGGCACCATGCTGATGAACATGGCCGCAGGGGCGCCGGTAGGCGCGATGTATCGCTACAGCGCGGGCCAGCAAGAGCCACTCACGGCGCAACTTGAAGGACTGACCGTACCCAACGGCCTGGCGTTCAGCCCGGACGGCAAAACCATGTACCTCTCGGACTCACATCCCGATGTGCAAAAGATCTGGGCGTTTGACTACGACACCGACACCGGCACGCCCCATGGCCGCCGCCTGTTCGTGGACATGACCGAACAGGCAGGCCGCCCTGATGGCGCCGCCGTCGACGCGGATGGCTGCTACTGGATCTGCGGCAACGATGCGGGGTTGATCCATCGCTTTACCCCTGAAGGCAAGCTCGACCGCTCCCTGGCCGTACCCGTCAAAAAACCCGCGATGTGCGCCTTTGGCGGCGCAGATCTGGACACCCTGTTTGTGACCTCGATTCGCCCTGCCGGGGATCTCGCCGACCAACCGCTGGCAGGCGGGGTGTTTGCCCTCAGGCCAGGCGTCAAAGGCCTGCCGGAGCCCGCCTTCAATCACTGATTGCTGATCCAACACCTTTAAATAACAAAAACAATATGTGGAGTGACCCATGGATTTCAAACGCACCTTGCTTATCGCTGCGCTCCCGCTGGCTTTCTGCCTCTCAGGCATGGCCCAGGCCGAAATCAAAATAAAATTCGCCGAGGTTCACCCCACCGGTTATCCGCCTGTGGTCGCTGAACAGGAAATGGGCAAGAAGCTTCAGGCCCAGAGCAACGGCGATATTTCCTTCAAGATGTTTGCCGGTGGCGTACTGGGCTCCGAGAAAGAGGTGGTCGAGCAACTCCAGTCCGGCGCCATACAGATGACCCGTGTCAGCCTGGGCATCCTCGGGCCGGTCGTGCCGGAAACCAATGCGTTCAACCTGCCGTTCGTGTTCCGCGACCAGGCCCACATGCGCAAAATCATCGACGGTGAAATTGGCCAGGAGATGCTGGATAAAATCACCAACTCCGACTTCAACATGGTCGCGCTGGCCTGGATGGATGGCGGAACCCGCAACCTGTACACCAAGAAGCCCGTGCGCGAAATTGCCGACCTCAAGGGCATGAAAATCCGCGTCCAGGGCAACCCGGTATTTATCCAGACCATCAACGACATGGGCGGCAATGGTATCGGCATGGCCACCGGCGAGATCTTCAGCGCCCTGCAGACCGGCGTGATCGATGGCGCAGAGAACAACCCGCCTACCTTTCTTGAACACAACCACTACCAGAACGCCAAGTACTTCACCTGGACCGATCACCTGATCCTGCCCGAGCCGATCGTGATCGCCAAATCCACCTGGACAAAGCTCAACCCGGAGCAGCAAGCCCTGGTGCAGAAACTTGCCCGCGAGGCGCAGTTTGAAGAGCGCGAGCTGTGGGACAAAAAATCCGCCGAAAGCGTCACCAAACTCAAGGCCGGTGGTGTTGAGTTCATCACCCTCACGCCAGAACAGAAAAAAGCCTTCTACGACGCGACTCAGCCGGTGCGTGACAAGTATGGCGCTGACTACAAAGACCTGATCTCCCGTATTGAAGCCGTTCAATAAGTCAGTCCGATAATGCCGCGGTGACGGGCTCCAGCCCGTTTTCCGCCGCAGTGGTGAGCCCCATGAAAAATACCGTGCTGCGCTTTAACGACATGTTGTACCGGGTGTGTATCGGGATTGCCGGCCTGTCGGTACTGACGATGACCCTGATCATTCCATGGGGCATCTTTGCCCGCTACGTGCTGGGGACCGGCTCCAGTTGGCCCGAGCCCACCGCCATTTTATTGATGGTGGTATTCACCTTCTTCGGGGCCGCCGCCAGTTACCGCGCCGGGGCCCATATGGCCGTGGCGATGGCCGTGGAACGGATGCCCGGGCACATCCGCCCCAAGGTCGCCGTGCTGGTGCAAATACTGATGGTGATCGTCTGCCTGTTCATGACCGTGAAGGGGTTCAAATTGTGTGCGACCACCTGGAATCAGTTCATTGGTGAGATGCCATCCGTGCGGGTTGGCATCTCCTATCTACCTATCCCGATTGGCGGCCTGATAACCCTTTGCTTCGTCCTGGAAAAACTGTTCCTGGGCGACCAGAGCCACCGCCGTGCCGTGCGGTTCGACATCGTAGAAGCCAGCGAAGAGGCCGTATAAATGGACGCTTTCGTATTGTTGGGCAGCTTTATCGCCCTGATCCTTCTCGGCATGCCGGTCGCCTACGCGCTGGGCCTGTCGGCACTGGTCGGCGCCTGGTGGATCGATATTCCTTTCGACGCTCTGATGATCCAGGTGGCTGGGGGCGTGAATAAATTCTCCCTGCTGGCTATCCCGTTCTTCGTACTGGCGGGGGCGATCATGGCCGAAGGGGGCATGTCACGCCGGCTGGTGGCATTTGCCGGGGTGTTGGTGGGCTTCGTACGGGGCGGGCTGTCACTGGTCAACATCGTGGCCTCGACCTTTTTCGGCGCGATTTCCGGCTCATCCGTGGCTGATACGGCGTCGGTCGGTTCGGTACTGATTCCAGAGATGGAGCGTGCCGGCTACCCCCGCGAGTTCTCCACGGCAGTGACGGTCAGCGGTTCGGTACAAGCCCTGCTCACACCGCCGAGCCACAACTCGGTGCTGTACTCGCTGGCCGCTGGCGGTACGGTGTCGATCGCTTCGCTGTTCATGGCGGGCATCATGCCGGGATTGCTGCTCAGCGCCGTGATGATGGGCCTGTGCATGATCTTTGCGCGCAAGCGCAACTACCCCAAGGGTGAAGTGATTCCGCTGCGCCGGGCGCTGAAAATCGCCGGTGAAGCGATGTGGGGCCTGATGGCCATGGTCATCATCCTCGGCGGGATCCTGACAGGCATCTTCACCGCCACCGAGTCGGCAGCCGTTGCGGTGGTCTGGTCGTTCTTCGTCACCATGTTCATTTATCGCGACTACAAATGGCGCGACCTGCCCAAGCTGATGCACCGGGCGGTACGCACCATTTCCATCGTGATGATCCTGATCGGTTTTGCAGCCAGCTTCGGTTACATCCTGACGCTGATGGAAATCCCGATGAAGATCACCACAGCGTTCCTGACGCTGTCGGATAACCGTTACGTGATCCTGATGTGCATCAACGTCATGTTGCTGCTGCTGGGCACCGTGATGGACATGGCGCCACTGATTCTGATCCTGACGCCAATCCTGCTGCCCGTGATCATCGGCATCGGCGTTGATCCCGTGCATTTCGGCATGATCATGCTGGTCAACCTGGGGATCGGACTGATTACACCGCCGGTAGGTGCAGTGCTGTTCGTGGGCGCTGCCGTGGGTAAAGTCACCATCGAAAACACGGTTAAAGCCCTGCTGCCGTTCTACGTGGCGCTGTTCATGGTGCTGATGCTGGTGACCTACGTTCCGGCCATCTCGCTGTGGTTGCCAAACCTGGTGCTGTAACCCGTCCCCTGCCCGTGGGAGCGGGCTTGCTTGCGATGCAGACGACGCGGTGTACCTGATACACCGCAGCGATCCCATCGCGAGCAAGCCCGCTCCCACAATGCTTATCCAAGAGGCTTTATTTCCAGCCAAGGAGGCTGGTTACTTATGTCTGCTCCTGCTTTGTTCCCCCGCCATATCGCCGTGTTGATTCTGGTCCTGCTGGCCTGCGCATTCGCGGGCAACCATATCGCCGCCCGCATCGCCTTCGACCACGACACAGGCCTGCTACTGGCCATTCTGTGCCGCGCTGGCGTGACCTTGCTGGTGTTGACCAGCCTGGTGCTGTGGCAACGCGAACGCCCGCGCCTGACCCCTGCCAACTGGCGCTGGCAAGTGCTGCTGGGGCTGCTGATCGCGGCACAAAGTTTCTTTATCTATTCGGCCGTGGCACGGATTCCCGTGGCACTGGCGCTGTTGATTGCCAACGTGGCGCCGATCCTGCTGGTGCTGCTGACCTGGGCCCTGGGCGGTGCAGCCCCGACACGGCGAGCGGCGCTGCTCATGGGGTTGATCATGTGCGGCCTGGTCTTTGCGCTGGACGTCCCTGAGCGCCTGTCCAATCAGGGCACCACCGAAGCGCAATGGCTCGAAGGCATTCTGTTCGGGTTCGCCGCGGCCTCCGTGTTCGCCTGTGCGCTCTGGATTACCGATCACAAGCTGTCGAGCCTGCGTGGCACGGTGCGCAGCATGCTGACCATGCTGATTGTATTTTGCGCAGCGGCCCTGGCCGGGGTCAGCGGTGTGCTGCCCGGCGGCGTGTCGCTGCCCTCCTCGTCCACCGGCTGGACAGCTCTGGCCTGCCTGGTGGCGCTTTATGGGCTAGGGTTCTGCCTGTTGTTTATCTGCATGACGCGCCTGAACATGGCCCGCAACGCACCCGTGATGAACGTTGAGCCAGTGGCAAGCCTGCTGTTTGGCTGGCTGATCCTGGACCAGTTGCTCAGCAGCGGCCAAATCATCGGCGGCCTGATCGTGGTCGCGGGTATCGTGATGCTGACCTGGCGCCGTGCCACCGATTGATCTGTCATTCCCTAACGGTAGAGCCCCATGCCCACAGAAACATTGACCCTTGAAGACGGCCTGACCCGTCTGACTCTGGCACCGCACATAGGCGGCAGCATTCTTGACTGGAGCATCATTGCCAGCGGCCAGCCCTTGTTTCGCCCAAGTGCAGCCGATGCCCTGGACAGCAACTCGGCCAACCAGCTGGCCTGTTATCCACTGGTGCCCTGGTCGAACCGGATCGGGGATGGCGGCTTCGAAGGCGCAGGCCATTGGTTCGCCTTGCAGCCCAACAATCCTCCAGGCCTGCTGCCCATCCACGGCAGTGCATGGCAGCAGGCCTGGAGCGTGACCGAGCACAGCCCGCACCATGCCTGCCTGCAACTCGACAGCACCGTCCCCTTTGCCTACCGTGCGCAACTGCGTTACAGCCTGAGCGACGGCCAACTGCGTATCGAGCTGAGCGTGACCCATCAGGACGAGCACGCGGCCTGGCATGGCCTGGGGCTACACCCGTATCTGCCGCGCACCGCCAACACACGATTGCAGGCAAAGTCAGCTCAGGTCTGGCTGTGCGATGACCAGGGCCTGCCCACGGAGCTTGCGCCCCTGCCGATCGAATGGGACTTCAACCAGAGCAACGCCTTGCCGCACACCCGGCTCGACAATTGTTTCACCGAGTGGGATGGCAACGCAGTGATCAGCCAGCCGGACCTGGGCTATACGCTGGGCTGTCAGGCAACGGGCAGCCCTTACTGCCTGGTGTATTGCCCGCCGGGAGAGGACTTTTTCTGCTTCGAACCCGTCAGCCACCCGGTCAATGCCCATCACCTGCCCGGCCACCCCGGGCTGACGTTATTGCATAAGGGCCAATCAACGAACATCAGTGTCAGCTTCAAACTCAACCCATAGATCCAGGTCAATAATCCCGCACTCAGGCTCGATTAATATCGCGCCTTTTTGCGAATGACCTGACTATGCGCCTTGCACCGCCCGAACTCCTCGCCCCTGCCGGCACCCTCAAAAACATGCGTTATGCCTTCGCCTATGGCGCCGACGCGGTGTATGCAGGCCAGCCGCGCTACAGCTTGCGGGTACGCAATAACGAATTCGACCACGCCAATCTGGCCATCGGGATCGCCGAAGCCCAGGCGCAGGGCAAACGCTTTTACGTGGTGGTCAATATTGCCCCCCACAACGCCAAGCTGCGCACCTTCCTCAAGGATCTGGAACCGGTAATCGCCATGGGCCCGGATGCCCTGATCATGTCCGACCCGGGGCTGATCATGCTGGTGCGCAAAAACTTCCCCCATGTCCCGATTCATTTGTCGGTACAAGCCAATACGGTCAACTGGGCCAGTGTCGAGTTCTGGCGCCAGCAAGGCCTGAGCCGGATCATCCTGTCCCGCGAGCTGTCGCTGGAAGAGATTGAAGAGATTCGCCAGCAAGTGCCGGACATGGAACTGGAGATCTTCGTCCACGGCGCATTGTGCATGGCCTACTCGGGCCGCTGCCTGTTGTCGGGCTACATGAACAAGCGCGACGCCAATCAAGGCAGTTGCACCAATGCCTGCCGCTGGAAATACGACGCCAAACCGGCCACGGAAAACGAACTGGGCAATATCGTCAATGTGGTCGAGCCGACCCTGGGCGTGGGTGCGCCCACCGACGAAGTGTTCGTGCTCAACGAGTCCCAACGCCCGGACGAACAGATGACGGCGTTCGAAGACGAGCACGGCACTTACATCATGAACTCCAAGGATCTGCGCGCCGTGCAGCATGTGGCGCGGCTGACCGGGATGGGCGTGCACTCGCTGAAAATCGAGGGCCGAACCAAGTCGCACTTCTACTGTGCGCGGGCGACTCAGGTGTATCGCAAGGCGATTGATGATGCGGTGGCAGGCCGTGAGTTTGACCGCAGCCTGATGACGGACCTGGAGTCACTGGCCCAGCGCGGTTACACCGAGGGTTTTTTGCGGCGCCATGTCCACGATGAATATCAAAACTACCTGCATGGCAGCTCGCTGTCGCACCGCCAGCAGTTTGTCGGGGAGTTGACCGGCGAACGGCGCAACGGCCTGGCCGAGGTCAAGGTCAAAAACCGCTTTGCCCTGGGTGACCATCTGGAGTTGATGACCCCCCACGGCAACTACCACTTTGATCTCGACCGGTTACACAACAGCGCGGGGTTGCCGACCCAGGTTGCACCGGGTGACGGCCACACGGTGTACCTGCCGATCCCCGAGCAGGTGGACTTGAAGTACGGGTTGTTGATGCGGGACTTGACGGTAAGTGAAGTGATGGAGCGCTCGGCGTGAGCGCTGTGGGAGCCGGCTTCCTCGCGAGAGCATCGCCCGGTTTTGTCTGACGACCGAGCCGTCAGCATCGCGAGCAAGCCCGCTCCCACAGACTGGGTGATTGCGATTAATCGCGGAACACTTCATCCAGCAGGTTGTGCATCGCCGTAAAGGCACGGCTGGAAGTTTTGGCGTCGTACATCATCTTGCCCGGCACATTGGCGTGGGGATCGGTGAAGGAATGCACCGCGCCGCCGTAGCTGGTCAATTGCCAGTCCACGCTTGCCGCATTCATCTCGGCCTCAAAAACCGGTAGCTGTTCGTTTGGCACCAACGGATCAGAAGCGCCGTGCAACACCAGCACCGCACCCTTGATGCTCTGGGCATCGATCGGATTGGGCGTGTCGAGGTTGCCGTGGAAGGACACCGCCGCTTGAAGTGGTGCACCGCTGCGCGCCAGTTCAAGTGAGCAGCAGCCGCCAAAACAGAAGCCAAAGGTGGCCAGCTTGTTGCTGTCGACCTGGGCCAGGCCCTGATTTTTCAGCATGTCGTACGCTGCCCACATCCGCTTGCGCAACAGGGCGCGGTCATTCTTGAGCGGCATCATTGCAGCGCCCGCCTCGTCGGCATTGCCCGGACGGATGGCCTGGCCGTACAAATCCGCGATCAGTACCACGTAGCCTTGCTCTGCAACCGACTTGGCGATCTCTTCGGCACCCGCACTGATGCCCATCCAGTTAGGCGCCATCAGCAAGCCCGGCAGTGGATCTTCTCGGCTCGGGTCAAACGCGAGGCGGCCTTCGTAAGGTTGGCCGTCGATTTGATAGGCCACAGAACTGACCGTAATTGATTTCATTAAAAACTCCTGAGCTCAAAACAAAAAAAACCCGCCGAAGCGGGTTTTTATAGCGCGGTTAGACCGACAACTCTACTAACAATTTGTTAAGCCGACGGACATAAGCCGCAGGGTCTTTCAAACTGTCACCGGCTGCCAGGGCTGCCTGATCGAAGAGGATGTGCGACAGGTCGCCAAAACGCTCTTCGCTCTGCTCTGCATCGAGTTTCTCGATCAGGGGGTGAGCCGGGTTGAACTCGAAGATAGGCTTGGACTCAGGCACTTTCTGACCGCTAGCTTCCAGGATCTGACGCATTTGCATGCCCAAGTCCTGCTCGCCGATGGCCAGAATCGCCGGGGAATCAGTCAGACGGTGTGATACACGCACTTCGCTGACGCTTTCACCCAGGGCTGCCTTGATGCGTTCAACCAGACCTTCTTTGGCCTTGGCCACTTCTTCTGCAGCTTTCTTGTCCTCTTCGGAGTCCAGGTTGCCCAGATCGAGGTCGCCGCGTGCCACGTCCACAAAGCTCTTGCCGTCGAAATCGCTGAGGTAGCTCATCAGCCACTCGTCGATACGGTCGGTCAACAGCAGGACTTCGATGCCTTTCTTGCGGAAGACTTCGAGGTGCGGGCTGTTTTTGACCTGCGCGTAGGTTTCGCCGGTCAGGTAGTAGATCTTGTCCTGACCTTCCTTGGCGCGAGCCAGGTAGTCGACCAGAGAAACGTTTTGTTCGCCGTCGTCACCATGGGTCGAAGCGAAACGCAGCAGACCGGCGATTTTTTCCTTGTTGGCGAAATCTTCAGCCGGGCCTTCTTTCATCACCTGGCCGAAGTTTTTCCAGAAGCCCTGGTATTTCTCAGGCTCGTTCTTCGCCAGTTTTTCCAGCATGTCGAGCACACGCTTGGTCAGCGCGGTCTTCATCGAGTCGATGATCGGGTCTTTTTGCAGGATTTCCCGCGACACGTTCAGCGACAGGTCGTTGGAGTCGATCACGCCCTTGATGAAGCGCAGGTACAGAGGCAGGAACGACTCGGCCTGGTCCATCACGAATACACGCTGTACGTACAGCTTCAGGCCTTTAGGCGCTTCACGCTGGTACAGGTCGAATGGAGCACGTGCCGGCACGTAGAGCAGCGAGCTGTATTCCAGCTTGCCTTCAACCTTGTTGTGGCTCCAGGCCAGCGGGTTCTCGTAATCGTGGGCAATGTGCTTGTAGAACTCCTGGTATTCCTCGTCCTTGACTTCAGTACGAGGGCGAGTCCACAGGGCACTTGCGCGGTTAACAGTTTCCCATTCCAGCGCAGGTGCTTCTTCGCCTTCGGCAACGGTTTGCTCTTTAGGCAGCTCGATCGGCAAGGCGATATGGTCGGAGTACTTCTTGATGATGTTGCGCAAGCGCCAGCCGTCAGCGAACTCGGATTCGCCGGACTTCAGGTGCAGAACAATCTTGGTGCCGCGATCAGCTTTTTCGACGGTGGCAACTTCAAATTCGCCTTCGCCCTTGGAGGACCAGTGCACGCCTTCGCTGGCAGGAGTCCCGGCGCGGCGGCTGTAGACGTCAACCTTGTCGGCGACGATGAAGGCGGAATAGAAGCCCACACCGAACTGACCGATCAGGTGCGAGTCTTTCTTCTGATCGCCTGTCAGGTTTTTCATGAAATCAGCTGTGCCGGATTTCGCAATCGTACCCAGGTGGGTGATCACGTCATCACGGTTCATACCGATACCGTTGTCTTCGAGGGTGACGGTGTTGGCGTCCTTGTCGAAGCTCACACGGATTTTAAGATCGGCACCGCCCTCCAGCAGCTCAGGCTTGGACAGTGCTTCAAAACGTAATTTGTCGACAGCATCAGAGGCGTTCGAGATCAATTCGCGAAGGAAAATTTCCTTGTTGGAGTACAGCGAATGGATCATGAGGTGCAGCAGTTGCTTGACCTCGGTCTGGAAGCCCAGGGTTTCTTTTTGAGTTTCCACGCTCATTGTTATCAAACTCCGATTGGATGGCATGAGCCACGCCCTAGTGGGTTGGCGGCGGGATGTCATGAAAGTTGGGGGCTCAGGTTCAAATTTCAAGGCCTGATGGCAAGGCATCGGTTTTTTACCAGCCGTTTCGACCCAGGATGCTTTACTTATATATGTCTGAAAGCATGGAACTTAAGCATTGAGCCAATGCTCAAACGCCCCGTAGATCTACTCATAAGGAGAAACACCCCATGCGTAATACTTTTGCTGTTGCCTTGATGCTGGCTGCCACCCTTGGTCTGGCTGCGTGTGACAAGAAGTCCGAAGATAAAGCCCAGGAAGCCACTCAGCACGCTGAGCAAGCTCAAGAAAAAATGTCTGAAGCCCAGGACAAAGTGAACGACGCGGCGAAAGAAAACGCCGAAGCTGCCAAAGCTCAGGCCGAGTCCAACAAAGCCGCCGCTGAAGAAGCCGCTCCTGCTACTCCTGCTGCTCCAGTGGCAACTCCAGAAAGCAAGTAATACGGCTTTTTGTGAGGTAACACAAAGCCCGCCAAGTGCGGGCTTTGTTGTGTCCCGGGCTCAAGATTTCTTGCTTCGATACCCGAACACAGCGCCATAAAAAAAGCCCTGCATCCGTGAGATGCAGGGCTTTTTCAGGTATTCAGGAACGCTTTTGGCGAACCGAATAATTACGCGAGTGCTTCAGCACGCTTGCCCAGCAGACGGTCGCAAATAAATGCGCCCACCAAGGTCACGAGGCATGGCACCAGCCACGCCAAACCCTGGTCGCTGAAGGGCATATTCGCAAGCTGGCTCGGAATCCAGCCAGCCAGGCCTGCACCTTTGAGCGCATCGATCGAACCGAAGATGAACGACACCAGCATCACCGGACCCACGATCCGCGCCTGGGCATGCCACAGGCCTTTGCAGAAACTCAACGCCACCAGCACGATGCACGGCGGGTAAATCGCCGTCAGCAGCGGGATGGAGAAGGCGATCAACTGCGTCAGACCAAGGTTCGACACGGCCAGCGAGAACACCGCAAGGATAATCACCAGAGTCTTGTAAGACAGTGGCAACACCGTGCTGAAGTATTCAGCACAGGCGCACGTCAGGCCAACGGCCGTTACCAGGCAAGCCAGGGCAATCAGTACAGCCAGGAAGCCGCTGCCCAGGGAACCGAACGTATGCTGTACATAGGCGTGCAGTACTGCCGCGCCATTGGTTGCGCCCGCCGCCACTTCATGGCTGCCCGCCCCCAGGCGGAACAGGCTGATGTAGACCAGCGCAAGGCCAACACCGGCGATCAGGCCGGCAATGATTGCGTAACGGGTAATCAGCTTCGGCGATTCAACCCCACGGGAACGAATGGCGTTCACGATCACAATGCCGAACACCAGCGCGCCCAGGGTATCCATGGTCAGGTAGCCATTGATAAACCCTTGGGAGAAGGGTGCGGCGACGTATTCAGGAGTCGCAACGCCAATATCACCCGCAGGCAAGGCTACGGCGGCAATACCGAGAATCGCCAGCGCGATGATCTTCAACGGTGCAAGGAAGCGCCCTACCGTGTCGAGCAGACGACCCGGATACAGCGAAACGAAGAACACAATCAGGAAGTACACCGAGCTGTACAAGAACAGCGCCAGCGGGCTTTCACCCGTCAACGGCGCCAGACCGACCTCGAAGGATACGGTGGCGGTACGTGGGGTGGCGAACAACGGACCAACAGCCAGGTAGGCCACAGCCGCGAGCAAGCCGCCAGCCACTTTACCGATCGGGCTGCTCAGTGCGTCCATTCCGCCGCCAACCTTGGCGAGCGCAATAACAGTGACCACCGGCAGACCTACCGCGGTGATCAGGAAGCCCAATGCGGCCATCCAGACGTTAGGTCCAGCCTGCAGGCCAACGATTGGCGGGAAAATGATGTTGCCAGCCCCAACGAACAGGGCAAAAGTCATAAACCCAAGTGCCAGGATGTCCTGGCCTTTCAATACTTTCATTACGGAAATACCACACTACTGAATCGGAATTTAGAGGGGAATTTCCCGTGCGGATGTGGGAAATGCTGTCGGTCTGTATAAGTCCGACCCGTCTAGCGCGCGGCTTCCTTTTGGGATGCACACGCAGAAATGCAGAATGGCGGCAAGATTACCGATTTTTTTCCTACAACGCACTGTTAGAGGGCGGACTGTCCGATGAACGAACGCAGTTGTCGCCTGGATGACATCGAAAATTGATTTGATGTGGTTTTGCAGCGTTGGCGCTGCCGCGATGGGGTAGGCACGAAGGCCACCCGAAGGTGCAATGTTGTTCACGTAAGTGATTTTTGCCTCTGTGGGAGCGGGCTTGCTCGCGATGGTCTTCAGAGCGTCGTATTTATTAGGTAAGTGTGGGGCATCGTTAACGACCATCGCGAGCAAGCCCGCTCCCACACTTGAGCAGTGTCGCAGTCAAGCGGGTTTTGTATCTGACAGGCGATGGCCCATCAGTTATTTTTTGTCTCTTAGCTCTGGATTGGCGAACTGCGCATTAAACGAAACAAGTGACGACAGCTTCTCGAACAATGGAACGGGTTCGAACTTTCCACTTTCCCTCCCCTGTTCAATAGCCGCGACAATTTTGCCAGGTGATATATCTGTCGTTCCACGATAATAAACCTCACCCGCCCTGCCACTCACTACAACTTCATCCAGTTCAGGCACAAGGCTTTCGTATCGTTCGGGGTTCGAGGTACTGACATACGCATCATCGTGATAATCCATGGGTGTTCTTCTGGCACCATCCCGTGAGTCATTATGTTCATTGATGTCTTTGAGACCAGACTCATACCGTGAGAATACACCCATCGTACTGGTGGCCTTATCAACTGCCAGGATATTAAGGCATACACGGTAACCATGTTCTTTGGACGCTTTGGCTGCCGCCAGCACTTCATGATTTCTACTATTGATGGATTTCTGGATGACCATGTTGAGCCTGTTTTCGAGCCCATGCTTTTGCAGACCCTCCTCCAGATAGCGGGCTATCTCCTTGCTGCCGCGCACAGTGCCAGGATAACCCGCTCGCGCCGCCTCAGCGTAACCAGGGACAAAACGTTTCAGATCATCGTAATCGACGATCACACAGTTACCTTTGAACTGTGCTGAAAGACTGTTTATCGCCGTTGATTTTCCAGCGCCCATCTGGCCGGTGACAATGTGGGCCGCAGGGTTTTTCTGAGAAGTTGCAGTGACCGCTAATTCTTTTATAACAGTCTGTAGTAGTTTGAGTTTATCCTCACTGCCCAATGACTCTATTTTTCTGGGATCTGAAGAAACTTGATTTTGCCGAAGCTCATGAAAACTGGCGGACTTTTGCACGCCGACCATTCCTGGAAAAACGCCTTTCATGCTTTAACTTCCATTAGTTGAGAAGTTAAGATTTTCATTCCCCATAAATAACCAGTCAAGAAACTGAAAAAGCCAATATACATGCGGATATTTCAGCAACACCCTCTCGCATTATGTTTATTCCCGCGCCAGTAAAGAGTACAGGATCAACTATAAAGTTAATTGTTTCGACCTGAAGCCATGCATAGGTGTTTGACAACGAAACTCCAACAGCCAAAACGCACAAAGGCCACCCGAAGGTGGCCTTTGTCTGGTGTAGCTATCAGCTAAGCGCGTGGCTTATTTGATTGCCCAGCCAGTCAGCTCGGACAGAGCCTTGCCGATGTCTGCCAGCGAACGCACGGTTTTAACGCCTGCGTCTTCCAGAGCAGCAAACTTCTCGTCTGCAGTGCCCTTGCCGCCAGAGATGATTGCGCCAGCATGGCCCATGCGCTTGCCAGCAGGGGCAGTCACACCAGCGATGTAGGAAACAACTGGCTTGGTCACGTGTGCCTTGATGTAGGCAGCCGCTTCTTCTTCAGCCGAACCGCCGATCTCACCGATCATTACGATCGCTTCGGTCTTCGGGTCTTCCTGGAACAACTTAAGGATGTCGATGAAGTTGGAACCAGGGATCGGGTCACCACCGATGCCTACGCAAGTCGACTGACCGAAACCGGCGTCAGTTGTTTGCTTAACAGCTTCGTAAGTCAGGGTGCCGGAACGCGACACGATGCCTACTTTGCCTGGCAAGTGAATGTGACCTGGCATGATGCCGATCTTGCATTCGCCTGGAGTGATAACGCCTGGGCAGTTAGGGCCGATCAGGGTAACACCCAGTTCGTCGCACTTAACTTTAGCGTCCAGCATGTCCAGGGTAGGAATACCTTCAGTGATGCAAACGATCAGCTTGATGCCGCCGAAAGCTGCTTCAAGGATGGAGTCCTTGCAGAAAGGAGCCGGTACGTAGATAACACTGGCGGTTGCGCCAGTGGCAGCTACGGCTTCTTTCACGGTGTTGAAAACAGGCAGGTCCAGGTGAGTGGTGCCGCCTTTGCCCGGAGTAACGCCACCAACCATCTTGGTGCCGTATTCGATGGCTTGCTGGGTGTGGAAGCTACCCTGCGAACCAGTGATGCCCTGGCAGATAACTTTGGTGTCTTTATTGATCAGGACGCTCATTACTTGCCCTCCGCAGCTTTAACAACTTGTTGAGCAGCGTCGGTCAAGCTGGTAGCAGCGATGATGTTCAAGCCGCTTTCTGCCAGTACTTTAGCGCCCAGTTCAGCGTTGTTGCCTTCAAGGCGAACAACCACCGGGATTTTCACGCCGACTTCTTTCACTGCACCGATGATGCCTTCGGCAATCATGTCGCAACGAACGATGCCGCCGAAGATGTTGACCAGTACTGCAGCGACATTGCTGTCGGACAGGATGATCTTGAACGCTTCGGTAACGCGTTCTTTGGTAGCACCGCCGCCAACGTCGAGGAAGTTGGCTGGCTTGCCGCCATGCAGGTTAACGATGTCCATGGTGCCCATCGCCAGACCAGCGCCGTTTACCATGCAGCCGATGTTGCCTTCCAGTGCTACGTAGTTCAGTTCGAACTTGGCAGCGTGCGCTTCGCGCGGATCGTCTTGCGACGGATCGTGGAAAGTTTTCAGCTTGGCCTGACGGTACATGGCGTTAGCGTCGATGTTGATTTTTGCATCGAGGCAGTGCAGATCGCCGTCAGCCTTGATAACCAGCGGGTTCACTTCCAGCAGGGCCAGATCGTGATCCTTGAACAGTTTGGCCAGACCTACGAAGATCTTGGCGAACTGAGTAACTTGCTTGCCTTCCAGACCCAGCTGGAAAGCCAACTCGCGACCCTGGAATGGCTGAGCGCCAACCAGTGGATCGATAGTTGCTTTCAGAATTTTTTCTGGAGTGTCGTGAGCGATCTTCTCGATATCCACGCCACCTTCGGTGGAAGCCATGAATACGATACGACGGCTGGAACGGTCAACGACAGCGCCCAGGTACAGCTCTTTAGCGATATCAGTGCACGATTCAACCAGGATCTTGGTGACCGGCTGACCATTGGCATCAGTCTGGTAAGTCACCAGACGCTTGCCCAACCACTGTTGTGCGAATGCTTTAGCGTCTTCTTTGCTGCGAACCAGCTTAACGCCGCCCGCTTTACCGCGACCACCTGCGTGAACCTGGGCTTTGACAACCCATTCGGTCCCACCGATTTTGTCGCAAGCTTCTGCGGCTGCTTCCGGGGTGTCTACTGCATAACCCTTGGATACTGGCAGGCCGTATTCAGCGAACAGCTGCTTACCCTGATACTCGTGAAGATTCATGCTTTTTACCGTCTTCGTTAGGTACTGCGCATTCGGCGCTGCACTTTTATTAGTGCCGCACCACCTGTGACTGCTGCTTGTGCTGCCTTTACAAGCCCGACACCCGCGTGAGCGGAGCCGGGCCTGAGTCAAACAAGACAAGACTGCGTCCGGCGGAAGTTCCGCGGTGAGGCTTGCTAGCAAGGCTCACGACGGGCAAACCGCCGTGGTTTCTTATTGTCTGGTCTTAACGTTTCTTGCGGTTGGCAATGTGGATGGCGCCGCCATTCACTGCCAGTGCTGCTTCGTGCAAGGCTTCAGACAGGGTTGGATGGGAGAAAACCATCATGCCCAGATCTTCAGCGCTGGTGCCGAATTCCATACCGATCGCGCCTTGCTGAACCAGCTCTGCTGCGCTCGGGCCAATCACGTGGACGCCCAGTACGCGGTCAGATTTGGCATCAGCGATGACTTTAACAAAGCCACCGGTGTCGTTTGCTGCCATGGCACGGCCACTGGCTGCAAACGGGAAGGTGCCGACGTTAACTTCAACGCCTTCAGCTTTCAAGGTCTGTTCGGTTTTACCGACCCACGCGATCTCCGGGTGAGTGTAAATAACCGATGGAATCAGGTCGTAGTTCATCTCGGTCTTGTGACCTTTAATGCGCTCGACAACCATGATGCCTTCTTCCGATGCCTTGTGTGCCAGCATCATGCCACGTACCACGTCACCAATGGCGAAAACGCCCGGTACGCTGGTCGCGCAATGATCGTCAACAAACACGAAACCGCGCTCGTCGATGGTCACGCCGCTGTCAGCTGCCAGCAGTTCGGTAGTCACCGGGCGGCGACCAACGGCTACGATCAGCTTGTCGAAGGTGATGGTCTGTTCGCCGTTGGCGTCGGTGTAGGTCACAACGACTTCTTCGCCGTTAACCTTGGAACCGGTAACGCGAGCGCCCAGCTTGATGTCCAGACCTTGTTTGGTCAGGGTTTTGTAGGCTTCTTTGGATACGGCAGCGTCAGCAGCCATCAGGAACGTGTCCAGAGCTTCCAGAACCGTTACCTGAGCACCCAGACGGGACCATACCGAACCCAGTTCCAGACCGATAACGCCAGCGCCGATAACGCCCAGACGCTTGGGTACGGATTGGAATTCCAGGGCGCCGGTCGAATCAACGATGACGTTGTTATCAACTGGAGCAGGTGGAATGTCGATCGGACGCGAGCCCGAAGCCAGAATCACGTTCTCGGCTTCGATGATTTCGACAGTGCCGTCTGGCTTGGTCAGTTCAACTTTCTTGCCGGCCAGCAGTTTGCCGTGGCCTTGCAGGGAAGTAACGCCGTTAGCCTTGAACAGGGTAGCAACGCCGGAAGTCAGACCTTTAACGATGTTGGCTTTACGACCAACCATCGCAGCAACGTCCATCTTCACTTCACCGGTGGTGATGCCGTGGATGGCAAATGCATCCTTGGCTTCGTGGTACTTCCAGGAGCTGTCCAGCAGCGCCTTGGATGGAATGCAGCCAACGTTCAGGCAAGTACCGCCCAGCGCCAGTTTGCCTTCCTTGTCGGTGTATTTTTCGATGCAAGCAGTCGAAAGGCCCAGTTGAGCAGCCTTGATGGCAGCAACGTAGCCGCCAGGGCCCGCACCAATCACTACAACGTCAAATTTCTGAGACATGAAAATAGATCCTCTATTAGCTACAAGCTGTCAGCAGCACGCTACAAGCCAAAGCCAAGCTGCTTTTTCTCGCAGCCTGGCACCTGAAGCTTGCAGCCGCTTCTATTAGATATCCAGCAGCAGACGAGCCGGGTCTTCCAGCAGGTTTTTGATTGCTACCAGGAAACTTACAGCTTCTTTGCCATCGATCAAGCGGTGATCGTAAGACAGAGCCAAATACATCATCGGACGGATTACGACCTGACCGTTGATTGCCATTGGACGCTGAAGGATGTTGTGCATGCCCAGGATCGCGGCTTGCGGCGGGTTAACGATCGGGGTCGACATCATCGAACCGAAAGTACCACCGTTAGTGATGGTGAACGTACCACCGGTCATTTCGTCGATGGACAGTTTGCCGTCACGGGCTTTTTTGCCGTAAGCAGCAATGCCGCCTTCGATTTCAGCCAGGCTCATCAGTTCGGCGTTACGCAGAACCGGAACTACCAGACCACGGTCGCTGGATACAGCAACACCGATGTCGGCGAAGCCGTGGTAAACGATGTCGGAACCGTCGATCGAAGCGTTGACCGCCGGGAAGCGTTTCAGCGCTTCGGTAGCAGCCTTGACGAAGAACGACATGAAGCCCAGACGTACACCGTTGTGCGACTTCTCGAACAGGTCCTTGTACTTCGAACGCAGTGCCATGATTTCAGTCATGTCCACTTCGTTGAAAGTGGTCAGCATCGCCATGTTCGATTGAGCTTCAACCAGACGCTTGGCCACGGTGGCACGAACGCGGGTCATTGGAACGCGTTTTTCTACGCGGTCGCCAGCAGCGAAAACCGGAGCAGCAGCGGCAGGTGCGGCAGCCTTGGCAGGCGCAGCAGCAGGCGCGGCCTTTTTGGCAGCAACAGCGGCAACTACGTCTTCCTTGGTCACACGACCGCCTTTGCCAGTACCGGCAACGGAAGCAATGTTGATACCGTTTTCTTCAGCGATCTTGCGAGCAGCAGGCGCAGCCACTGGATCGTCTTCGCCTTCGCCAGCTGGAGCAGCAGCCTGAGCAGCCGGTGCAGCAGCGGCTGGAGCAGCAGCAACGCCGCCTTCAACGATGGAGCCCAGAACTTCGTCGGACAGAACGGTGTCGCCTTCGTTCTTGACGATAGCGCCCAGTACGCCGTCAGCTGTTGCCAGCACTTCCAGCACAACCTTGTCGGTTTCGATGTCAACAATCAGGTCGTCGCGCTTTACAGCGTCGCCCGGTTGTTTGTGCCAGGTGGCAACGGTGCCATCGGCAACCGATTCCGGAAATGTTGGGGCTTTGATCTCGATAGCCATGTTCTTTGGTTCCTTAAATTCGGTTTCAGTGCGCGAAGGCGTTAAACAGTGAACGCGTCTTGCAACAGTTTTGCCTGTTGCTCAGCGTGCATCGATGCGTAACCACAAGCAGGTGCAGCAGAAGCGTCACGGCCCGCGTACTCAAGTACGAGAGATTTGTCGTGACCGCTGATGATGCGGCGCATGTGGTGCTGGCTGCAGTACCAGGCACCCTGGTTCATCGGCTCTTCCTGACACCAGACAATATGTTTGGCGTTTTTGTACGGAGCCAGGACTTCAATCAAGTCGTCCTCAGGGAACGGGTACAGCTGCTCAAGACGCACGATGGCGATGTCATCACGACCTTCGGCACGGCGTTTTTCCAGCAGGTCGTAGTAGACCTTGCCGCTACACAGCACGATGCGACCGACTTTCGCCGGATCTTGTGCATCGATTTCCGGAATAACGGTCTGGAACGAACCTTCGGCCAGATCTTCCAGGGTCGAGATTGCCAATTTGTGACGCAGCAACGACTTCGGAGTCAGGACGATCAGCGGCTTGCGCAGCGGACGGATGACCTGACGGCGCAGCAGGTGATAAATCTGCGCAGGAGTAGTCGGCACGCACACCTGAATGTTGTGCTCGGCGCACAGCTGCAGGTAACGCTCAAGACGTGCAGAGGAGTGCTCCGGGCCCTGACCTTCATAACCGTGTGGCAGCAGCATGGTCAGACCGCACAGACGGCCCCACTTGTGCTCGCCGCTGGTGATGAACTGGTCGATTACAACCTGGGCGCCGTTGGCGAAGTCGCCGAACTGGGCTTCCCAGATCACCAGCGCGTTAGGCGTGGTGGTCGAGTAGCCGTATTCGAACGCCAATACCGCTTCTTCCGACAGCAACGAGTCGTACAGGTCAAAACGTGGCTGACCTTCAAACAGGTGCTTCAGAGGAATGTAGGTGCCAGCATCTTTCTGGTTGTGCAGCACGGCGTGACGGTGCGAGAACGTACCGCGGCCGATGTCCTGACCCGTCATGCGAATCGGGTGACCTTCGAACTGCAGGGTTGCGTATGCCATTGTTTCGGCATAACCCCAGTTGATCGGCAGGCCGCCGGCTTGCATTTTTTGACGATCTTCGTAGATCTTCGCAACCTGGCGCTGAACAACGAAGCCTTCCGGAATTTCCAGCAGCTTGGCAGACAGTTCTTGCAGGGTCTTGAGATCAAAACGGGTGTCGTGACGCGCAGTCCAGGCGTGACCCAGATATGGGCGCCAGTCTACGAACAGCTCTTTGTTCGGCTCTTTGACCAGACTTTTCACAACATGCAGACCGTTGTCCAGCGCGTTGCGGTATTCGTCGATCTTGGCCTGAACGCGTTCTGCGTCCACCACTTTCTCTTGCGTCAGACGTTCGGCATACAGTTCACGGGTAGTGCGCTGCTTGGCGATCTGCTGATACATCAGCGGCTGAGTACCGTTTGGCTCGTCGGCCTCGTTGTGACCGCGACGGCGGTAGCAGAACAGGTCGATCACGACGTCACGCTTGAACTGCATGCGGTAGTCGATAGCCAGCTGGGTTACGAACAGAACGGCTTCCGGATCATCACCATTCACATGGAGGATCGGTGCCTGGATCATTTTCGCAACGTCCGTGCAGTACTCGGTGGAGCGCGAGTCTTCCGGATTGCTGATGGTGAAGCCCACCTGGTTGTTGATCACCAGATGAATGGTGCCGCCCGTCTTGAAGCCGCGAGTTTGCGACATCTGGAAGGTTTCCATGACCACGCCCTGACCTGCGAATGCAGCATCACCGTGGATGGAAATTGGCAGTACTTTTTCGCCGGTGCTGTCGTTACGACGGTCCTGGCGAGCACGTACAGACCCTTCAACCACTGGAGAAACGATTTCCAGGTGGGACGGGTTGAACGCCATTGCCAGGTGGACTTCGCCACCACCGGTCATGACGTTGGAGGAGAAGCCCTGGTGGTATTTAACGTCACCGGAACCCAGCTCGATCTTTTTCTTGCCTTCGAACTCGTCGAACAACTCGCGCGGGTTTTTACCGAAGGTGTTCACCAATACGTTCAGACGGCCACGGTGGGCCATGCCGATAACGATTTCCTTGGTGCCGTAGTTGCCCGAACGCTGGATCAGCTCGTCCAGCAAAGGAATCAGGCTCTCGCCACCTTCCAGGCCGAAACGCTTGGTGCCCGGGTATTTGGTACCCAGGTACTTTTCCAGACCTTCAGCAGCAGTCACGCGCTCAAGCAGATGGCCTTTGACTTCAGCCGAATACGTTGGGCGGCCGCGTACGCTTTCGAGGCGCTGTTCAAACCAGTGGCGCTGCTCGGAATCGACGATGTGCGTGAACTCTGCGCCGATGGTGCGGCAATATGTCTGCTGCAACGCTTCGAGAATTTCGCGTAGGCTCGCTTCCTCTTTGCCGATGTACAGGTCGCCGGCACGGAAGGTCGTATCAAGATCGGCATTGGTCAAGCCGTAATGATTGATCGACAGGTCTGCAGGTGCAGGACGCTGCCACAGTCCCAGCGGATCAAGCTGGGCTGCCTGGTGGCCGCGCATCCGATAGGCCTGGATCAATCGCAGCACTTCAACCTGCTTCTTCTCGTGCTCACTGCTCACGCTCCCGGCGGAAACCGGTTGGGCGCGGCGCTGGTTCTTTGCCAGCAGCACGAAATGATCGCGGATTGTGGAGTGCGAAACATCGTTGGCAGAGTTGCCGTCAGTAGGCAACGTCTGAAATTTGGTGCGCCATTCTTCTGGCACAGCGTTAGGGTCGTGCAGGTAGAGCTCATAGAGCTCTTCCACATAGGCAGCGTTACCACCTGAAAGATAGCCGCTGTTCCACATGCGCTGCATCACGCTTTCTTGCATGCTTGGTCACCCTCGGTTAGGGGACACCATCGACGAGAACACCAGAGCATGCTTGAGAAAGTCCGAATACAGCGACTAAAACAAGCCACTTAGGATCACGCTGATAGTCCGGGTACCAGCCCGGATGCCCCTGCTGGTCTCATTTCTTCAAAATAAGAGCCGCAGCTTTTGAGCTGTTGCTCAGGTTAAAACTACGGCGCCGGTTGAAGCCTGCGCCGCAGCATTTACGGTTGAAGCGGTCCTGCGGTACAGCCTTGGATCACACGCCGCTTTGCAGCAGCATGCTACGCACGTGACCGATGGCCTTAGTCGGGTTCAAGCCCTTCGGACACACGTTTACGCAGTTCATGATCCCGCGGCAGCGGAATACGCTGAACGGGTCATCCAGTGAAGCCAGACGCTCGCTGGTCTTGGTGTCACGGCTGTCAGCCAGGAAGCGGTAGGCTTGCAACAGTGCAGCAGGGCCCAGGAACTTGTCCGGGTTCCACCAGAAGGACGGGCACGAGGTCGAGCAGCAAGCGCACAGGATGCACTCGTACAGACCGTCGAGCTTTTCACGCTCTTCTGGCGATTGCAGACGCTCGATGGCCGGAGCCGGAGTATCGTTCTGCAGGAACGGCTTAACTTTTTCGTATTGCTTGTAGAAGATGCTCATATCGACGACCAGGTCACGGATAACCGGCAAACCTGGTAGTGGACGAACGATCAGCTTGTTGCCTTTAACGACAGCAGACAGTGGCGTGACGCATGCCAAAGCGTTTTTGCCGTTGATGTTCATGCCGTCGGAGCCGCAAACGCCCTCACGGCAAGAGCGACGATAGGAGAAACCCTCGTCCTGCTCTTTGATCAGGGCCAGTACGTCCAGCACCATCAGGTCTTTACCGTGGGTATTGACCTCGAATTCCTGCATGAACGGAGCGGCGTCCTGATCAGGGTTGTAACGATAAACACTGACTTTCAACATATCGGCCACCCTTAGTAAGTCCGAACCATAGGCTCGAAGGTCGGAACGGTTTTCGGCGAGAAGTTCACCGCACGCTTGGCTACGCGCTTGTCACCCGGGAAGTACAGGGTGTGGCACAGCCAGTTAACGTCGTCACGATCTTCGAAGTCTTCACGGGCGTGAGCACCGCGCGATTCTTTACGAACTTCAGCAGCGATTGCAGTCGCTTCAGCCACTTCGAGCAGGTTTTGCAGCTCAAGGGCTTCGATACGAGCGGTGTTGAACGCCTGGCTCTTATCGTTGATTTTCACGTTGGCAATGCGCTTGCGCAGATCTGCCAGCTGGGCAATGCCCTTCTGCATGTATTCGCCAGTACGGAATACACCGAAGTAGTTCTGCATGCAGCTCTGCAGCTCTTTACGCAGGGTTGCCACGTCTTCGCCGTCGGTACGCGAGTTCAGGCCATCCAGACGTGCCAGGGCAGCGTCGATGTCGGACTGGCGCGGACGAGCGTAATCAACGCCTTCTTTCAGGGTCTGTTCAAGGAACAGGCCGGCAGCACGACCGAATACCACCAGGTCGAGCAACGAGTTGCCGCCCAGACGGTTGGCACCGTGTACCGATACGCAAGCCACTTCACCCACTGCGAACAGGCCAGGGATGATCTGGTCAACGCCGTCAGCGTCCTGAGTGATTGCCTGGCCATGAATGTTGGTGGCAACGCCGCCCATCATATAGTGGCAGGTAGGAACCACTGGAACTGGAGCCAGAACCGGGTCAACGTGCGCGAACGTTTTCGACAGTTCGCAGATACCAGGCAGACGGCTGTGCAGAACTTCTTCACCCAGGTGATCGAGTTTCAGCATCACGTGGTCGCCATCCGGACCGCAACCATTGCCCGCGATGATTTCCTTAACCATCGAGCGAGCAACTACGTCACGACCGGCAAGGTCTTTGGCGTTCGGAGCATAGCGCTCCATGAAACGCTCGCCGTGCTTGTTGATCAGGTATCCACCTTCACCACGGCAACCTTCAGTAACCAGTACACCGGCGCCGGCAATACCGGTTGGGTGGAACTGCCACATCTCGATGTCCTGTACCGGCACGCCAGCACGCAGCGCCATGCCAATACCGTCACCGGTGTTGATCAGAGCGTTGGTAGTCGAAGAGTAGATACGACCTGCACCGCCAGTCGCCAATACGGTGGCATTAGCGCGAACGTAGGAGGTTTCACCGGTTTCGATGCAGATAACGATCATGCCGACGAAATCGCCAGCCTCGTTCTTAACCAGATCGACACCGTAGTATTCGTTCAGGAATACAGTGCCGGCCTTCAGGTTGGCCTGGTACAGGGTGTGCAACAGCGCGTGACCGGTACGGTCGGCTGCAGCGCAAGTACGGGCAGCCTGGCCGCCTTTACCGAAGTCCTTGGACTGACCACCGAAAGGACGCTGATAGATACGACCCTGTTCGGTACGGGAGAACGGCAGACCCATGTGCTCGAGTTCGAACACGGCTTCCGGACCTACGGAACACATGTACTCGATAGCGTCCTGGTCACCGATATAGTCGGAACCCTTGACGGTATCGTACATGTGCCAGCGCCAGTCATCGTTCGGATCTGCAGAAGCGATCGCGCAGGTGATGCCACCCTGAGCCGATACAGTGTGCGAACGAGTCGGGAAAACTTTGGTGATTACGGCAGTCTTGTGACCACCTTGTGCCAGCTGCAGAGCAGCGCGCATGCCAGCACCGCCGCCGCCAATAATAATGGCGTCGAACGAAAGTGTATTAACTGTGTTAGCCATGAATCAGATACCCCAAAGAATCTGCACACCCCAGACGAAGTAAGCGAACATTGCAACGCCGCAGACTGCCTGGAAGAGGAAACGTACTGCTGTCGCGGACTTGCCCAGCGCCATTGGCGTCAGGTAGTCGGTCGCGATGGTCCACATGCCTACCCAGGCGTGTGCGCCCAGAGCAACAAGGGCCAGCAGGCTGAAGATACGCATCCAGTTGCTTGCAAACAGCTCATGCCATTGGGCGTAGCCAATGCCAGGGTTCGCAACGAGGTATCCGATCAGGAAAATGAAATAAGCCGCTAGAACAACCGCAGACACACGCTGTGCCATCCAGTCATAGAGGCCCGAACGCGACAGGTTCGTAACGCTGGTTACCATATCCAAACTCCCGCCAGAACAATCATCACCACGGAAATGACGATTACAATTTTCGAGCCCAGTCGGCCGCCTTCAAGCGTCTCACCGATGCCCATGTCCATGATCAAGTGGCGCACACCGGCAACCAGGTGATACAGCAAGGCAGAGAGCAGGCCCCACGCAACGAATTTGGCCAGAGGACTGGTCAAGCATGCCTTCACCTCGGCATAGCCTTCTTCCGAACCCAGGGATTTGCTCAATGCATAAAGCATGATGCCCAGGCCGAGAAAAAGAATAATGCCCGATACACGGTGCAGAAATGACGTAACGCCGGTGATGGGGAGTTTGATGGTCCTTAGGTCTAGGTTTACAGGTCGTTGGCTATTCACGGCTTTTTTCACACTGAAGAGCCCCTAACAATCAGGGCAAGTTTGTTGGGATGCGCACTGGTCAGGTACCCACCACCCGGGAGTGACGACCCCCATCTAAACAGGCCCAAAAGCCCCTGGCGGTCGGCTGCCGAGTATAGACAGTTAGGTCGCTAATGACAACGCAAACACCTCCCCCTAATAGCGCATTGCGCTCTGGCTATAAAAGGCGTAAACGGCAGGGATATTCGCGAAAAATGACTCCCCAAAGCCTTGTACAGCAAGACTTTAGGCAAATTGACATTCAAATTTATCTCACTATAGTGGTGCGGGCCCTGCGTGGGGGGTCTGTCTGATGATTTCAAGCATAAATAGGAGGCCACATGGCTGACAAAAAAGCGCAGTTGATCATCGAGGGCGCAGCCCCCGTCGAGCTGCCCATTTTAACTGGCACCGTGGGTCCCGATGTAATCGATGTGCGAGGCCTAACGGCAACGGGCCGATTCACATTTGACCCTGGCTTCATGTCGACCGCATCTTGCGAGTCGAAGATCACCTATATTGATGGTGACAACGGTATCCTGCTGCACCGCGGCTACCCGATTGAACAGCTGGCTGAACACTCTGACTACCTTGAGACCGCTTACCTGCTGCTGAACGGCGAACTGCCGACTGCAGAGCAGAAGGCTCAATTTGTCAGCACCGTGAAGAACCACACAATGGTTCACGAGCAGTTGAAGACGTTCTTCAACGGCTTCCGTCGTGACGCCCACCCGATGGCGGTCATGTGCGGTGTAGTCGGCGCCCTCTCGGCCTTCTACCACGACTCCCTGGACATCAATAACCCGCAGCATCGCGAAATTTCCGCGATCCGTCTGGTTGCCAAGATGCCAACCCTGGCAGCGATGGTTTACAAGTACTCCATGGGTCAACCCATGATGTACCCGCGTAACGACCTGACCTACGCCGAAAACTTCCTGCACATGATGTTCAACACACCGTGCGAGATCAAACCGATCAGCCCGGTGCTGGCCAAGGCAATGGATAAGATCTTTATCCTGCACGCTGACCACGAACAGAATGCCTCGACTTCTACCGTGCGTCTGGCGGGCTCTTCGGGTGCCAACCCGTTCGCCTGTATTGCTGCCGGTATCGCCGCACTGTGGGGCCCTGCCCACGGCGGTGCAAACGAAGCCGTGTTGACCATGCTCGACGAAATTGGCGATGTTTCGAACATCGACACGTTCATCGCCAAGGCCAAGGACAAAAACGATCCGTTCAAACTGATGGGCTTTGGTCACCGGGTTTATAAAAACCGCGACCCACGCGCCACAGTGATGAAAAAGACCTGCGACGAAGTGCTTAAAGAACTGGGCATCCAGAACGATCCGCAACTCGAACTGGCCATGCGCCTGGAAGAGATCGCTCTGACCGACCCGTACTTCATCGAGCGCTCGCTGTACCCGAACGTCGACTTCTACTCGGGGATCATCCTCAAGGCGATCGGCATTCCAACCAGCATGTTCACCGTGATCTTCGCCCTGTCGCGTACAGTCGGCTGGATCTCGCACTGGAAAGAAATGCTCTCCAGCCCGTACAAGATTGGCCGTCCGCGCCAGCTGTACACCGGTTACGAGCAGCGTGACCTGACCAACCTGGAAGACCGCAAGTAAGGCATATCCCACGATATAGTCTTAGCTGCACACAAAACGGCCTCTATATATAGAGGCCGTTTTTGTTTTGCGCCGCTTTAACCCTGTGCAGAACTGACTGCTGCGGGAGCGGGCTTGCTCGCGATGGTATCGCTGCGGCTCGCCTGACAGGCCGCGGTGATGCCATCTCGAGCAAGCCCGCCCCCACACAAACCTCAACACAAAAAAATCCCCCTGCCTCACGACAGGGGGATTGCTTTACACATAACGCCTGCCGCTGATTAGTGATCCACCGCCCCGCTCGCCCCAAGACCCGTCTGCGAACGCACAAACTGCGGGAAGAACAACGCACGTTCTTTCTCTGCCGCCTTGGATTTGTCGGTAATAGAGAAGAACCAGATACCCGCAAACGCAATGATCATGGAGAACAGTGCAGGGTACTCGTAAGGGAAGATTGCTTTCTCATGATGCAGGATCTGCACCCAGATGGTCGGGCCCAGGATCATCAAGCCAACCGCACTGATCAGCCCCATCCAGCCGCCAATCATGGCGCCGCGAGTGGTGAGGTTTTTCCAGTACATGGAAAGCAGCAGCACAGGGAAGTTGCAACTCGCAGCAATGGAGAACGCCAGGCCCACCATGAATGCGATGTTCTGGCTTTCGAACAGGATGCCCAAGCCAATCGCCAGCACCGCCAGGGCGATGGTAGTGATCTTGGAAACGCGAATCTCATCCTTGTCGTTGGCCTTGCCCTTCTTGATCACGCTTGCATAAAGGTCGTGAGACACCGCCGAGGCACCGGCCAGGGTCAGACCCGCAACTACCGCAAGGATAGTGGCGAAGGCTACGGCCGAGATAAAGCCTAGGAACATGCTACCGCCCACCGCATCAGCCAGATGCACGGCCGCCATGTTGTTACCGCCCAGCAAGGCGCCAGCAGCGTCTTTGAATGCAGGGTTGGTGCTGACCAGAATGATCGCGCCAAAACCGATGATGAAGGTCAGGATGTAGAAGTAACCGATGAAGCCAGTTGCGTAGAACACGCTCTTGCGGGCTTCCTTGGCATCGCTCACGGTGAAGAAGCGCATCAGGATATGTGGCAGGCCGGCAGTACCGAACATCAGGGCCAGACCGAGGGAAAAGGCCGAGATCGGGTCTTTAACCAGGCCGCCCGGGCTCATGATCGCCTCACCTTTAGGGTGAATTTTGACGGCTTCGGCAAACAAGGCATTGAAATCAAAGTTGACGTGTTTCATTACCATCACGGCCATGAACGTCGCACCCGACAACAACATCACCGCTTTGATGATTTGCACCCAAGTGGTGGCCAGCATGCCGCCGAACAACACATACATGCACATCAGAATGCCTACCAGGATCACCGCAACGTGGTAGTCCAGGCCGAACAGCAGCTGAATCAGCTTGCCAGCACCGACCATTTGCGCGATGAGGTAGAACGCAACCACCACCAATGAACCGCAAGCCGACAGCGAGCGGATCTGGGTTTGACCCAAACGGTACGAGGCAACGTCAGCAAAGGTGTACTTGCCCAGGTTACGCAGACGCTCTGCGATCAGGAACAGGATGATGGGCCAACCCACCAGAAAGCCGATCGAATAGATCAGGCCATCGTAGCCAGAGGTGTAAACCAGCGCGGAAATACCCAGGAAGGAAGCGGCGGACATATAGTCGCCCGCAATCGCCAGGCCGTTCTGAAAACCTGTAATTTTGCCGCCCGCAGCATAGTAGTCGGCAGCAGACTTGTTACGCTTTGACGCCCAGTACGTAATGCACAGAGTTGCACCCACAAAAACGACGAACATGATGATCGCCGCGATATTAAGCGGTTGCTTCTGCACTTCGCCGGTCAGGGCCTCTCCCGCCCAGACCGCAGGTGCAAGGGCTGCAACGCCCAGTGTTGCCAATAGGCGCCCGATCATTGCCCTGCCTCCTTGAGAATTGCATTGTTCAGCTCATCAAACTCGCTATTGGCCCGGCGCACATAGATACCGGTAAGAATGAAGGCCGAAACAATCAACCCCACACCAATCGGAATACCCCAGGTAATAGACGAACCGGGACTCAACTTGGTCCCCATGATGTGTGACCCATAAGCAATCAACAGGATAAAGGCGGCATATAGTCCGAGCATGATTGCCGAGAGAATCCAGGCGAACCGCTCTCTTTTTTTAACCAGCTCCTTGAAACGCGGGCTGTTTTGAATCGAGAGGTAAATGCTGTCGTTCATTATTTTTGTCCTCGCAGCACAGATGAGATGGAACGTTTTCACTATTAGGGCGCCGCACATTCAATTCCAGACGACTTTAGTAGTAGAGCCCTGAATCAGCTGCAGCCCGCGTTTTATCTAGTCTGCAAGGACGATGCACATAAGCATGAAACTCCAGAAATGCAAAAACCGCCTGATGTAAACACCAGGCGGTCTTGTGTACTGCGAGCTAGACGCGTCGCGATTATTTAGCCGTCCACTCGGCCACACGCTCTGGGTGCTTGGCGACCCACTCTTTGGCCGCCGCCTCAGGCTTTGCCCCCTCTTGAATAGCCAGCATTACTTCGCCAATTTCATCTTTTGAGTTCCAGGAAAATTTCTCCAGAAACTCTGCAACTTCAGGTGCTTTTTTACCCAGTTCTTTGCTGCCAATGCTATTAACGGTTTCTGCAGCGCCATACACGGACTTAGGATCCTCGAGAAAACGCAGTTTCCACTTGGCAAACATCCAGTGCGGCACCCAGCCGGTCACGGCGATCGGTTCGTTTTTGGCATAGGCACGACCCAGTTCCGAGGTCATTGCCGCTCCGGAACTTGCCTGTAGCTTGTAGCCCTTGAGGTCATAATCCTTGATTGCCTGGTCGGTCTTGAGCATGACACCTGAACCGGCATCAATACCGACGATCTTGTTTTTAAACTCGTCGCTGCCCTTCAAGTCGGCAATGGACTGGGCCTTTACATACTCAGGAACGATCAGGCCAATTTTTGCATCTTTGAAGTTGGGCCCGTAGTCGACCACCTTGTCTTTATTCTTGGCCCAGTACTCGCCATGAGTAACGGGCAACCAGGCAGACAGCATGGCGTCCAGTTTCCCCGTGGCCACGCCCTGCCACATGATCCCGGTCGCAACGGGCATCAGTTTCACGTCATAGCCCAGCTTTTGCTTGATGACTTCGGCAGCCACATGGGTAGTTGCCACGCTGTCCGACCAACCATCCACATAGCCAATATTCAGGGTCGGCTTGCTCTGGGCGCTCGCCAGGCCCGCACTCATCGCCAGCACCAAGGCTGCTCCCGCGCTCAAAATACGTCGCATCTTCATCTTTGATTCCCCACAGTGCCGGGCCCGACGAGTGCCGGGCCACTACAAGTTTCCTACAAGGTTTTTCTACCCCGTATCACTTGCACCCGATCATCAACCTCGACTGCTTGCCGTCCTGCTCTGACGACGACCCCCATACAACCAGCAGCGACATTGCCACTACACCCAATTAGATGCCCGCATGCTTTGCCCAGATGGCTGCCCGAACTTTGCATGTCAAAATTATACGCGGGCGCTGTACCTGCTCAATTGCAGGTAAGATGCGCGGCTTTGCTCCCATACGGCCTGACCATGTCTGCGACTGCCCGCTTCCCCGTGCTGCCTTATCTCCTTGCCTGCTTACTGGGCATGTTTGCCATTGCCGGTTTCTGGTACGGCCTTGGCCAACCGGTGATTTTGCCTGATGCCGCAACACCGACCCATAAACTGCAATGTGCGTCGTACACGCCGTTCGACAAGGACCAATCACCGTTCGACCAGCCTTTCGTGCCTCGGGCCGAGCGCATGGACGCGGACCTGGCGTTGCTGGCCACGCGCTTTCAGTGCATTCGCACCTATTCGCAGGCAGGTCTTGAAGGCCTGCCAGACCTTGCACGCAAACACGGCCTGAAGCTGATGATAGGGGCCTGGGTCAGCAGCGACCCGGTTGCCACCGCACAGGAAGTCGACGCCCTGATCGCTTCGGCCAATGCCAACCCGGACGTTGTCAGTTCGGTCATCGTTGGCAACGAAGCCTTGCTGCGCAAAGAAGTCACCGCGCCACAACTAGTCAAGCTGATCGACAAGGTGAAAAGCCAGATCAAGCAACCCGTGACCTATGCAGATGTTTGGGAGTTCTGGCTGCAACATCCGGAAATCGCCCCGGCGGTGGACTTTCTGACCATTCACCTGCTGCCTTACTGGGAAGATGACCCTGCAGGCATTGATCAGGCGGTGAACCATGTCGCGCAGATCCGCCAGGTTTTCGGCAATAAGTTTGCGCCCAAGGACATCCTGATCGGCGAGACCGGCTGGCCCAGCGAAGGACGCCAGCGCGAAACCGCCGTACCTGGCCGGGTCAATGAAGCCAAATATATTCGCGGTTTTGTCACCCTGGCCGAGCAAAACGGCTGGAAGTACAACCTGATCGAAGCCTTCGACCAACCCTGGAAACGCGGCAGCGAAGGCGCAGTTGGCGGCTATTGGGGCTTGTTTGATGCAGACCGTCAGGACAAGGGCATTCTGGCCGGTCCAGTTTCCAATCTGCCGCACTGGCCTGCCTGGCTTGGGTTGGGCGCACTGGTGTTTCTGAGCACTCTGGTGCTTGGCGGGCGCGTTCGCACGCCACGTTCAGCCCTGCTGCTGCCAGCACTGGGCGCTGTGGCGGGATGCAGCATCGTGGCCTGGGCAGAACTGGCCTGCGTGACCAGCCGCTATGCCGGAGAGTGGGCCTGGGCCGGCCTGCTGGTCGGCTTGAACCTGATTGTATTGGCACATGCAGCGCTGGCTCTGGGCCAGAAAGAAGGTTGGCGCGAGCGCCTGTTCAATGTGCTGGAGCGCCGTGCTGGCTGGTGGCTGGCAGCGGCAGGGTTTGCCGGTGCGGTGATGATGCTGGGGCTGGTGTTTGAACCGCGCTATCGCAGCTTCCCGAGTGCAGCACTGATACTGCCTGCACTGGTTTACCTGCTGCGTCCGGTACACGGGCCACGCCGTGAATTCGGCCTGCTGGCATTGATCATCGGCGCAGGCATACCGCTGCAGCTGTACCGCGAGGGCCTGAACAACGAACAGGCCTGGATGTGGGCATTGGTGAGCATTCTGATGGTGATGGCATTGTGGCGTAGCGTGCGACAGAAAGCCTAACGCCCAACCTTGTGGGAGCGGGCTTGCTCGCGATAGAGGCGACGCGATCTGTCAGGCAGACCGCGTTGATGCCTTGACGAGCAAGCCCGCTCCTCTTGCCTTACCTGGCCGCCCGAACCAGTCGCAACCCGGCGATCACAACGGCAAACACTGCCAGGCTGGCGTTGTAGAGCGCCAGCGCAGGAAAACCGGACAACAAGGCCAGTACCGCCAGCGCACGGCCGACGTGCCCGCGCACAAAAAACGCGACAATCGACAGCACCAACGCCACCCAACCCAGCACCCTGAAATGAATCAACAACCCCAGGTTTGAACGCAGCTGGCATTCCCAACGCGCAGCCTCAGCCACACAGGTCCCAACCCACTGCGGGTCTTCCATCAAGCCGTAACGCAACCCATAACTGGCTGCCAGCCACACAGGCAGGGCGATAAGCAGCAAGATCAACGGCAAACGAGGTCGCATAAAAACTCCGATAGACAAAAGCGGCGCCCAGCTTAATCCCCATCCTTGCCTATGCAAGCCTTGCAATGAGATATCTGTTAACTAAAGTCATTCAGCGTGTATCTTGAGTGGCTTTTTGCCTTTTCGAGACTCTTTTGGGTTTTTTAGTGCCGCCATATGGCACTTCAGCACTAGCCCTGTGGTCATAGCCTGCGAATCTTTTGCGCACCTTCTTAGGGATAGTCTTCATGCTACGTTCTCTGCCCCTCGTTGCCTTGCTTGGCAGCCTTATCTTGAGTGCGTCCGCGCAGGCGGTCGATGTCGATCCCGCAACTTATGGCTACCCGATCACCAATCCGTTTGAAGCCACGATCGCCACCACGCCGCCGCAAATGCGCCCGCTGCTGCCTGACGAAGACGACATCAATCAATCGGATTACACCCTGAGCCTGCGCCCCGAACGCGAGTTCACGCTGCCCGCCAACTTTTGGGCCGTGAAAAAGCTGACTTACCGCATGGCCAAACAGGATCACCCGGCGCCGCTGATGTTTCTGATTGCCGGTACCGGTGCGGCTTACGACAGCAGCCTCAACGAGTACCTGAAAAAACTCTTCTATCAGGAGGGTTACCACGTTGTGCAGCTGTCATCACCGACCAGCTACGACTTCATGAGTGCGGCCTCGCGCCTGGCCACCCCCGGTATCAGCCAGTATGACGCCGAGGATCTGTATCACGTGATGCAAGCCGTGCGCGCCCAACAGGCCCACGTCCCGGTGACCGACTACTACCTGGCCGGTTATAGCCTGGGAGCACTGGATGCAGCGTTCGTCAGCCACTTGGATGAAACCCGCAAGAGTTTCAATTTCAAGAAAGTGTTGATGCTCAACCCTCCGGTCAACCTCTTCACCTCCATCAGCAACCTCGACAAGCTGGTGCAGACAGAGGTCAAAGGCATCAACAACACCACGACATTCTACGAACTGGTACTGGGCAAGCTGACTCGCTACTTCCAGGACAAAGGCCATGTGGACCTCAATGCGGCCCTAGTCTATGACCTGCAAAATTCCAAGGAGCGCCTGACCAACGAACAGATGGCGATGCTGATCGGCACCGTTTTCCGCTTCTCGTCGGCCGATATCGTGTTCACCTCGGACCTGATCAACCGTCGTGGCCTGATCACGCCGCCCAATTACCCGATCACCGAAGGCACCAGCCTGACACCGTTCCTCAAGCGCTCGTTGCAGTGTGATTTCGACTGCTACCTGACTGAACAGGTGATTCCGATGTGGCGCGCCAAAACCGATGGCGGCAGCCTGTTGCAACTGATCGACCAGGTCAGTCTGTATGCACTTCAGGACTACCTGAAAAACAGCCCGAAAATTGCCGTCATGCATAACGCCGACGACATCATCCTGGGGCCAGGCGATCTGGGATTCCTGCGCAAGACCTTCGGCAATCGCCTGACGGTTTACCCGTATGGTGGCCACTGCGGCAATCTCAACTACCGTGTCAACGCTGACGATATGCTGGAGTTCTTCCGTGGCTAAACAATTATTGCTTCTCGCCGCCCTGCTCGGCGCAGGCTTCGCCCAAGCGGATAACAGCAAGGCTCACACGGAGCTCACACCCGATGTCGACGGCTTCACCCAGCCGTTGAAACTGCTGAAGTTCAATCCGGGCCTGGACCAGCGCGAGTTTGAACGCGCCACCATGAACGCGCTGAGCATCTATGACCCGCTGGAACCGCTCAACCGCCGGATCTACCACTTCAACTACCGCTTTGATCAGTGGGTCTTCCTGCCGGTGGTCAATGGCTATCGCTACGTCACGCCAAGTTTTCTGCGTACTGGCGTGAGCAACTTTTTCAACAACCTGGGTGATGTGCCCAACCTGTTCAACAGCCTGCTGCAGCTCAAGGGCCATCGCTCGCTGGAAACAACAGGGCGGTTGTTGCTGAACACGACGATCGGTATTGGCGGGCTGTGGGATCCGGCCACGGCGATGGGCCTGCCCCGTCAGAGCGAAGACTTCGGCCAGACCCTGGGCTTTTACGGCGTACCGGGTGGTGCCTACCTGATGCTGCCGATCCTCGGGCCGTCGAACCTGCGCGACACCACCGGCCTTGCGGTCGACTTTGGCGTCAATCAGGAAATCAACTTTCTCAACGTGCCTCACGAAAGCACCCGCCATCCGGAAATCTGGGTGCTGGGCGCAGTCGACAAGCGCTACAACACCAGCTTCCGCTATGGCCAGTTCGACTCGCCGTTTGAGTACGACAAGCTGCGCTATATATATACCGAAGCCCGCAAACTGCAGATTGCGGAGTAGCGTTGTATGCAAACCCCGTAGTCGCTGCCGCAGGCTGCGAAGGGTTGCGCAGCAACCCGTTCTCCTGAATGTTGCGTGAAAGGCCCTTGCGGGCTTTATCGCAGCCTTCGGCAGCGACTACAAAACCTAATCCATCAAACCCGCAAAAACTGGCACAACGCATCACGCTTGGCCATCGCATCCCGACGCCCAAGCTCGATCAACTCCCGGCAATAGCCAGACTCGAACAGCAAATAACTCAGCACCCCTGCGCCACTGGTTTTGGTCGCACCGGGGCCCCGCAGAAACATGCGTAGTGCTGCAGGCAATTCATGTCGATGGCGGGCGGCGATTTCGTCTATGGGCTGACTCGGCGCAATCACCAGCACTTCCACGGGCGACAGGCCAAGGTTGTCGGTCTGTCTGGGCAGCAAGCGGCTGAAGTGGTTCAGGCGCTCCAGCAGTTCGATATCGCTCTCCAGACTGTCGATAAACGTGCTGTTGAGCATGTGACCGCCAATTTGCGCCAGGGTGGGTTGTTGAGCGTTGTAGAAACGCGGCTGGCCATCTTGTATATCCGGCCCTCGCGGGTTGCCGCTCACCCCCACCACCAGCACCCGGCTGGCCCCCAGATGCAGGGCCGGACTGATTGGCGCCGATTGGCGCACGGCACCGTCGCCAAAGTATTCTTCGCCCAGTTTTACCGGGGCAAAGAGCAGCGGAATCGCCGAACTGGCCAGCAAGTGCTCTACCGTCAACGCCGTAGGCATGCCGATGCGCCGATGACGCAACCAGCCATTGATCGTGCCCTTGCCTTGATAAAAGGTCACCGCCTGACTCGACGAGTAGCCAAATGCCGTGACAGCCACGGCGCGCAGGTGCTGCCCGGCAATCGCCTGCTCAATGCCGGAAAAGTTGATTTTGTCCCGCAGCAGATCCCGCAGGGGTGAGCTGTCAAGCAATGCCACCGGAACGTGGGAGCCCAGCCCGAGCAGGCTGTGCCCCACGAATCGACTGGCCTGATGCAGCACCCCCGGCCAGTCACTGCGCAATACGCGGTGACTTTCAAAACCCTGCCAGAATGCGGTCAGGTGCTCGACCGCACGGGTAAAATCCATCGCCCCGCTGGCCAGGCTGACTGCGTTGATCGCCCCTGCAGAGGTGCCGACGATCACTGGAAACGGGTTTGGCGCACCGGCAGGCAGCAGCTCGGCAATCGCCGCCAGCACGCCGACCTGATAGGCCGCACGCGCCCCGCCGCCAGACAGGATCAGGCCCGTGACCGGTGCTACTGACGTCACTGCGGGCAGGCCTGGGCGCGAGTTGCCTCAGCCGCGTTTGTCGTAGAGCTTGGGCTCGCCCGGTGGACGGGTCTTGAACCGGCGATGGGCCCACAGGTATTGCTCGGGGCACTCGCGTACCGCCCGCTCGACCCATTGATTGATTCGCAGGCAATCGGCCTCATCGCTGTCTCCGGGGAAATCCTTCAGGGGAGGATGAATGACCAATTTGTAACCACTGCCGTCGGCCAGTCGTTGTTGAGTAAAGGGCACAACCTGAGCTTTGCCCAGTTTGGCAAATTTGCTGGTAGCCGTAACCGTGGCGGCCTCAATGCCGAACAACGGCACGAAGATACTTTGCTTGGCGCCGTAGTCCTGATCGGGTGCATACCAGATCGCCCGGCCGGAGCGCAGCAACTTGAGCATGCCGCGTACGTCATCGCGCTCAACCGCCAGGGAGTCGACGTTATGCCGTTCACGCCCCCGACGCTGGATAAAGTCGAACAGCGGGTTTTTGTGTTCGCGGTACATGCCGTCGATGGTGTGCTGCTGGCCGAGCAAGGCAGCGCCAATCTCCAGCGTGGTGAAGTGGAACGCCATCAGGATGACGCCCTTGCCTTCCAGCTGCGCCTGCTTGAGATGCTCCAGCCCTTCGACATGGGCCAATTTGGCCAGTCGTGGTTTGGACCACCACCAACTCATGGCCATCTCGAAAAACGCGATACCGGTGGAGGCAAAGTTGTCTTTGAGCAACTGCTTGCGCTCGGCGGCCGTTTTCTCGGGGAAGCACAACTCAAGGTTACGCGACGCAATGCGTCGACGATCACCGGCCACCCGGTACATCAACGCACCCAGCCCTCGGCCGATACACAGTTGTACTTTATAAGGCAGTTGAACAACCAGCCACAGCACGCCCAGCCCCAGCCATAGCAGCCAAAAGCGCGGATGAAAAAAAACAGCACGAAAACGCGGGCGATCCATTAATGATTCCGGACAGACACAAGGGTCGGGCATTCTACAACGTTCGACCCGGCTTGCGGCTTGCGGGCGTTCTCGTTATAAGTCTCAGCACTTTAAGTGACAAGTCGCGTTAAGCAACCATGAGCCAAACCGAATCGCTAGACCAAGCCCCTGTGTTCCAGTTAAAGGGCAGTATGCTCGCCATTACGGTGCTGGAACTGGCGCACAACGACCTTGAAGCCCTTGACCGTCAACTGGCGGCCAAAGTGGCTCAGGCGCCTAATTTTTTCAGTAATACCCCGCTCGTCCTGGCGCTGGACAAACTGCCTGCCAGCGAAGGGGCTATCGATTTGCCGGGGCTGATGCGCGTGTGCCGTCAGCACGGCCTGCGCACCCTGGCCCTTCGCGCCAATCGCATTGAAGACATCGCAGCGGCCATTGCCATCGACCTGCCGGTGCTTCCGCCTTCAGGCGCTCGCGAACGACCGATTGACCCTGTCGAAGTCGTCGCGCCGAAAAAACCCGAAAAACCGCCTGAGCCGACCATCAAGCCGACCAAAATCATCACCAGCCCTGTACGTGGCGGTCAGACGGTGTATGCCGAGGGGTGTGACCTGGTGGTTATCGCCTCGGTAAGCCCCGGTGCGGAACTTATGGCCGATGGCAACATCCATGTTTACGGGCCAATGCGTGGCCGAGCGCTGGCTGGCCATAAAGGCAACACCAAGGCGCGGATTTTCTGCCAGCAGTTGAGCGCCGAACTGGTGTCGATTGCAGGCAAGTACAAGGTATCTGAAGACCTGCGAAGAGATCCGCTGTGGGGAACAGGCGTTCAGATCAGTCTGTCAAGTGACATGTTGAACATCACCCGTCTTTAACGGATACTCTCGCCATTTTCCAAGCATCTCAATTTCGTAGAGAAAACAGATTTCACCTTGTAGGCAACCAACACCCAAACAGCGTTTACGCTCTCGGATGATGACCCGCCAAGGCTGTTTGCCTGCAGTCGTTTATAGAGATGTTATTCAGGGGCTAAAAAGTCCTTTTTCCTTAGGGGTGAAACACCTTGGCCAAGATTCTAGTGGTTACATCCGGCAAGGGTGGTGTGGGTAAGACCACCACCAGCGCCGCTATCGGTACCGGCCTCGCTCTGCGCGGCCACAAAACAGTGATCGTCGACTTCGACGTTGGCTTGCGTAACCTCGACCTGATCATGGGTTGCGAGCGCCGCGTGGTGTATGACTTCGTCAACGTGGTTAACGGCGAAGCCAACCTGCAGCAGGCACTGATCAAAGACAAGCGCCTGGAAAATCTCTACGTGCTGGCCGCCAGCCAGACCCGTGACAAGGATGCGCTGACCAAGGAAGGCGTCGAAAAAGTTCTGATGGAACTTAAGGAAACCTTCGAATACGTGGTCTGCGATTCACCGGCTGGCATCGAAACCGGTGCTCACCTGGCCATGTACTTCGCTGATGAAGCGATTGTAGTGACCAACCCGGAAGTGTCCTCGGTACGTGACTCCGACCGCATGCTGGGCCTGCTGGCCAGCAAATCGCGCCGCGCCGAACTGAACCAGGACCCTATCAAGGAACACCTGCTTCTGACCCGCTACAACCCGGATCGTGTTTCCAAGGGCGAAATGCTCGGCGTTGAAGACGTCAAGGAAATTCTGGCCGTTGCCCTGCTGGGCGTGATTCCTGAATCCCAGGCGGTATTGAAGGCATCCAACCAGGGCGTACCCGTGATCCTTGATGATCAGAGCGACGCCGGTCAGGCCTACAGCGATGCGGTTGATCGCCTGCTGGGCAAAACCGTGGAGCACCGATTCCTGGATGTACAGAAGAAGGGATTCTTCGAGCGCCTGTTTGGAGGCAACTAGACAATGAACATTTTTGACTTCTTTCGTACCCGCAAAACGCCATCCACCGCGTCGGTCGCGAAAGAGCGTCTACAGATCATCGTGGCGCACGAGCGTGGCCAACGCAGCACCCCGGACTATCTGCCAGCCCTGCAAAAAGAGCTGGTCGAGGTGATCCGCAAATACGTCAACATCGGGGATGATCAAGTACAGATCGCCCTGGAGAACGAGGGTAGCTGCTCGATTCTGGAACTCAACATCACACTGCCTGATCGTTAATCGATCCGGCTGACACCGCGGCGACTTGGGCGCCTTCCCTGCCGGGAAGGTTCCCTCGTCGCCGTTGGTGTTTGTTAAGAGGCTGTTTTAATGCCGTTGTCCAATATTCACATCATCCACGAGGACGCTGGCGTCCTGGTGGTCAACAAACCCACCCTGTTGCTGTCGGTGCCCGGCCGGGCCGATGACAACAAGGACTGCCTCATCACCCGCCTGCAAGAAAACGGCTACCCCGAAGCGCGCATCGTCCATCGTCTGGACTGGGAAACCTCCGGGATCATTCTGCTGGCCCGTGATGCTGACACTCACCGCGAACTGTCCCGTCAATTTCACGACCGTGAAACCGAAAAGGCCTATACCGCGCTGGCCTGGGGTCAACCCGAGCTCGACAGTGGCAGCATCGACTTGCCCCTGCGTTACGACCCGCCGACCAAGCCCCGGCACGTGGTCGACCACGAGTTTGGCAAGAACGCGCTGACCTTCTGGAAAGTGCTGGAGCGTTGCGGCGATTACTGCCGCGTAGAGCTGACGCCGATTACCGGCCGGTCGCACCAGTTGCGCGTCCATATGCTGTCTATCGGCCACCCGTTGCTGGGCGATGGCCTGTATGCCCATCCGCAAGCCCTGGCCGCATGGCCTCGCTTGTGCCTGCACGCGAGCATGCTGAGTTTTACTCACCCGCAAACCGGCGAACGCCTGCGCTTTGAGTGCCCGGCACCGTTTTGACCGCAGGCATGACCACCTGACGTAGTCGCTGCCGAGGAACGAAGGCTGCGAGCTTTTAACCATCCAGAGCTCGCAGCCTTCGTTCCTCGGCAGCGACTACGTGAATGATGTTCGATTGGGATCAAATCTTGCGATCAATGCGCTAAACTCGCGGCCTTGCTGTCTGGAGTAACTTATGCGCGAAGAGTTGAACCAAGGCCTGATCGACTTTCTGAAGGCCTCCCCTACCCCCTTTCATGCCACTGCCAGTCTTGTTCAGCGCCTGGAGGCTTCCGGTTACCAGCGCCTCGACGAACGCGAAACATGGTTCACCGAAGCCAACGGTCGTTATTACGTCACCCGTAATGACTCGTCTATCGTTGCCTTCAAGCTGGGTCGTCACTCGCCGCTCCAGGGCGGTATCCGCATGGTCGGCGCTCACACAGACAGCCCGTGCCTGCGCGTCAAGCCACAGCCTGAACTGCAACGCCAGGGCTTTTGGCAACTGGGCGTAGAAGTCTACGGCGGTGCCCTGCTCGCGCCATGGTTTGACCGCGACTTGTCTCTGGCCGGACGCGTGACCTTCCGCCGCGACGGCCAGGTCGAAAGCCAGCTGATCGATTTCAAGGCACCGATTGCGACCATTCCCAATCTGGCGATCCACCTCAATCGCACCGCCAACGAAGGCTGGGCGATCAACCCGCAAACCGAGCTGCCGCCGATTCTGGCCCAGGTAGCAGGCGACGAGCGCGTGGATTTCCGTGCCCTGCTGGCCGACCAACTGGCCCGCGAGCACGGCCTCAATGCCGATGTGGTGCTCGATTACGAGCTGAGTTTCTACGACACCCAAAGTGCTGCGGTCATTGGCCTTAACGGTGACTTCATCGCCGGCGCTCGCCTCGACAACCTGCTGTCGTGCTACGCCGGCCTGCAAGCCCTGCTCACCACCGAGACCGAAGAAACCTGCCTGTTCGTGGCCAACGACCACGAAGAAGTCGGTTCCTGTTCAGCCTGCGGCGCCGATGGCCCGATGCTGGAGCAGATCCTGCAACGCGTACTGCCTGAAGGCGACGAGTACGTACGTACGATCCAGAAATCGCTGTTGGTATCGGCAGACAACGCCCACGGTGTTCATCCCAACTACGCCGACAAGCACGACGCCAACCACGGCCCCAAGCTCAATGCCGGGCCGGTGATCAAGGTCAACAGCAATCAGCGTTACGCCACCAACAGCGAAACGGCCGGGTTCTTCCGCCACCTGTGCATGGCCGTAGAAGTACCGGTGCAAAGCTTTGTAGTGCGAAGCGACATGGGCTGCGGCTCAACCATTGGCCCGATCACCGCCAGCCATCTGGGTGTACGTACCGTGGATATCGGTCTGCCGACATTCGCCATGCACTCGATCCGCGAACTGGCCGGCAGCCATGACCTCGCGCATCTGGTCAAAGTGCTCAGCGCGTTTTACGCCAGCCATCAGTTGCCGTAACACCGTTCTTTGTAGCCGCTGCCGCAGGCTGCGATAAGGGCCGCAGGACCTTCAAAAAAGCAGGGTCGCTGCGCAACCCATCGCAGCCTGCGGCAGCGGCTACAAGGTGCTGCATCTTGCTGATTCATTTTTGATACACATCACCACACATCTGCGTAAACCGACCTAGACTGGGGGCATTGCTTTCCAAAGGTCCATAACCATGTTCGAGATGTCTGCGTTCCACTCCATGATGATTCCCATTGTTTGCGGCATGCTGCTGCTCACCATTGGCTTCAACTTTCGCGAACGCAGTAGTGGCGTCGGCGTGCTGATGATCTGGTGCGGCATGCTGCTGATTTTTGGCACCATCGTTTTCAAGATCCTCGCCAAGCTGAACGAATAGGCGTGGTGTCATTCGCCCTTTGAACGGGCCCTAGCGTACACTCGGCCAATTCGCACCCTTCGAGGTTGATCGCCCAGTGTTTCTCCGTCTTTTTGCCTTGCCCCATGTCCTGCTGGTTTGCCTGCTGACGCTGTTGCCCATGACGTGCGCACAGGCCGTTGGCTTGCCGGGCATGCTCGGCAGTTCGGATAAAACCCAGGCACAACCCACCGAGCCGCTGGGCCAATCGCTGGACGAGGTCATCAAAAACCTCGAAAGCGATCAGCAGCGCAGCAAGCTGCTGGCCGATCTGAAAAAACTGCGCGATGCCACCAAAAAAGCCCAGCCTGAAGCCGAGATCGGTGTTCTGGGGCTGATCGGCAGCACCCTGGCAGACCTCGAAAAACAGTTCTCCGGCGCTGACAGCCCGACCTCTCGCTGGACCAAGGAAATCTCCCAAGCCAACGAAGAGCTGTCGGCCCTGATGCTGCCCGCCAGCGAATGGCTGCCGATCATCTTTGGCTTTGCATTAATCATCATGATCTGGAGTTTGTCGGCGGCACTGCTGATTTGGGTCAGCCACCGTGTCCGGGTGCGCTTTGGACTGAGCGAAGAACTGCCGCAACACCCCAAGGCCGTGGACATGCTGCGCTTTGCCCTGCGCAAACTGGGGCCGTGGATGGTGGCGCTGGTGATCACGGTGTACATGAGTTACGCCCTGCCCTCGTCGCTGGGCAAAGACCTGGCGATGGTGCTGGCTTACGCGCTGGTTATCGGCACTTGCTTCTCGGCCATTTGCGTCATCCTGTTCTCACTGCTCGATGGCCCCCACCGCCATCGTGCCCTGCATATTTTGCGGCATCAGGCGTTTCGCCCCCTGTGGTGGATCGGCAGCTTTGCAGCCTTTGGCGAAGCACTCAGTGACCCGCGACTGGTGGCCACCCTGGGTGTGCATCTGGCCCATACGGCCGCTACCTTTGCCAATGTAATGGCCGCCCTGTCCACCGGGCTGTTTATCATCCGGTTCCGTCGCCCCATTGCCCACCTGATTCGCAACCAGCCATTGTCGCGTCGCCTGACCCGACGGGCCTTGAGCGACAGCATCGATATCCTTGGGACCTACTGGTTCATACCGGCCCTGATTCTGGTGGGTATTTCTCTGGTCGCGACGTTTGTCTCGGCAGGCGATACCAGCACCGCACTGCGCCAGTCGCTGATCTGCACCGTGCTGGTGGTGTTGTGCATGGTGATCAACGGGCTGGTACGACGTCATTCCCAAAAACCGCAACGCGGCCACAAACGTCATGCGCTGTATTCCGAGCGCTTGAAAAGCTTCCTCTACACCCTGGCGCACCTGATCGTGTGGCTGGTATTCATCGAGCTGGGGCTGCGGGTGTGGGGCATGTCACTGATCAGCTTCACCGAAGGCGAAGGTCATGAAATCAGCGTCAAACTGTTCAGCCTCGGCGGCACGCTGCTGTTTGCCTGGCTGATCTGGATTCTTTCCGACACCGCCGTGCACCACGCACTGACCCGCTCGCGCAAAGGCCTGGCCAATGCCCGCGCCCAAACCATGATGCCGTTGATTCGCAACGTGTTGTTTGTGGCGATTTTCATCATCGCGCTGATCGTGGCCCTGGCCAACATGGGCATGAACGTCACCCCCCTGCTGGCGGGTGCCGGTGTGATCGGTCTGGCCATCGGCTTTGGTGCGCAATCACTGGTTGCCGACCTGATCACCGGCCTGTTCATCATCATTGAAGACTCCCTGGCCATCGACGACTACGTCGATGTCGGCGGGCACCTGGGCACGGTTGAAGGGCTGACGATTCGTACGGTGCGCCTGCGGGATATCGACGGCATCGTGCATACCATCCCGTTCAGCGAAATCAAAAGCATCAAGAACTACTCCCGGGAATTCGGTTACGCCATCTTCCGGGTTGCGATCCCCTACAACATGGACATCGACGATGCGATCAAACTGATGCGTGAAGTCGGGCAAAAAATGCGGAACGACCCACTGCAGCGACGCAATATCTGGTCACCGCTGGAGATCCAGGGGGTCGAAAGCTTTGAGTCCGGCAGCGCCATCTTGCGCGCCCGTTTCAAGACCGCACCTATCAAGCAATGGGAAGTGTCGCGGGCGTTCAACCTGTCCCTCAAGCGGCATCTGGATGAAGCCGGACTTGACCTGGCGACCCCGCGCCTGAGCGTACAAGTCGTGACCGCAGGCAGCGGAATGTTGCAGAAGGATTGATCCTGGATGCTGCCTCAACTTGTGTGGGAGCGGGCTTGCTCGCGATGACATCAGCGCGTTTTACCTGACACACCACGCCGAATGCATCGCGAGCAAGCCCGCTCCCACAGAGTGAGTTGCCTCCAGAAACCAGGGAAAATTCAACGCTCCTGCACATCCACCCCGACATGAATCGCATCATGTCGCCAATATTCCAGGTCACAGTCGATCAGCCGTTCGTGCTGGTCATAATTGACCCGCGCAATCCGTAAACCCGGGCTGCCGGTTGAAACCTTGAGCGTGGCTGCTGCTTGCATCGGCAATGATGTAGGTACGATTTCGAAACGCACCCGACCGTAATGCAAGTCGTAATGCCGGGCATACAGCTCGGTGATCGACCCGGTGAGATCAAGTTCAAGAATTCGAGGGAAATACTGAGGGTTCAAATAGTGCTCGACGTACAGCACCAGCCTCCCGTCAATGCGCCGGCCACGGCAGATCTGGATCACACTGGACAGCGCCGGCAACTGCAAGCGGTCGCACACCGCCGCCGTGGCCGGTAGCAGGCGCGCCGAAATCACTTCAGTGGACGCCACCCGCCCCTGGGCCGTGACCATTGCGTGGAAGTGGCTGCGCTGCATCAAGTTATAGGCCAGGCGCGGCGGCGAAATAAACCAGCCGCGACGCTCCTCCCGATAGACCATCCCCTGGGCTTCGAGCTGAAGCAACGCCTCGCGCACCGTAACCCGAGTAGTGGCAAACAACTCGCTGAGTTTGCGTTCGGCCGGCAACTGACTGCCGCACGCCAACAGGCCGTGCTCAATTTGCTCTTGGAGCGTGCGACTGATCGCGGTCACCGCTTTAGGTACACCTTCTCGCATCAACGTTACCTGACTGGACTAGTCCAGCACCAAATGTGGGCAGGCACGGCCTGAAAAATCACCAAACCTCGATAGCCGAAGCCTAGTCAGACCATATGACTGTTGCATGACAGCGCCTGCGACAAGGCCCATCAGAAAATGCCACAGGCCTTGCCAATCAAGCCCTGCGCGATGGTCTACGCTTACTCGAAACACACACGCGAACCTGCAACATCCCCTGCACAACCAGTGCCGACATTAAAGTGTCATCTGCCGGGCTTAAATTGGCTCAGGTATTGCTGACCTAGACCAACCCACCGCAAAAGAGCAATAAAACCCAGCGTTGAAAACGCCCAAGGAGCTTCGGATGAAACGGTTTTTCCTGGCATCACTGTTAGGTTCAAGCATCGCCCTGTGCACATCGGCCATGGCCGCCGATGTGGATTTAAAAGCCCTGGAAGCCGCAGCAAAGGCAGAGGGAACGGTCAACAGCGTCGGGATGCCCGATGACTGGGCCAACTGGAAAGGCACGTGGTCGGATCTGAACAAGCTCTATGGCCTCAAGCACATCGATACCGACATGAGCTCGGCCCAGGAAGTGGCCAAGTTCGCCGCTGAAAAAGACAACGCCAGTGCCGACATCGGTGACGTAGGCGCGGCCTTCGGCCCGATTGCAGTGGCCAAGGGCGTGACCCAGCCGTACAAGCCGACCACCTGGGACCAGATCCCGGACTGGGCCAAGGACAAAGACGGTAACTGGGCGCTGGCCTACACCGGCACCATTGCGTTTATCGTCAACAAAAAGCTGCTGCACGGCTCCGAAGTTCCAACCAAGTGGGCTGACCTGAAATCCGGCAAATACAAGGTTTCCATCGGTGATGTGAGCACCGCAGCGCAAGCCACCAACGGCGTACTGGCTGCTGCACTGGCCAATGGCGGCAGTGAAAAGAACATCCAGCCTGCCCTGCTGATGTTTGCCGACATCGCCAAGCAAGGCCGCTTGTCATTGGCCAACCCGACCATCGCCACCATGGAAAAAGGGGAAGTGGAAGTGGGCGTGGTCTGGGATTTCAACGGCCTGAGCTACAAAGCCAAAATGGTCAACCCGGATGACTACGTGGTGCTGATTCCATCGGACGGTTCGGTGATCTCGGGCTACACCACCATCATCAACAAATACGCCAAGCACCCGAACGCGGCCAAGCTGACTCGCGAATTCATCTTCAGCGATGCAGGTCAAACCAACCTGGCGCGGGGCAATGCACGGCCGATTCGTGCCGAGCACTTGAAGCTGCCTGATGACGTTCAAGCCAAGCTGCTCTCCAACGATCAGTACAAAAACGTGACCCCGATCAAGGACGCTGACGCCTGGGAAAAAACCTCCAAGGCCCTGCCGCAACTGTGGCAGGAAGAAGTCATCATCAATATGCAGTAACCCGCTGAACCAAGACCTGTAGTCGCTGCCAAGGAACGCAGGCTGCGAGCCTTTGATTGCGAAAGGCTCGCAGCCTTCGTACCTCGGCAGCGACTACGCAGTTGGCATGCTACTTCTGTTTGCGGAGTCGCCGGACATGAAACACAACGTTATCCTGGTAGTCCTCGATGGCTTGAATTACGAGGTAGCCCGCCAGGCGATGGGCCATCTGCAAGCCTACGTCGGGGCGGGTCGTGCTGCACTCTACAAGCTCACTTGCGAATTGCCCGCGCTGTCACGCCCTCTTTACGAATGCATCCTCACGGGCGTGCCGCCGATTGAAAGCGGCATCGTGCACAACAATGTGTCGCGCCTGTCCAACCAGCGCAGCGTGTTCCATTACGCTCGCGACGGTGGCCTGAGCACGGCCGCCGCGGCTTATCACTGGGTCAGCGAACTGTATAACCGCTCGCCATTTGTGATGGCCCGGGACCGCCATACCGTTGCCGCCGATTTGCCGATTCAGCACGGGCATTTCTACTGGAACGATCACTACCCCGATTCCCATTTGTTCGCCGACGCCGAAAGCCTGCGTGTAGCGCACACACCGAATTTCTTACTGGTTCATCCCATGAACATTGATGATGCCGGGCACAAGCACGGCCTCGATACCCCGCAATACCGCAACAGTGCGCGCTCGGCCGACATCATTCTGGCCGACTACCTGCAAGGCTGGCTGCAGGCCGGTTATCAGGTGCTGGTGACAGCCGATCACGGCATGAACAACGACCGCTCACACAACGGCATGCTGCCCGAAGAGCGTGAAGTCCCCCTGTTTGTACTGGGCGATGCGTTCAGCCTCAACCCGGATGTCACCCCCAAACAAACCGAGTTGTGCGGAACGATCTGCGAGTTGCTGGGTGTGACCCATGACAAACCGTTGTGTCGCGACCTGCTGAGGCCAGCGCCATGAGCCGTGGCAAATGGCTTGCGTTGCTGTGCCTGGTGCCCTTCGCCGTTTTTTTTATCGTGTTTCAAATTGCCCCGCTGGTGTGGGTGCTGATCCACAGCGTGCAATCTGAAGAAAGCGGCTGGGGCATGGCCAACTTCATCAAGATCTTCAACTCGAAATTCTATTTGCAAGCCATCCAGCACAGCCTGGAGATCAGTTTCTGGTCCAGTCTGTTCGGCATTGTGATCGCCATACTGGGCAGTTACTCATTGCGCAAGGTGGATTCGCGGCTGCGCAATTTCGTCAACGCGTTCGCCAACATGACCAGCAACTTCTCCGGGGTTCCGCTGGCCTTCGCCTTCATCATTCTGCTGGGGTTTAACGGCAGCATTACGATCATGCTCAAACAGGCCGGGATCATTGAGGACTTCAACCTTTACTCCAAGACCGGCCTGATCATCCTGTACACCTACTTCCAGATTCCCCTCGGCGTACTGCTGCTTTACCCCGCCTTTGATGCCGTACGCGAAGACTGGCGGGAGTCAGCGTCCTTGCTGGGGGCCAGCAGCTGGCAATTCTGGCGCCATATCGGCCTGCCCGTCCTCACCCCGGCATTGCTCGGCACTTTCGTGATCCTGCTGGCCAACGCACTGGGCGCCTACGCCACGGTGTATGCATTGACCACGGGCAACTTCAACGTACTGCCGATCCGTATTGCTGCAATGGTCTCGGGGGATATCAGCCTGGATCCGAACATGGCCAGCGCCCTGGCGGTGATTCTGGTGGGATTGATGACCCTGGTGACCCTGGTGCATCAGTGGCTGTTAAAGAGGAGCTACCATGTCGCGCGCTGAATCGGGTTCCCCCGGCATTTACCACCGCAGCGTGGTCTGGCTGCTGTTTCTGATCTTGTTGCTGCCGTTGCTGGGCACTCTTGTTTACTCCATCGCCAGCAGTTGGTCGGCGAGCATCCTGCCCAGTGGTTTTACCTTGAAGTGGTACAGCCAGTTGTGGAGCGACCCGCGCTTTCTCGCAGCCTTCGGCCAGTCGCTGTTGGTGTGCGTTGCAGCGCTGGTGCTGTCCGTCATTCTGATCCTGCCGCTGCTGTTTGTGGTGCACTACCACTTCCCCAGGCTCGATGCGCTGATGAACATCCTGATCCTGCTGCCTTTCGCCGTACCGCCAGTGGTGTCATCGGTGGGCCTGTTGCAGCTCTACGGTTCAGGCCCGCTGCAAATGGTCGGCACCCCCTGGATTCTGATCGGCTGCTATTTCACCGTGGCGCTGCCCTTTATGTACCGGGCGATCACCAACAACCTGCAGGCAATCAATCTGCGCGACCTGATGGACGCAGCCCAACTGCTGGGTGCCAGCACCTGGCAGGCGGCGTTTTTGGTGGTGCTGCCCAATTTGCGTAAAGGCTTGATGGTTGCCCTGCTGCTGTCGTTCTCGTTCCTGTTTGGCGAGTTTGTGTTCGCCAACATTCTGGTGGGCACCCGCTACGAAACCTTGCAGGTGTTCTTGAACAACATGCGTAACAGCAGTGGCCACTTCACCAGCGCCCTGGTGATCTCCTATTTCCTCTTTGTATTGGTGCTGACCTGGGTTGCCACCTTCCTGAACAAGGACAAAAGCCAATGAGCTTCGTCAGCGTCGAACACCTGCAAAAATCCTATTCCGGCACGGCGATTTTCAGCGATATCAACTGCAGCATCGCCAAGGGTGAGTTCGTGACCCTGCTGGGGCCATCCGGTTGCGGCAAGTCCACGCTGCTGCGCTGTATCGCGGGATTAACGCCCGTGGACGGTGGCAAAATCCTGCTCGATGGCCAGGACATCGTGCCGCTGAGCCCGCAAAAGCGTGGCATCGGCATGGTGTTTCAAAGCTATGCGCTGTTCCCCAACATGACCGTCGAGCAAAACGTCGCGTTCGGCTTGCGCATGCAGAAGGTCAGCACTGATGACAGCAACAAGCGCGTGGCCGAAGCATTGCAACTGGTGGAACTGAATGATTTTGCCAAGCGCTACCCCCACCAGCTGTCGGGTGGTCAATGCCAGCGCGTGGCCCTGGCGCGCTCGCTGGTCACGCGTCCGCGCCTGTTGTTGCTGGATGAGCCGCTGTCGGCGCTGGATGCGCGAATTCGCAAGCACTTGCGCGAGCAAATCCGCACTATTCAGCGCGAGCTGGGCCTGACCACGATTTTCGTCACCCACGACCAGGAAGAAGCACTGGTCATGAGCGACCGGATATTCCTGATGAACAAGGGCCACATCGTTCAAAGCGGCAATGCCCAAACCCTCTATGCCGCGCCAGTGGATGCATTCGCCGCCGGGTTTATCGGCAACTACAACCTGCTGGACCCCGAAACTGCCAGCCGCCTGCTGCAACGCCCGATCAACAGCCGCATCGCCATCCGCCCTGAAACCGTGGGTCTGAGCCTGCAGGGCGAACTCGACGGGGTGATCCTCAACCACAGCCTGCTGGGCAACGTCATCCGCTACCGGGTAGAGGCACGTGGTGTGCAACTGATCGTCGATGTACTCAACCGGGCACCCGGTGATCTGTATCCGGATGGTCAGCGTGTGGCGCTGTCCATCGATTCAAGCACCCTTTGTGAGGTAGCCTGATGTTCTTGAATTCACTGAAGAGCGAGTTGCGCTGATGGCTTTGGCAATTTTTGACCTGGACGAAACCCTGATTCATGGCGACTGCGCCACCCTGTGGAGCGAGCAGATGGGCCGCCTGGGCTGGGTTGATCCCGCCTCGTTCATGCAGCGCAACAACGAGCTTATGGACGCCTACAGCCAAGGCAAACTGGCCATGGAAGAGTTCATGGCCTTCAGCCTGGAACCGTTGATAGGCCGAACCCCCGAAGAGGTTGAACACTTGGTCGGGCCGTGGGTTGAAGACTTCATCGAACCGATCATCTTCAGCGACGCCACAAGAACCATTGCGGCCCATCGCAAGGCAGGGGACCGGATCCTGGTGATTTCGGCCTCGGGCACCCATCTGGTAAAGCCGATTGCAGAGCGACTGGGGATCGATGAAGTGCTGGGGATCGAGCTGGAAGTTGCACACGGCTTTTACACCGGCAACACCGTGGGAACCTTGACGTACCGCGAAGGCAAAATCACGCGCCTGCTGGAATGGCTGGATGAGCAGGAAGAAAACCTTGAGGGCGCGAGCTTTTACTCCGACTCACGCAACGACTTGCCGCTGCTGCTCAAGGTTGATCACCCGCACGTGGTGAATCCTGATCCGGTATTGCGTGAACAGGCAGAAAAGGCCGGGTGGCCGATCCATCACTGGAAGTGACACCCCAATACCTGTGGGAGCGGGCTTGCTCGCGATACAGACGCCGCGTTTTGTCAGGCACGCCGGGTCGCTACCATCGCGAGCAAGCCCGCTCCCACCAGGATCAACTCAGGCTGCTGTCTATCACCAGCACCAGCTTGCCCGACACCTGATTGCTTGCCAGTTCGGCAAATGCAGCCTGAGCCTCTTCAATCGGAAAGGTTTTGGCCAATTGCGGGCTCAGACGACCTTCAGTGAACAATGGCCATACCTGCTGCCCCAGATCACTGAGCAGGTCAGCCTTGAATTGATCGCTGCGGCTGCGCAGGGTCGAACCCAGCAGTTGGATACGCTTGCCCAGTACCAGTGCCAGATCCAGTTCGGCCTTGCGACCGCCCATCAAGCCGATCAACACCCAACGCCCGTCCAGCGCCAGCAACTTGAGGTTGGACTCAGCGTAATTGGCGCCCACCGGGTCCAGTACCACATCGAAAGGCCCCATGGCCTTGAGGCTGTCCAGCCCCTCGGTACGCACCACACCGCCCTGTGCACCCAACGCCTGACAGTAAGCCAGACGATCAGCCGAACCCACAGTGACCCAGCACGGGCTGCCGAAGGCCTTGCACAGCTGAATGGCCGCTGAACCAACACCGCTTGCGCCAGCATGCAGCAGCACTTTTTCACCTGGCTGCAAAGCGGCCAGCTGGAACAGGTTCAGCCACGCAGTGCTGTACACCTCAGGCAAGGCTGCCGCTTCGATCAGCGACAGACCTTCAGGCACTGGCAGGGCGTGACGGGCATCGACCACCACCTCTTGCGCCATGCCGCCGCCCGCCAGCAGCGCGCAAACCCGGTCGCCCACCTGCCAGGACGAACCCGGCCCCACTTCAGTGACCACTCCGGAGCACTCCAGGCCCAACACCTGACTGGCGCCCGGCGGCGGCGGATACAACCCGGCGCTCTGCAACAGATCGGCCCGATTGAGCCCCGCAGCCGCCACACGAATTCGAATTTGTCCTACATCACATGCCGGGCTTGGCTCTTCAACCCATGTCACTTGACCTTCAACGCCTTGCAATGCTTTCACAGTGCCTCCATAGTGAGTCTGGACTGAGCCCGGAGCTGTTGCGCCGGGCTTTTTGCATTATGCGACCGGTCCTTGATGGAACCGGCGACTTCAAAGACGGCCTAATATGCGTTATCAATTGCCCCCGCGTCGAATCAGCATGAAGCATTTATTCCCTAGCACCGCACTTGCCCTATTCATTGGCCTAGGCGTTTTGCCGTTTTCGGCCAATTCGTTCGCCGCTAACAGTTGGGATAACCTTCAGCCCGATCGTGATGAGGTAATTGCCAGTCTTAACGTTGTTGAGCTGCTCAAGCGCCATCATTACAGCAAGCCGCCACTGAATGACGCGCGCTCCGCGATCATCTATGACAGTTACCTGAAGCTGCTTGACCCTTCTCGAAGCTATTTTCTGGCCAGCGATATTGCCGAGTTCGACAAATGGAAGTATCAGTTTGACGACTTCCTCAAAAGCGGCGATCTCAATCCCGGCTTCATCATCTACAAGCGCTATCTGGACCGCGTCAAATCGCGCCTGGACTTCGCCCTTGCAGAGCTGAACAAAGGCCCTGACTCTCTGGACTTCACGGCTCGCGAAACCTTGCAGATCGACCGCAAGGACGCTCCGTGGCTCAAGACCGAAGCCGAACTCAATGACCTGTGGCGCAAACGCATCAAGGACGAAGTCCTGCGCTTGAAGATCGCTGGCAAAGAGCCTGCAAAAATTCAGGAGCTGCTGACCAAGCGTTACAAGAATCAGTTGTCGCGCCTTGATCAGACCCGCAGCGAAGACATCTTCCAGGCCTACATCAACACCTTCGCCATGTCTTACGATCCGCACACCAACTATCTGTCGCCAGATAACGCGGAGAACTTCGACATCAACATGAGCCTGTCGCTGGAAGGCATCGGCGCCGTGTTGCAGAGCGATAACGACCAGGTGAAAATTGTCCGGCTGGTGCCCGCGGGCCCTGCCGACAAGACCAAACAAGTCGCACCGGCTGACAAGATCATCGGTGTTGCCCAGGGCGACAAGGAAATGGTCGACGTCATCGGCTGGCGTCTGGACGAAGTGGTCAAATTGATTCGTGGCCCTAAAGGCTCCGTGGTGCGCCTGGAAGTGATTCCGGCCAGCAACGCGCCGAACGACCAGACCAGCAAGATTGTGTCCATCACCCGCGAAGCGGTGAAGCTTGAGGAACAGGCTGCCAAAAAGTCGATCCTCAACCTGAAACAGGATGGCAAGGACTACAAGCTCGGCGTCATCGAAATCCCGGCCTTCTACCTGGATTTCAAAGCGTTCCGCGCTGGCGACCCGAACTACAAGAGCACCACCCGCGACGTCAAAAAACTGCTGACCGAGTTGCAGAAAGAAAAAGTCGATGGCGTGATTATCGACCTGCGCAACAACGGTGGCGGCTCGTTGCAGGAAGCGACCGAACTGACCAGTCTGTTTATCGACAAGGGTCCGACGGTTCTGGTGCGTAACGCCGACGGCAAGGTGGACGTTCTGGAAGACGAAAACCCGGGCGCGTTCTACAAAGGCCCGATGGCGTTGCTCGTCAACCGCCTCTCGGCTTCGGCCTCGGAGATTTTTGCCGGCGCCATGCAGGACTACCATCGCGCGTTGATCATCGGCGGCCAGACGTTCGGCAAAGGTACGGTGCAAACCATCCAGCCACTGAACCACGGCGAGCTGAAACTGACTCTGGCCAAGTTCTACCGGGTTTCCGGTCAGAGCACCCAGCATCAGGGCGTACTGCCTGACGTTGCCTTCCCGTCGATCATCGACACCAAGGAAATCGGCGAAAGCGCACTGCCTGAAGCCATGCCGTGGGACACCATCCGCCCTGCCATCAAGCCGGCGTCTGATCCGTTCAAGCCTTACATTGACCGGCTCAAAGCCAACCATGATGCCCGCGCGACCAAGGATGCCGAGTTCATCTTTATCCGCGACAAGCTGGCCCTGGCCGAGAAGTTGATGGCCGAGAAGACCGTCAGCCTGAACGAGGCCGAGCGCCGTGCACAGCACGCCGATATCGATGCCAAGCAATTGGTGATGGAGAACGCTCGCCGTCAGGCCAAAGGCGAAGCACCGCTCAAGGAAATGAAGAAAGAAGACGAGGATGCGTTGCCGGTAGAGCCTGAAAAGACCAAACCGGAAGATGACGCCTACCTGAGTGAAACCGGGCGGATTCTGCTGGACTACCTCAAGCTCAGCTCGCAAGTGGCAAAGAAGTAAATCAAGGCTGAAAAAAAGGGCGGGCCGCGTTATGCGTCCCGCCCTTTTTATTGGCTATTGGTAAAGCCGGGCCAATTGCGGATCAGCCAGCAATCCCGGGCCACCTTCCTGATACAACATCGCCAGCTTGTGCGCGGCCAGTGGATGTCCCGCCTTTACCGCCATCGTCCACCAGCGCGCCGCTTCTGCAGCATCCGGGGTCTTGCCGAGCGAACCCGCCAGGCTGAAAACACCCACTTGATAAGCTGCCTTCGCGTCGCCGCTCAATGCCGCCAGACGCAACAGGCGTACGCCCTCCTCCTTCGCTCCAAGGCCTTGACCGCGAAAGGCCAGAATGTGCCCGTAGAAGCTTTGGGCACGGGTATCGCCCAGGTTGGCCATACGTGCAAACTGCCCTTCCATCCAGCCCCAGACGCGCGGCTGGCGCACGCACCACGGCCAGCGAAACAACTTGCGCGCCAGCCAGTAGCTCAGGCGCGCCTTAAACCGCCAGAGCACTCAAGCCTCCTCGTGCTCATAAGCATGCTCAAACACGCGCACCACCTCTGAGGCATGCCATGACGCGGCGGCAATGCCATCCGGCGGGCCGGGAAAACGCCCAAGCCGCTCAACGCACTCAAAAAAGCCCGTGCGTGGCAGGCGACTTGCGCCCTGGCTGATCACCAGCGAACTGCGCAAGGGCTGCTCGGCCCTGGCATCCATCGCCGCTAGGTGCTCAAGTGCTGCGGTAAGGGTCAACATTGCAGGGCTCGGTAATTGCAACCGTTCCAATAGTGCACGGTAAGTCAGCAAGTGGCGCTGTCGGCGCGCCTGATCGAGCTCAGCCAACAACCCATCCCAGTGTTGACGACTGATGCGAACGCTCATGGTGCTTCCCTCCAGCCCGGGATACCAAGCTCCCAGGCCAAGCTTCGACGAATGGCGAGGTCGGGGAGACGCTCACCGGTTTCTATCATTCCCAGATAGGACGGACTGATACCGACTGTGCGAGCCAGCACTTCAAGGGCCAGGCCCTTGTTCTCGCGCAGGCTGCGCAGTTGATCGAGTCCGGGATGCACCTGCTCGGGGGCAGATGCCTGTAGTACAGGGTCAGGCGCTGCAGTTCGCTCCTTGAGGCCTGCAGCCTTGAGCAGCGCCTGATAACTTTCCCATGAAAGAACGGCGTATTCAGGCTCACCATTACGCTTGATGATTTGAAGATCCATTACTAAACCCCGTCAGACTTTTAAATAAATCGAGTCAGAACTTTCCCTTGAAGCTTAATCCTATCAGCCACCAAGGTCTCTCGGGTTTTCACTCGCAAGTGAAATTTTTGTGAAAACAGCCCTGAACGCCCCACCGGGAGGAAAATGTTATCCACACAAATTGTGGATAACCTTGTGAACAGAGCTGTTTTTTAAGGCTGAAAGGCCCGCCCCATAAGGGCTGGAGTCAGATCGGGCGTTTTTTACACACATAAAAAAACCCATAAATTCATTGACTTGGCAGTCAGCAACCACTAGCCAAGGGAACTTATGGGCGATTTGAAAGGGTGCAGGACAACACTGACGCAAACAAAAACCTGACTGCAGAAACGACAACGCCCCGTCGAGACGGGGCGTTACGCGTACAACATGCTACTTATTTGGCAGCGTCTTGCTCTGCTTTGGCAGGATCTTTGATGCCCAGCAGTTCCAGATCGAATACCAGCACCGAGTTGGCCGGGATCGACGGGCTTGGGCTTTGTGCGCCGTAGGCCAGTTCGCTAGGGATGTACAGCTTGTACTTCTCGCCAACATGCATCAGTTGCAGACCTTCAACCCAACCCGGGATCACGCCGCTAACCGGCAGATCGATCGGGCTGCCGCGCTCAACCGAGCTGTCGAACACCTTGCCATCAATCAATTTGCCTTCGTAGTGAACAGTCACCACGTCGGTGGCTTTAGGCTGAGGGCCATCGGCTTTCTTGATGACTTCGTACTGCAGGCCAGAAGCGGTAGTGACAACACCTGCTTTCTTGCCATTTTCTTCCAGGAATTTTTTGCCAGCAGTAGAAGCTTCTTCGCTCATCTTGGTCAGGCGCTCTTCAGCACGTTTCTGCAGTGCTGCAAACGCTTCGATCAGCTCATCGTCCTTCAGCTTTTGCTCTTTCTTGCCGACGGCATCTTCGATGCCCTGGGCTACGGCCTTGGAATCCAGATCATCCATGCCTTCTTGAGCCAGGCTTTTACCCATGTTTAGGCCAATGCCGTACGAGGCTTTTTGCGCTGGAGTTTTCAGCTCTACGCTGGTCTGCGAATCACAACCCGCCAGTACCAGGCTTACCAGAGCCACAGCTGCCGCCAACCGATGCTGTTTCATGCTATTTCCTTGTTCATGCGCCAAATGGGCAATCGAATAAAGCCGCGAGCTTATCAGGCGGCCGCGACCAATGGCTACCGGCATAAGAGGGGCGAAATGCCGATAAGTTCATGCATTAATAACAATTCACGATTACAGCAACTTTTATTAACACATCTGTAAACCCGACAATGCCATCGGGTCACTTGATGCCTGACCGTACCTGAGGCATAAGGCTGTAATTATTTTTACAAGGAGCGTTACTGTGCGTCTGTTTTACCGTGTTCTGCTGGGACTGCTGCTGGCGTTGGTCCTGGGGCTTGGCCTGGTGATCTACTTCATTGCCAACCCGAAACTGCCTGCCTACGAGCCCCCTCAGCAACTGCACTATCTGGATCAGTGGACCCCTGCCGAACGCCAGACCTATTACTACACCCCCCAGGGGACCCAGGTTAAAGGCCTGCATTACGACTGGTTCAGCGCCCTCGAACTGCCCTTTTCAAAACAGCCTTTCGCAGCGCCCGAGTATCTGGCGCGTTTCGGGTTTCTGGTCGATCCCAAGCAACAGGCCACTACCGCCAACCCGGGCAACCTGCCAGTGGGCTTTACTCGCCACCAGAACCCGGGCAGCCAGGTCGAGTACCTGGACATCACCTGCGCCGCCTGCCACACCGGTGAACTGCGCTACAAAGGCCAGGCACTGCGCATCGATGGTGCCCCGGCACAACATGTGCTGCCATCCAGCGTACCGACCTTGCGCGGCGGCAGTTTTGGTCAGGCGCTGGTAGCCAGCCTCGCCGCGACCTACTACAACCCCTGGAAATTCGAGCGCTTCGCACGCACGGTGCTGGGCGAGCAGTACGAAGCGCAGCACAAACAACTGCGCAAAGACTTCAAGGCATCCCTGGATACGTTTCTGGCGGTGGCCTGGAATGACACCCATCGCGGCCTCTATCCCACACTCGAAGGGCCGGGCCGTACCGATGCTTTCGGAAGGATCGCCAACGCCAGTTTCGGTGATGCCATTTCCCCGTCCAACTACCGCGTAGCCAACGCTCCGGTTGACTATCCGCACCTGTGGGATATGTGGACGTTCGACTGGGTGCAGTGGAACGGTTCGGCCAAGCAGCCGATGGCACGCAATATTGGTGAAGCCCTTGGTGTTGGCGCCACCCTGAATTTTTTCGATGAGCATGGCCAGCCACTGCAGGGCGATGCCCGCTACCCGTCGAGTGTTCGGGTAAACGACTTGCACCTGATTGAAGAGACCCTGCAAAAACTCAAGCCCCCGGTCTGGCCCGAGGCACTGTTCGGCAACATCGATCGCCCCCTGGCAGCCAAAGGCCGTGTGCTATTCAACGAAAACTGCGCCGGGTGTCATGTACCGCCGGTGGTCGAGGAGAACGGGCGCCTGGTCAAGCAGCTCAAAATGTTGCCGGTCGAGGTCATCGGCACCGATCCCAATACCGCGAACAACATTGCCGACAATCGATACGACCTGAGCCCCTTGCAGTGGGATCCGGCTGAACTGGCTGGCATGAACGTGGATTTGTACCCCAAAACCGATACGCCTCTGGACATGAGCAAACTGTCAGTGGCCAAGGGCCTGGCCTACGTCACTGCGTTTGTTGAAAAACGGGCCTACCATGACGCCAGCATTGGCCCACAAGAGCAGGCGCGTCTCAACGGTTTCGGCCTCCCTATCGGTGTTCTGGAAGTGCGTGCCTACAAGGCGCGGCCCCTCGACGGGATCTGGGCCACAGCGCCCTTCCTGCACAACGGCTCAGTGCCTACGGTGTACCAACTGCTGTCGCCACAGGCCGAGCGCGACCAGACCTTCTATCGCGGCAGCTTTGAGTACGACCCGCGGCATTTGGGCTACCGCACCGAAGCCTTTGACGGTGGTTTTGTGCTCGATACGCGTATCAGCGGCAACCACAACAGCGGGCACGAGTTCCGCCCCGGCCCTCGCGGCAATGGCGTCATCGGACGCCTGCTGCAACCCGAAGAGCGCTGGGCGTTGCTGGAGTACTTGAAAGTGCTCGACGGGCCCCTTGAACACCCGTTGCCCAACGAATGAAGTTTGTTCGACACACCGAAGTTTTCCCTAAAAGGATGTTTGCATGCTGACCGCTTTCTGGCTTCGACTCGGCAAATGGCTGGGCACGTTACTGCTGGCGCTGATCGCTCTGGGGTTACTTGGCTGGGGATTGGCCACGGGCTGGTACGCCTGGCAGCATCGCGGCCCGGTCTCGGCCCAGGAACAGATCCCCGCGGGTGAAGCCGCCATGACCCAGGACACTATCCAGACGGCGATCAGGATCGTTGACCAGCACCGCGAGAACACCCGTTATCTGCGCGATGCCCACGCCAAGGCCCACGGCTGCGTCAAAGCCCAGGTCCAGGTGATCGACGATCTCGATCCGGCATTGCGCCAGGGCGTATTCGCCGCACCGGGTAAAACCTGGCAAGCGGTGATGCGTCTGTCCAATGGCAACGCTTACCCGCAATTTGACAGCATCCGGGATGCCCGGGGGATGGCGATCAAGTTGCTCGACGTACCGGGGGTTCAGTTGCTGCCAAGCCAGCAGGGTCGTGGAGAACAGGATTTTGTGATGTTCAACCATCCCAACTTCTTCGTCAGCGACGTAGCCGAATACCGTCAGAACATTGGTGCCCAGGCAGATGGCAAAAAGGTGCTGGCCTTCTTCCCGTCGTGGGATCCGCGCAGCTGGCAGGTCCGCCATTTGTTTATCGCCCTGGCGACACTGGCACCCGCCCCCGCCAGCCCCTCGCAAACCACGTATTTTTCAGTGTCGCCCTACAAGTTCGGCACGGCCAATGCCAAATACCGCGTGGCCCCCGACCCTGAGAGCTGCCCGGCATACACATTGCCGGCGCAAAATGAGGCACTGCCCAATTTCTTGCGCAATGCCTTGAACCAGCAACTTTCCACCGACCGTGTACCTGCCTGTTTTGTCTTGCAGGTTCAACGCCAGAACGCCAACCGCTTCATGCCGATTGAAGATACGAGCATCGAATGGAAAGAGTCTGACGCGCCCTTCGAGACGGTGGCACGGGTCAGGATTGCCCCTCAGGACTTCGACACCCCAAGCCAGAATCTGGCGTGTGACAACCTGTCGTTCAGCCCGTGGCATGGCATCGAAGAGCATCGTCCGATTGGCGGGATCAACCGCCTGCGCAAGGCGGTGTATGACGCCGTGAGCGAGTATCGGCATACGCGCAATGCGCAGCAATAAAACGCCCAGATAAATGTGGGAGCGGGCTTGCTCGCGATGGCATCGACGCGATCTGATTCAAAGACCGCGTCGCCTTCATCGCGAGCAAGCCCGCTCCCACAGGATTGGGCGCACGCTTTAATTAAGATATTTCCCACACTTAAAAACTATATATCTGTCATACGCACAACTTGACACCCATCAAACAACACCTAATGTGCCGCTCACAAAAACAACGAACAACGCACCGTACAACCAAGCCCCCTAATTAGCCACTATGCGCAACAAGTTGCACACTTGAATGTGGATAACCCTGTGAATAGATCCCTGTAACGCCTGCAAATCTTGGCGCACAGCCAAGTGCGCAAGAAGTTGCACACCACTGCGCAACTTCTTGCGCACTTTTATCGGAACTTTTCATTAAGAAAACAAATTAAATCCAACTAGTAATCCTACATCCCTGATAAACAACGACTTTATTTTTTCTGGCATGGGCTTTGATAGCAAATAGGCGCCCGCCATTAAAAAAGCCTGCGGGCTTCTATATTTATCAGTAAGGAAATCATCCATGGCAACGCCAGCGTATATGTCCATCACCGGTACCAAACAGGGTCTGATTACCGCCGGTGCTTTCACCGCCGACTCGGTCGGCAACACCTATCAGGAAGGTCACGAAGACCAGGTCATGGTTCAAGGTTTCAGTCACGAAGTGATCATTCCTCGCGATCCGCAATCGGGTCAACCAACCGGTCAACGCGTTCACAAGCCGGTCAAGATCACCAAGGTCTTCGACAAGTCGTCACCGCTGCTGCTGGCTGCACTGACATCCGGCGAGCGCCTGACTGAAATCACTATCGAGTGGTATCGCACTTCTTCAGCAGGCACTCAGGAGCACTACTTCACCACCAAACTTGAAGACGCGATCATCGTCGACATCAAGGACTACATGCATAACTGCCAGGACCCGTCGAATTCGCACTTCACCCATCTGGAAGACGTTGAGTTCACCTATCGCAAAATCACCTGGACCCACGAAGTGTCCGGCACTTCCGGTTCTGATGACTGGCGCACCCCAGTCGCAGGCTGACACTGACTGAGTGTTTCACGGTATCAATCGTTGTTTAACGGTTGATACCGCTCATGAGCTTTTGAGGGTCAGGCTTGAGGAAAAAAACATGTTCAACCCTGCTAACGAAACACTGTTCACGCTCACTATCGAAGGGCTTGAACACGATCTGCGTGTGCTTGAATTTCAAGGAACGGAAGCCATCAGCACACCGTTTGCCATCAAGGTAGAACTCGTCAGCGAACGCCCGAATCTTGACCTTGAAAGCATGCTTCACAAACAAGCTTTTCTGGCTTTCAACAACAGAGGTAACGGTATTCATGGGCAGATATATCGTATTGCCCAAGGCGATTCAGGCAAACGTCTGACACGTTACAGCCTGACGCTGGTCCCGCACCTTGCCTATCTAAGACATCGCACCAATCAGCGTATTTTCCAACAGCGCACGGTTGCGCAAATCATCAGCAAGATCCTTGAAGAACACGCAATCCTTGGCGATGCCTACCAGTTTCGACTGAACGCGATTTACCCGCCGCGAGAATACTGCGTCCAGTACAACGAGTCGGACTTGCACTTCATCCAGCGCCTGTGCCGCGAAGAAGGTATTCATTACCACTTCGAACACTCCAGGCACGCCCATTTGCTGGTGTTCGGCGATGACCAGACGGGGTTTCCCCAACTGGATAAACCCACCGCCTACCTGCAGGACAGCGGCATGGTGGCCGATGAGCCTGCCATCAAGCACTTCAACCTGCGCGTTGAGGCCCGTACCAGTCGCACCACGCGCAGGGATTTCAACTTCGAGAAAGCTGGCTTTACCGTCCAGGCCACCCATAACCCTGAAGCCCAGAGCCCTCAGCCCGATCTTGAGGACTATGACTATCCAGGTTTGTTCGTCCAGGGTGAGCGCGGCAAGCCCTTGACCCGGCGCGCCCTTGAGCGTCACCGAGCCGATTACCGTCAATCCGAAGGCAACAGCGATCAGCCAACGCTGGTCAGCGGGCACTTCATGTTGCTCAGCGAACACCCGCGCAAAGAGTGGAACGCGCTCTGGTTACTGACTGAAGTCCATCACCAGGGCTATCAGCCGCAGGTACTGGAAGAGAGCATCAGCCATGCCCCCTCACCTGATTCAGAACAGCTTGAACAGGGCTATCGCAACCGTTTCGTGGCAACGCCCTGGGATGTGTTTTATCGCCCGCAACAGCCATACCCCAAACCCCGCGTGCTGGGCAGCCAAACGGCCCTGGTCACCGGGCCAGCCGGCGAAGAGATCTATTGCGATGCCTATGGCCGGATCAAGGTCAAGTTCCACTGGGACCGCGAAGGCAAGGCTGATGACAAGTCCAGCTACTGGCTACGGGTGGCATCCAGTTGGGCGGGCGGCAGCCACGGCGGGGTCACGATTCCGCGGGTCGGGATGGAGGTGCTGGTCACCTTCCTTGAGGGCGACCCCGACCGGCCCGTGGTCAGCGGCTGCCTGGCCAATAGCCTGAACCCGGTGCCTTATGAGTTGCCAGCGCACAAGACCCGCAGTGTCTTGCGCAGCCGCAGTTCACCGGGAGGCCGGGGTTTCAACGAACTGCACCTTGAAGATCGCGCCGGTCAGGAGCTGATCTATCTGCGTGCCCAGCGCGACATGGAACAGAACATCGGGCATGACAGCCGCATTGAAGTTGGCAACGAGCGCCATGAAACCATCAAAGGCAACAGCATTGCGGTGCTCGAGGCGCAGGACCAGCGCACTGTAGCGGCAGATCGAAAAGTGGCGCTCCAGGCCAGCGACTACTTGCAGGTCGCCAGCAGCAGCCATACCCGGGTCGGGCAGACCGTGGTCGTGGAGGCAGGTCAGGAAGTTCACCTCAAGGCCGGAGCCAATCTGATCCTGGACGCGGGTGCCAGCCTTACCTTGAAAGCCGGGGGGCACCACCTGGTCATCAGCCCCGCAGGCATCTTCAGCAGCACCCCGATTGAAACCGGCGGCGCCCCCCTCAGCGGAACGGCGGCGGTGTCGCTATTGCCCGACTTGCTGGGGCTCTCAAGCATTCCGTCCTTGCTTGATCCGGAGGCTACAGACGCCCAGGCAAACGAGCCCCCAGCGTCGCCCAGAGGGGTGTGCAAGGGCTGCTTGCTGGCTGCACAGGCCAGGGCCGAGGCATTGGTGGCGCAGTAACACTTCATCAGCGAACCTCTTGAAACAAGGAAGCAACATGTCAACAACCGCAAAGGACTGGTTTCAACTTTTGACCGTAGAAGCCCGCAAGGCGAAGCTCGACCACCTGGATGTTCTGATCGACTGCACGACACTGCCTGCCCAGCTATTGCCGCCCCTGCTTGAACTGACACCGGCGCCTGCCAGCGCCTGGTTGTTCGAGCAAACGCTGGAGCACGAAGTGGCCCGTTTTGGCCCACTGCTGCTGCGCATCGAATTGACCCATGAGCAACAGTGCGCCGGGCTATTGGCGCTGCTTGACGCGGTACACCACGACTTTTGTGTGCTGGCACTGACCAGTCGCTGGCCTTTCGACGCCTTGGCCGCGCACTTGCGTGGGGCTACCCGGGCTTGCTGGAACCAGAATACGTGCAGCGGTGTACTGCGTTATTACGACACCCGCCTGTTCAAGTCTTTCTGCGAGCAGCTTGATCCCCCTCAACTCAAGTTGTTTCACGCCCCGGTCAGCCGGTGGCACTGGATCGATCACGACAACAAAGCTGCAGCGCTATCAGGGTTCGACACCCGCCCGGGCGATCAGGCTGCGCAAACCGGCATGAGCCTGAGCAATGAGCAAGTGCTGCACTTGCAAGCTGTCAGCGCGGCACTTCGCTGGTTCAAGGAGCACGCCAAGACGCCCCATGAGCATGGCTTCACTTCACGCGAAGCCATGATTCGTTGCCTGATTGAAATCCATCTGGATATCAGCCGGCAGAAGCGGGAAAAACATGAGCACGAAGACTTTATCGCCACGGCGCTGAGCACCCACCTTCCAATCACCTCGACCTGGCACAAGGCCCACTCATGAGTCGCTTGCCTCTTTTGCTGTTAATCAGCGGTCTCTCGCTACAGGGCTGTGCCGACTCCATACCTGACCGACTCGGTGCGCCAATCGAGGGCTATAGCCATACCTCGGCGGCGATCAACCGGTTTTCGGTGAATGGCAATGGCGGGCCCAACATCAGCCCCTATGGCGGCGGCGCCAAACAGAACTGCTGCGCCACGCTTCCCGTGAAATGGCACCCCGGCTTGACCGTAGTGGTCGAGTGGGAGAAAGACCCTGATCCGCATGCGTATGCCGACTGGCCCAAGCCCCGCTATTCAGATGCTTGGTCCAAGGCCGCTCAAGAGCACGAAGCTCAATACACACGCCATCGCGCCGTTGTAGCAGTGGCGCCGTATGAAGAGTTGGGGCTTGTAAACGTGCATTTCTTACCATGTAACCAAGTTGCGGTATCAGCTGGAGCGACCTATCCCGGCCGGCCGGATTATCCGTTTCATTACCCTCAAAAAATGCAGGAGCCTGCCACATGTCCGAAACCATGACTCGCTCACTGCTGGTGATGTTTATCGCCGGGATTGCGTTACAGGGCTGTGCCGACTCCCTGCCTGACCGTCTGGGTGCGCCAATCGAGGGATATAGCCATACCTCGGCGGCGATCAACCGGTTTTCGGTCAATGGCAATGGCGGGCCCAACATCAGCCCCTATGGCGGCGGCGCCAAACAGAACTGCTGCGCCACGCTTCCCGTGAAATGGCACCCCGGCTTGACCGTGGTGGTCGAGTGGGTGAAAGACCCTAATCCACATGCATATGCCGACTGGCCCAAGCCCCGCTATTCCGATGCCTGGTCCAAGGCAGCTCAAGAGCACGAAGCTCAATACACCCGCCATCGCGCCGTTGTAGCAGTGGCGCCGTATGAAGAGTTGGGGCTTGTAAACGTGCATTTCTTACCATGTAACCAAGTTGCGGTATCAGCTGGAGCGACCTATCCCGGCCGGCCGGATTATCCGTTTCATTACCCTCAAAAAATGCAGGAGCCTGCCACATGTCCGAAACCATGACGCCGCGCCCCAAAAGGTCCACTGGAGAATTTCTCAGTGCTACTCCCGACTTCAAAATGGGCGGGCTTTTACCGCAAACACCGGGAGATGTGCTTTTCAATTATCGAAAGCAACAGCAAGCCTTCGACCCGTTCGAACAACAAGCAATGGACGCTGCTCATGCAGCCGGATGGGCTTACGCGGGCCGGCCCTGTATGCAGATCGTGACGATCACCCTTTGCTTTGACGGCACCAACAACCATGAACCGACGGACAGCCTGGCTTTACCTTCGACCACTACCAATGTGGCTCGCCTGTACCACGCAAGTTTAGGCAGGGATGACGAGGAAACGTCTGAGAATGAAGGCTTCTATGCCTATTACATGCAAGGCGTTGGCACCGAGTTCAAGGAAATAGGCGAGTTCAAACCGGATAGCCAAGGTTTGACGATGTCGACAGGCGGCGAAAACCGGATCAACTGGGGGCTGACCCGATTGATCGATGCGCTGAAAAGAGCCACTGACCAACCACGCCTTAAAAACTCTGATGCCTACACCCTGGTACAAAAAATGGGCACCAGTCTCACCGAAGATATGCTCGCAGCATCGGTTTTCAAAAACAGCTATACCCGCCGCAAGGAAGTGCTGGCCAAGCCCCTGGCCGAACTCAAAGCTCAGATCGACGCTGCCCATGCCGGCAAGACCATCCCGACCATCAAAGCTGTACGCCTGTTCGTGTACGGGTTTTCAAGGGGCGCCGCCCAGGCGCGGGCATTTGCCAACTGGCTCGAAGCCCTGACCAAGGTTGAAGTGGAAGGCACCACCTGCTACCTGTTTGCCGGACTGCCGATCAAGATTGTGTTCATGGGGCTGTTCGACACTGTAGCCTCAGTGGGTATCCCCTATCTGGCGCCATTTGCCGCAGGCCACATGGGCTGGGCCGACGGCACCCTGCGCCTGTCCGACTCCGAAGAATTTCTGGAGCGCTGCGTGCATATGGTGGCAGCCCACGAGCAGCGCAGTTGCTTCCCCCTGGACTCGATCCGGCGCCAGGCCAACCCCGACGACCCGGACTGCCTGTCCACCTATCGCAACGGCACCAGGGAATATATCTACCCCGGCATGCACTCCGACGTTGGCGGCGGTTACCCGCCCGGCGATCAAGGCAAAGCTGCAGCAGGTGGAAAAGAGGTGCTATCGCAAATTGCCCTGCACCATATGTATGACGAGGCCTACAAGGCTGGCGCTCCGTTGCAGGCACCCAAAGATGCTCTCGGAAACGAATTGGAAAGGCGCTGGCCATGGCGTGTGATGGATGGCGCGACGGCGGTTGAATTTCAAGTCGACCCCACCCTGATCGAACGTTTCAACACCTGGCTCGACAATATGGACAACGGCCCGCTGGAAGAGGTCATGGCCCGCGAGGCCGGGGTGATTACCGGTTGGCGCATCAGCCGTTACGCCATGA